>NZ_JAMYLH010000006.1:0-342224 GCF_040317925.1 Mesorhizobium sp. M1348 | reverse complement strand
CCGTGTCGCTACACGGTACGACAAACTGGCAGCCAACTTCCTCGCCATGATCCAACTCGCCTCAATGCGACTGTGGCTTCGCGCTTATGAGTCTACGGCCTAGTCGGGATGAAACTAAAGCTTGGATATGGTGGGCCGATCCGGCTGAACTTTCACTTCCCTTACTACGCAGACGATGAACCTACATCCTTTGGACTGGGCGGTCTCTCGGGCGAGGCGCTATTCCATGCACTTCGACTGCCCAGGCATCCTGAACTCGAATGGATCGCTGGCAAAAGCAAAACAAACTTCGATAACGTGGACGGCGTGATAGCCATAACGCGAGCGATCCTCAGCTATCTGCGGCCAACTATCCAATAGCACTCGAATGAATGCAGCCACCGGACGGCCGCAAAACATCCCGCTGTACGGTCTTTCCACCAAATCCTGGAGATTTTTGGTGGGTGCGCACAGGATTGAACTGTGGACCCGCTGATTAAGAGTCAGCTGCTCTACCAACTGAGCTACGCACCCACCCGGCCGGAAAAACCGGCGTTGGCGGGCATATAGCCGCCGACATCCCCCATGTCCAGCCCTGCCGATTCATTTACCGACAAATCGCCCAAGTGCCGCACATGGTCAGATGAAAAGCCTGCCTTCCGCCACCTTGACCGCATGGCCGCCGATGCGGGCGGCCGTCAGTTTGCCACCTTCGACATTCAGTTCGAGGCGAATGCGCGAAGGCCGGCCCATCTCCAGCCCCTGCTCGATCCACAGTTGTGAAACGCCGTCGGTCGGGCCGTCGAAATGCATGATCGCGCCGGCGAACGCGGCCGCCGCTGAGCCGGTCGCCGGGTCTTCGTAGGACGGATTGCCGGGCACCATCATGCGGACATGGAAGGCACTGTCGTGGTGCACCGTCTCGCGGCAATAGACGTAGGGGCTGGCGAAGGCCCAGTCGCTTTTGCGTGGTGCGAGCTCCGACCAGGCCTGATTGTCCAGCCTGATCCGGGCAGCCGCCTCCAGATTGGCGACTGGGATGGTCACGTAAGGCACTCCAGCCGACCAGAACGAAACGCGGTGGTTCTCGAAGCCGATCTCGTGCGGCCCAAGGCCAAGGGCCGCGCCGATCGCCTCGGGATCGGCCGACAATTCCAGCTGCGCCGGCAGTTTCGCCAGGTCGAACTCGGCAAAGGTCGAACCATCGTGCTTGCTGACAGCGCAGCGCACCGGGCCGATATTCTCCTCGAGCACGAAGATGCCGGCGGCCTCTCCCGCCATTTCGGCGAGCGCTATCGCCGAGCCGACGGTTGGGTGGCCGGCGAAGGGCATTTCATAGTCGGGTGTGAAGATGCGGATGCGGGCCCGATGCTTGGGATTATCAGGCGGCAGCACGAAAACGGTTTCGGACAGGTTGAACTCGCGCGCCACCGCCTGCATCGCCGCAACGTCCAGCCCGTCACAGTCGAGCACCACGGCCAGCGGATTGCCGGCCAGCCGGTTGGTGGTGAATACGTCGTAAAGCAAGTAATTCCGTGGCTGCATCTCAGTAAGTCCTCTGCCTCATTCCCAACATGAGCGAAATTTAATTTGAATTTTGAACCATTAGGCCTGATTTGTGCACTGATGGGATATCACTGAACATAGGGGTCCGGCGTGGACCAGATTGTCAATCTGCCAAAGACGGAATCCGCTTCCGCCATCGAGACGGCGCTCGGGCTTGACCACCAGGGCCTGAAGACAAAACGCCGTCGCGGTTGGCTTTACGCAGTGTTCGCACTGCTTGCCGTCGCCGCGGCTTTTGTCGGCTACCAGTGGTATGCGGGCTCGCCCGCCAAGATCGAGTATACCACGACACTGGCCGCCATGGCCGACCTTACCGTCGCGGTTTCGGCTACCGGCACGCTGCAGCCCCTCACCCAGGTCGATATTTCCAGCGAACTCTCCGGCGTCGTCCGCTCGGTGTCGGTCAACGAGAATCAGCTGGTGAAGAAGGGCGATGTGCTGGCCGCGCTCGACACCGCCAAGCTGGAGGTGCAGATCGAGCGCGCCCAGGCCTCCGCCAAGGCAGCGGCGGCGAGTGTCGAGGACGCCACCGTGACCCTGGCCGAAAACGAAAAGGCGCTGGTGCGCGCGGCGCAACTGACCAAGCGCGGCATGGCGACGGACCAGTCGCTTGAAGCGGCAACCGCCACGCGCGACCGCTCGAAGGCGGCGCTCGATATCGCCAAAGCCAACCTCGCCATGGCCAATGCCGATCTTAAGGTGCAGCAGACGGATCTTGCCAAGAGCACCATCTACGCTCCGATCGATGGCATCATATTGACGCGCTCGGTCGATCCCGGCCAGACGGTCGCCTCCTCGCTGCAGGCGCCGGTGCTGTTCGTCATCGCCGCGGATCTGAAGAACATGGAGTTGAAGGCCGCGGTCGACGAGGCCGACATCGGCGCCGTCAAACCCGGCCAGCATGCGCGCTTCACCGTCGATGCTTTTCCTGAACGGCCGTTCGACGCTGAGATCCGGGACATTTCCTATGCCTCGGTCACCACCGACGGCGTCGTCACTTACGATGCAAGGCTGGATGTCGACAATAGCGAGCTTCTGTTACGGCCCGGCATGACTGCCACCGTCTCGGTCGTCACCAAGCAGGCCAAGAACGTGCTCACCGTACCGTCGATCGCCTTCCGCTACCGGCCGGCGCAGACGGCGGAGCGCGGCTGGAGCCTCACCGACCTGTTCACCGGCCGCATGGGACGCCCCGGCGGCAACCGCCAGCGCCAGGCGGCGACGAAGCCCACCGACGGCTCGCGCATGCTCTACGTGCTGGAGAATGGCCGGCCGCACCCGGTCAACGTCAGGGTCGGCTCGACAGACGGCGAACTGACCGAGATCGTCTCCGGCCTGGAGGAAGGCACGCAAGTCATTACGGCCTCGCAGCAGCGGAGCTGATCGTGGCATCGGGCGCGACCCTCATCGGCTTCGACAAGGTCTGGAAAAGCTATGGCCAGGGCGAAGCCCAGGTGCATGCGCTGGCTGGCGTCGACCTCGCCATCAGGCGCGGCGAATTCGTCGCCATCATGGGCCCGTCCGGTTCGGGCAAATCGACGGCCATGAACATCATTGGCTGCCTCGACACGCCGACCGCTGGGACTTACAGCTTCGAAGGCATCGACGCCGGCCGTCTCGACCGCAACCGCCGCGCTGTGCTGCGCAACCTCTATGTCGGCTTCGTCTTCCAGGGCTATAATCTCTTGCCGCGCACCACGGCCGCCGAGAATGTAGAACTGCCGCTGATCTATCGCGGCATCGGTGCCCGCGAGCGCCGCGGCCTTGCCATGCAGGCACTTGCCGAGGTCGGCCTTGTCGGCCGCGAGCATCATACGCCGGCCGAGCTGTCCGGCGGCCAGCAGCAGCGCGTGGCGATCGCCCGCGCCATCGTCACCAGGCCGACGCTGCTCGTTGCCGACGAGCCGACCGGCAATCTCGACACCGCCCGCACGCACGAGATCATGGAGCTCCTGACGCAGCTGAACAGCGAGCTCGGCCTGACCATCGCCATGGTCACGCACGAAGCCGATGTTGCCGGCTATGCGCAGCGCACGATCCGTTTCCTCGACGGCCATGTCGCCTCGGACACAGCCAATCTCGAGATGGCCTAGCCATGATCTGGGAAACCGTCCGCCTCTCGCTCCGCTCCATCCGCCGCAACGTGCTGCGCTCGTTCCTGACGCTGCTCGGCATCGTCATCGGCGTTGCTGCCGTCATCGCCATGCTGACCATCGGCTCGGGCACCACCGAAAAGGTCAAGTCCGATATTTCCAAGCTCGGCAGCAACCTGCTCGTCGTCCGTTCCGGCCGCCCTGCCGGGCCTGGCGGACCTGGAGGGCTCGACCAGGTGGTCCGGCCGCTCGGCGACAAGGATCTTGCAGCGCTTGTCGCGCATCTGGACGGCGCGCGCGCCATCTCGCCGGCCTCGCAAAAGCAGGTACGCGTCATTTTCGGCACCGAAAGCCTGACCTCGGGCGTCACCGGCACCGACAGCGCCTATCTCGATGCCCGCGACTGGAAGCTGGTCTCGGGCCGCCCGTTCAGCGATTCGGAAACCCGCTCGGGGACCGGCGTCTGCCTCATCGGCGAGACGGTGCGCCAGCAGTTCTTCGGCGCCGGGGACCCCGAAGGCGAGATCATCCGCGTCAACCGCACCTCCTGCAAGATCATCGGCCTGCTGGAACCGAAGGGCTATACCGGCTTCGGCCAGGACCAGGACAATGTCGTGCTGATGCCGCTCGCCGCCTATCAGCGTCGCATTGCCGGCAATCGCGATATCGAATCGATCTATGTCGCCGCCGACGACCGTACGCCAACCACGGTGCTGCAGACGCGCGTCGAGGACATCTTGCGCGACACGCGCCGCATCACGCCCGACCGTGACGATGATTTCTCGATCCGCGACATGACCCAGATCGCCGATGCCATGGCCAGCGCCACCACCACCATGACTGGCATGCTCGGTGCCGTCGCCGGCGTCAGCCTGCTCGTCGGCGGCATCGGCATTATGAACATCATGCTGGTGTCGGTAACCGAACGCACGCGCGAGATCGGCATCAGGCTCGCTATCGGCGCCCATGAAAAGCATATTCTCATCCAGTTCCTGGTCGAGGCAACCGTGCTGTCGCTGCTTGGCGGCATCATCGGCATCCTGATCGGCCTGGCCCTTGCCGGCCTCGCCTCGGTGACGCTGACGATCCCGTTTGCGCCAAGCCCGGCGGTCATCCTGCTTGCGGTCGGCTTCTCCGCGCTGATCGGCATGGTGTTCGGCTTCTTCCCGGCGCTGCGCGGCGCACGGCTCAACCCCATCGACGCGCTGAGGCATGAATAGAGCGTTGCAGCAAATGTCGCCTCGCGACGCTGCCACTTTTATGTGCAACCTGCCCTTGTCGCAGCACAATCTGCAATGATAACAATGCTGTTGGGGACTAAGGGGGAACAATGGATGAGCAAGAAAGGGCGACTGGCTCTGGCGATGGTGATCGTCGAATCCGCCTTGGCAGGGCTTTGGTGGAATTTGATCCGTTATGGAATGGATAATCCCGATCGCGTCACCGCTGACTTCCAGCAGGTAATTGGGCAGACGATGGGAACGGCGATGGGGGCGCTCCTGGGTCTCGGCGTGCTGCTGTATTTTGTCGCTGCCCGTAGCGACAAGGCTATTGAAGGCAGGTCGCGACGTTAGAGTCGGAATCCTTGCCCGCAAAGTGCCATTCGATCAGCGGTCTCATATGCGGCATCAACCCGTCCGGCAGGTCGGCTGCATTGCGGATGATGACGGGGCCTTCGATTTCAGGCTCTGACTCGGCCGCGACGAAAGCGCTGATCCGCTGTGCCAGGTCGTCGGCGGAGGCCGTCTCGCGGTAGCGGCGAAAGATCACCGTGCCGCTTGCCGTCGACAGGGCGTAGTGGCGCTTGCCGCGTGTCGCGCCTGACAGGTCGAGGCCGGTCTCCTCCCGCACCTCGCGGATCATGTTCAAGTCGACGTCGACAAGGCCGTCGCGGAAATCGGTTGGCTCGAACGAACCGGCGGCGAAGTAGATGCGCCCGGCATTGACCGTATGCGGCGCCATGCGGATCGCCACCAGCGCATTGTCGCCGGCGACCAGCATGGCATGGGCATAGGCGTGCTCGGCCCCGGCCACCTGTCGATTGCCGCGCCAAAGCATGAAGGTCGAATACCGCACCGCATGGCAGCGGCCAAGGAGGCGATTGTCGCGATAGCTGAGAGCGGAAAGCAGCACCACGGTGCCGTCGAAAAGCGCCGGCTTGGCTGCGGTCTCACGCCGCCAGTTTGCGGCGATCGCTTCGGCATTATCGCGCTCGAACGGATGCGGGCCGGGATCGAGCCTGACGTCGATGGCATCGACCGGCAGGATGACGTTGCGCGGCAGGTCGAAACTCACGCCTGTCTCACGCCATGTCGAGGGCAATTGCTACAGGGCAATGGTCGGATGCCTTCGGCCGGTCCCATCCGGCGCGTGGAAAGCGCTCGACCTCCTGACCCGCCGGAAAAATAGTCCGCCAAGGCTGGCCGTTGCGGATGATATCGGGAACGGCGGTGGCGTTCTGTCTGGCTAGCGCCCTCGACAGAAGGATGTAGTCGAGCTGGCAGAGATGCCGCTCTTCCGGTCCGCGCGTGTGATAGAAAGTCCAGCGATCCATTTCCGGCCGCCGCTCGACCGCGTTTTCGCAAAAGCCGCCGGCAGTGAGCACGTCGATGCAGGACCGGGTCTCGTCGATGACCTCGAAGCGATAGCCGTCGACGGCATCGCCGGTGATCTTCACGCGCTGCCGGTAGTCGTTCATGTCGCCGCAGATTGCCCAGCGCTTGTCGGCGGCATGGTCCTTGCCGAAACGCTCCTCGATGATCCGGCGCACCGCTTGCGCCTCGGCGATGCGCAGCGGCATTGTCGCCTCGCGGCCGTCGAGGCCGTTGCGGGGCGAGCCCATCGACTTGAAATGCACGAGATAGAGCGTCAACGGCGCGCCAGCCACGGTCAGATCGACTTCCAGGCAGTCGCGCCGGAAGATGCGTTCATTGGCCTGGTGACCAAGCGCTGCCAATTCCGCCGTGTGCAGTCCGAATTGCTCGAACGTGACATAGGCGTAGCTGGTCATGCGCACGAATTCGATCGGCTGGCCCTGCGCGGTCTCGTTGCGCATCATCAGGGCGACGTCGATGCCGCGCGAATCATTGCCGGCGGTGGTGTATTTCTGCCGGTAACCTTGCCCCACCATCTTGAACAGATAGCCATATTCGAAGGCCCTCAGCGCCTCGATGTTGTCGACCTCCTGCATGCAGATAATGTCGGCGCGGGTGGCCGCGATCGCCAGCGCCGTCAACTGCCGCGTGTCGTCGGATTGCGCGATCGCCCGCGCCTGCTCGAGCATCTTGTATTCGGCCTCGCTTTGGATGTCGAAAAGCGCCAGCGTGCGATCTTCGTTGAGCTGATTGCGGTATCCGGAATAATCAAACCTGTTCATCAGGTTTTCGACGTTGAAGGTGGCAAGGCGCAGCGACATGGCTTTGACCTTTGCCCGCAAGCGCGCCCGAAAACAAGGGCGCAGAAACCAAGCGGCTCTGATTGATCGCGCGCTCGCCATGGTTGACGGAACCTTTTTGTTCATCTTCCGTTCAGATGGAAAGTTCCATCAATAGGCCCTTCCCCGGGGTATTCTGGGCGTGGGGCCTGAACCTTCGGAGAGTGCGATGAAACCGCTCTTTTTATCTTCCGTCAGATCCGGGCTGATTTCCCTCGGTCTGATAGCCGGCCTCTCGGCCCCCTCGCTTGCCGGGCCGATGCCCAAACCCCTACTGCCGGTGGCGGGCAATGCCGCCGACATCGTGCAAATTCGTGAAGATTGGGCAGGCGGCAACGACAGGCAGATCTGGCGTTGGCGCAATCGCGGCTTTCGGCAATGGCACGGAGACAATGATTGGAGATGGCGGTCCCACAATTTCCGCGGCCGTCATTTTTCGAGACACTGGGACAATGGCGGCTGGGACGACAGCTGGCGCTGGCGCCACCATCGCCGCCATTACCGCGGCGGCTACTATGATGATAGTGCGGGCGCCGCGATTCTTGGCTTGGGCCTGGGGTTCGGCCTTGGCAGCCTGTACAACAGCTATAACTACTACGACGCGCCGCCACCGCGCCGCTATTATCGCGCAGGGCGGCTTTCCAGTGCACATGTCCAATGGTGTTACAATCGCTACCGGTCGTACCGCGCCTGGGACAACACCTTCCAGCCCTATTACGGGCCGCGCCAGCAATGCTACTCGCCCTATAGGTAAGCAGGCCGACAACAAGCATCATTCGGCGCCGTGCTTCGCGGCGCCTTTTTCTTCCAGCCAGGAATCGCGAAAATCGCCCAGTCTCACTACGGTGATAACGCTATTTTTATCAGGCAGGTCTAATAATCCTCCCGATCAGAACGCCCGAGACGCGAAGATGGCTGGATTGCGTGCAATGGCCGAGGACGAACAGAGGGACAAACGCCGGCAGCGCGTCTTGAAGGGCGCGACGATCCTGACCGGCATGACCAATTCCGAGGTCACATGCACGCTGCGCAACATGCATGCCGGCGGCGCCGAATTGAAGGTCTCGATCGACGCGCGCGTGCCCGATGAGTTCCTGCTCTATGTTCCGACCGACGGCATTGCCTACGAGGCCGTGGTCCGCTGGCGCCGCGAGGATCGCATCGGCGTGATGTTCACCGGCACTCAGCCAAAGCCAAGTTGGCATTTCGGCTGATATCTCCCGGCGCTATCCGGGCGGCAGGACTTGCAGTGTCTGCTCGTCAAACAAAGGCTCATCCTGGCCGACGCGAACGAATAGAAGCGTTCGCAGTTCGGGTGATTGCACCTCGAAATACTGAATGCCGTCCGGGGCTTCGCCCCATTCGCCGCAAGGCGGTTCGCCGACCTCGTCAGGGTTGGCAACGGCGTTCAACTCCTCATGATAGGCGGCGTCGGGACTAAAGACGTATCGCATGATGCCTACGGGCGTGACCCCTTCGGTGTAAGGCATGAGCACGCAACGTGTGCTGACGGCCTTCTCGGTCTTCTGCGTAAAAATGCGCTGCAACGCAGCGACGGCCGCTTCGCCCGGCAGCATATCGAAGACTTCGACGACGGGATCGGCCGGCCCGCCGTCGCTGTATTTGATGGCAAGCGCATTGCCGCCAAGCTCGAAATGAATCCGGCGAAAACCGAAATCGCAGCGCTGCACCCAGGCAGCCAGCCCGACATCCTTGTCCGCCAGCCGTTCCCAAGCGCATTTGTCGACAGTCGGACGCGACGGCTTGCTTTGGTCGGCACGAGCGCCGGTGGCCATGGCCATAAGGACCGGCAGGGCGAAGATGCAGGCCGGCAGCCTCTTGCTATTCATCGCTACAACCCGTCAAGCTAAAGGCGTCCCAGGCTGAACCGTCGGGATTGGCTTTGGCGAAATCGGGCCATTCGGTAAAAATCGCGCCAAAGTCAGGCAACAGCAACCCTGCCGGTGCCGGCGAGGCTTGGCGGGAGCTCAACTGCTCGGCACCGCCTGCGTTGAACGCATAGACCTGCCCGTCCCACACTCTGCACAGCCCGGTGCCGTCCTCGAGACCCGCCTCGCGATCGTCGTCGGTGCAGGTGTGCCGGATCGTGCCCACAGGAAACGAGTACTTGCCATTGGTCCAGGTGATGTCCGACGGCAGACGAATGTCGGTGTTGGGCACGATCAGCGAAAAGACCTCTGTCGTCAGCGCAGCCGGCTCGTTGTTGGTTGGCCGGAACTGTATCGTCGCTCCCGAACGCGGCTCGCGATAGGTCGCATGGCTGAGCGAACATTCTGTTGCGTTCGCTGCTTGCAACAGGCTCAGCATGCTCAGAAAAATAGCTGCTGCTTTGCGGATGATCATTTGAGTCCCTGGAGCAGCATCATTGTGAAGTTTAAGCATCGATGCTTTAGCATGGCCCAAGGCCACGTCGAAAAGAAAGAATCGATGATGCGAAATCTCTTGATGCTCACTTCGATTCTAGCATTTTCGTGCGGCCACGCCTTCGCCGCGGAACAGTATGTGGGCACATGGTCCGGGAACAGATCGAACTGTACCGCCGTTGCGGATGTTCAACGCCAGACTGTCTACACATTGTACCGCGACGCGCTGTCGGTCCCTGCTCTCGGCTGCGAACACGCAACGTTCCTCAAGACGCCCACGGGCTGGGTGGCGCGGGCCAGCCAATGCTACGGATCCAACCCGTCGGCCGAAGAGCCGTTCTCCCGTGTCATCCATATTGTTGTCGACGGTGCGACGGTGAGATTGACTTGGCCTGGCTTCGACAGCGGTGTTCTTGTCAGATGCTGAAGACAAGTGCCCTTCCTCTGGATCTACAGCGTCTCGGACGGCAGCTTCAGCACTAGATCACCCCGACAAGCAGCGCGGCTCCACCGAGGAAGCCAGCGGCGCAGACCCACAGGAACCAGAGCCCGCTCACCCTGCATTCGAGAACCGCTGCAGCGGGATTGGCGGGGTCGTAGTGGACCTCGACCTTGTCGCCCTCGAGGTAGCGCTGCGATTGACCGCTGACGAGGCTCGGCAGCGAAGCCGTCACGTTTGCGCCGAAAGCGATGCGATCGGCGGCGTAGCGCTGGCCGGCGACGCTATAGCTGTAGACGATGCGGGATTTGAAGACTGCGCGCCAGGGTCGATAGCCGCCTCCGGACCTGTCGCGGGTCTCAAATTTCTGCAGGCCTGAGGCATCGATTCGTCCTGCGGTGACGGGCCAATTGGCCGCCAGTTCCGCCAGGGATTTCTGGGCAAAGCCCATTCGCAGGACAAACAATCCCATGAAAAGCAACAGGGCCGCGGCGCTGAGGTTCTGCGGTTTGGGCAAATGCGGCCCGATCGCTTCCAGGACGCCGCCGACGGAAAAGACCAATACAAAGGCGCCAACCACCAGCCCGGCCGAAAGCTGGACCATGAACTTGAAGGAGCCGTCGGGCATGGTGCGTTCGATCACGGCCTTGGCTGGATCGGCCGGATTGTAGAAAACGGTTACGCCAGCCCCGTTTGGAAATCGCGCAAGGATTTCCGCTACGGCGAAGTTTCCAACGTTCTCCCGCACGCTGTAGTGCGAACTGCGAAATTTCTTGCCGTTCACCTTGTATTCGAAGGTGATCGCCGGGAAGTTGCGCATCTCGGTCGACCCTCTGCTGTCCGAACCGGATCCCGAACTGGTCACCTCGCGAGCCTCGACCCGCGACGAGACGATCTTTCCCGGCGTTGGAGACCAGCGGCTGACCGCCCTCACCTCCCTCCACTTCAGGAAGGTGACGAGGGAGAGCATGCCGGCAACCGCGCAGGCAAACCCGATCAACAGAAATTTGAGTTCCAACTCTCACCCCCTTGGCAATCTGTGCCATGCCCCGCACACGCATACCACGGTGGCGAGAATAGCGCGCCTGCTGAGAATTCCGTAAACAGCGCAACGCAAAAGGGCCGGCGGATTGCTCCATCGGCCCTTTTTCACGACGGTGAGATTCGTGATTAGTTCTTGGCCTTGTCGACCAGCTTATTCTTGGAAATCCAGGGCATCATCGCGCGCAGCTTGGCGCCGACTTCCTCGATCTGGTGACTATCGTTGTTGCGGCGGATGCCCTTGAAGCGTGACATGCCCGCACGATATTCCTGCATCCATTCCGAGGTGAACTTGCCGGTCTGGATGTCCTTCAGCACGCGCTTCATCTCGGCCTTGGTGTCGGCGGTGATGATGCGCGGGCCCGAGACGTATTCGCCCCATTCGGCGGTGTTCGAGATCGAATAGTTCATGTTGGCGATGCCGCCTTCATAGATCAGGTCGACGATCAGCTTGACCTCGTGCAGACACTCGAAATAGGCCATTTCCGGCGCGTAGCCGGCTTCCACCAGCGTCTCGAAGCCGGCGCGGATCAATTCGACCAGACCGCCGCACAGCACAACCTGCTCGCCGAACAGGTCGGTCTCGCACTCCTCGCGGAAATTGGTCTCGATAATGCCCGAGCGGCCGCCGCCGACGCCGCAGGCGTAGGAGAGCGCCAAATCGAGCGCATTGCCCGAAGCGTCCTGGTTGACCGCGACCAAGCACGGCACGCCGCCGCCCTTCTGGTATTCGCCGCGCACCGTATGGCCTGGCCCCTTCGGGGCGATCATGACGACGTCGACCGAGGCCTTCGGCTCGATCAGCCCAAAATGCACGTTGAGGCCGTGGGCGAAGGCGATTGCCGCGCCGTCGCGGATGTTCGGCGCGATCTCGGATTTGTAGATGTCGGCCTGCAGCTCATCCGGCGTAGCCATCATCATCAGGTCGGCCCACTTGGCAGCATCGGCCACGCTCATCACCTTGAGCCCGTCGGCCTCGACTTTTTGGGCGGTCGCCGAGCCGGCCTTGAGGCCAATGGCGATATCCTTGACGCCGGAATCCTTGAGGTTGAGCGCATGCGCCCTGCCCTGGCTGCCATAGCCGATGATGGCGACCTTCTTGCCCTTGATCAGGTTGAGATCGGCGTCGCGATCGTAATAGACACGCATTTTTCTTCCTTCCCGTTTTGAATTCAGAGGCCTTGCGGCCCGGTTTTTGCCCCGTAAAGAGCGAGAAACTGCTGCGTCGCCCGGACGGCATCGCCGCCGATCGCCGCATCAGTCAATTCCAGCCGGTCGCCAAGCAGAAGGCGGATCTGCACGTCGCGGGCAACCAGCCCGAAAAAGGTGCGGAATGCCGCCTCCGCGTCGGAAAATTCGAGAAGCCCGGCCTGCCTGCCGGCCTCCAGCACCGGCTTCAGGCGCCTGGCCAGCGCGAACCGGCCATTCTCCAGAACGATGGCGCCGAGATCGTCCTTGCCCGAACCAGCATGGCCAACAGCCACCCGGTTCAGCGCGATCGAGGTGTCGCTCGAAATCACCTTGAGCCAGTCCGAAGCGAAGCGCTCGAGGCTTACCGTCAGCGAGGCGAGATCGAGCCCCTTGCGGTCGACCGGCACTACCCGCACCTTGGACGCCTGCCATTGTACCGTTGCCGTCAATAGTCCGTCGCGATCGCCGAACCATTTGTAGAGCGTTTCCTTGGAACAGCTCGCCCGCCGCGCCACGGCGGTCATGGTCAACTGATCGCCCTCTTCGACCAGCAGGCGAAGGGCGGCGTCGAGCACGGCTTTCTGCCGCTCCGTCAGCATCTCGCTGGTGTCGATGTCGGTCACAGCGTGCAACACAGTCTTTCCTCAGGAGGCAAACTCACCCGCAGTTCAGACACGAACTCGATGGCGTACCGTACGTTACGGTTCGGCTTTATGACGTATTGCCCGGCCCGGCGCAAGCCCTTATTTCTGTAACGCCCTCCATGCAGGGCATCACGGGAGACACGGATCATGCTCGCCGGATTGCTTGCCTTGATCGTCGCCGCTGCATTCGCGGGTGCCGCTATCTACGTCAGCGTCGCCGAACAGCCGGCGCGGCTACGCCTCGAGGACAAAGCATTGCTGCAGGAATGGCAGCCTTCCTACAAGCGCGGCGCCGCCATGCAGGCCTCGATCGCCGTCATCGCCTGTATTCTGGGCCTCGTCGCGTGGTGGCAGACCGGCAATCTCGCTTATCTGGCCGGCGCAGTGCTGATCATCCTGCCTTGGCCATGGACGCTGCTGGTGATGATGCCGGCAAATCGGCTGCTGGAGGCAATGGACGCGAACACCGTCAATCCTGAAGCTCGGACATTGATCGTCAAATGGGGCAATCTGCATCTGGTCCGCGTCGGGCTTGGCGTTCTGGCGACGCTGGCGTTTCTCTGGGGCAGTGCCTGACCTCGCCGATCGGCGCCAGCTTCGGCACGAAGGCGTGTCACTCCACGACGGCCGGATGGCGCAGCCGCCCAAGCAGCGCTGACAGCGTGTCGAGATCATCATTGGAAAGCCGGGAGCCGACCAACTCCGCAATCGACCGGCCGTAGACGGCCCACATGCGGCGGCGCGTTTCGCGCCCGTTGCCGGTGATGCGGACTGTTTGTCCGCGGCCGTCATCGGCAACTGGAAGCTTCTCGACCAGCCCGTCGGCTTCGAGCCGCGCCAGGAGCCGGGAGATGTTGTATTGCGCAAACAGGGTACGCTCGGTGAGTTGGAACGGCCGCAATCCGCCCTCGCCTGCCTCGGCAAGCTCATGCAGGACGTCGTACCAGGCAAGCGACGGCAAGCCACTGTCCTTCAGCGCGTCCTCTGCTCTTTCCAACAGCTGGCGCGAGACCCGCATCAGGCGGGCCCAGGCCTTGATGGCTGGAGGTGAAGGAATCCCGGTCATGGTTGCAGCATAGGCGATAGATGCAATTGCATCAAGCTTGACGATCGATGCAAATGCATCTAGATAGATGCAATCGCATCAATCGTGAGAGGCAATTCCGATGAAGCATGAAATCTGCAAGATCGCCGACATTCCGGAAACAGGCAGCCTGATCGCTCCGTTTTTCGGCCGCGAGGTCCATGTCTACCGCAGCGGCGAACGTATCCGCGCCGCCGCCAATGTCTGCCTGCATTTCGGTGGCCCGCTCGACTGCAAGGACAGCAAGCTCGTCTGCCAATGGCACGGCGCCTCGTTCGACATGGCGAACGGTGATCGCCTCGAAGGCCCGGCGCCGAAGGGCTCCCGCCTGATGTTCCTCTCCACCCGCGTCGAGGACGGCGCCTTGAACTATGTCTGGGGAGAGTGAGATGACCGACAAGCTCACTCTCGTCAGCCACCATCTTTGTCCCTACGTGCAGCGCGCGGCGATTTCACTTCGCGAAAAGGGCGTGCCGTTCGAGCGCGTCACGGTCGATCTCGCCAACAAGCCTGCCTGGTTCAAGGCGATATCGCCGCTTGGCAAGGTGCCACTGCTTCGCGTTGAGCATGACGGCCAGGAAACGGTGATCTTCGAATCGCTCGTCATCCTCGAATTTCTCGAGGAAACCCAGACCAATCCGCTGCATCCGACCGGTGCCTACGCCCGCGCCCGGCATCGTGCCTGGATTGAGTTCGGCTCGGCAATCCTCAATGCCATCGGCCGCTTCTATTCAGCACTCACCGAAGCCGCCTTTCTCGCCGAAAGCGAGGCTCTGTCGGCAATGTTCGATCGCCTGGAAGTGGAACTGGCGAATGGCGCGGCTGGACCATGGTTCGACGGCGAGCGTTTTTCACTGGTCGACGCGGTCTACGGGCCGATCTTTCGCTATTTCGACGTCTTCGTCCGGATCGGCGATTTCGGCATCCTGGACGGAAAGCCGCATGTCCAGGCCTGGCGCGAGGTGTTGCACGAACGCCCATCCGTGAAGGGCGCGGTCGCTCCCGACTATGCGCAACGCCTCCATACGTTCTTGCAGGCGAAGGGTTCGCATCTTTCGGAAATCATGCGCCGAAACGATCCGGCCATAGCGCTTCCGCAAGCCCGATCGGCCTGAACGGATCAATCACCGTTCCTGTAACCATGGAAGCAAGAAACTGCGGCGCCGGCGGGATTTTCGCCAGCGTCGCCACCAGCCTATCGCGGACGAACGGCATCGCGGTTGAATCCGACTGATAGAACGGCGTCAGCACCAGCGACAGCGCCTGAAAGACCCGCACATGCCATCGCCGCGCCCGGACGTAGGCCTCCAGTGCAGTATCGATACGGACCGTTCCTATGAGCGCGTAGTTGAGCGCTGCTGTATCGAGCAGCGCCATGTTCCCGCCCTGCCCGAGCTGCGGGCTCGTCGAATGCGCCGCATCGCCGATAACAGCCAATCGCCGTCCGGCTAGCGTCTTCATCGTGTGATGGCCATAGCGCGCCAGCGAAAGCTGGTCGAAATTGTCGATCTGGTCGGTGAACGCCGCGCATTCGGGCCACAGCCCGACCAGTCTCGCCTTCCATGCCTCGAGGCCCGTTGCCCTTAACTGCTCGGCATCCGCCGGCTTCAGGCTCCAGAAGAATGCCGCCATCTTCCCGGCACCCGGTTCCGGCCGGCCGATCGGCAGCACGCCGATCATCACGCTCGCTCTGTCGTAGCGCTGCAGCAGCGCATGCTCGTCGAAACCCTTACGCCGGCCGAGCGAGGCCCAGAACGCGCCATAGGCGAGCGGTCGCGGTTCGCCCGGATTGTTCACGCACTGCCGCAATTTGGAGCGCGCACCGCTTGCATCCACTACCAGATCGAACGACCCTATCCTTCGTCCGTTGCCGCAGACCAATGTTGCCCGTTCGCCAATTTCCAGCGTCTCGAGCTCGATACCTGTCTCGATGGTGATCGCTTGGCGCCGGACGGCGCGCAAGAGCACGCCGAACAGAGCCGCGCGGTGCACCGCCAGCCCGAAACGGCCGCCGCGCTGGGCATCGTAGCGGACGTCGAGCACTGTGCGGCCGGTTCTGGTGTCTGCACCATGCAGGCGGTCGATGCGGCTGCCCAGTGCCAGAATGTCTTCGAGCAGGCCGAGATCGGCAAGCACCGTCAGCCCGGTCGGCTGCAGGATCAGCCCGGACCCGACCGGCTTTGGCTTCTGGAAGCGCTCGAAGACAGTAACTCGATGCCCGGCGCGCTTGAGATAGAGCGCGGCGGCAAGTCCAGCCGGACCGGCGCCGGCAATCGCGATATCCAGAGAATTGCCCATTTGCCCGACCCAATCCAGGCCGGACAATCCTTTAGCGCTGTCCCTAGATCAAGCCGCCGTGTTCGGCGTTGAGGCTCAGTCTTCGGCAGCGTCGAAGACAGTACGCGCTTCACGCACCGCGCCGTGGTTGAGCTCGGCCCATTGCATCAATTGATGCAAGGGTCCGAACATCGAGCGCCCGAGATCGGTGAGGCTGTACTCGACGCTCGGCGGCTTGGTCGGGAACACCTGGCGATGCACATAGCCGTCGCGCTGCAGATCGTGCAGCGTCTGGGTGAGCATGCGCTGTGAAATGTCGGGCACCAGCCGCCGCAATTCGCCGAAGCGGTACGGCTTCTCGGCCAAGGCCATCATCAGCAGCGAACTCCATTTGTTGCTGATGCCCTGGATCACATCGCGAATAGGGCAATCCGCAAGCTTTGCGCCACCGTTGCCTGCTTTGTAGATCTCGAGCTTCGATCTCAGATTGACGATCCTGCCGTCCATGGCTGGTTCCCTGGGTGTGCCTACCTCCCGCAAAACTGCCTTCTTTACGAGGGTCGGTCAATTCCTATTTTAGCGCTGGTCTCTTTTTGAGACTTACATATGCACCCGCCGCTTCGGCGCAACGTCAGGACATCTCATGACCGACACCCTTCTCGTCACCGGCGCCTCCGGCCAGCTTGGCCGCGGCGTCATCAATCATCTGCTTGACACGCTCAAGGTCCCGCCTCAGCGCATCATCGCCGCCACCCGCAATCCGGAAAATCTGGCCGATCTGGCAGCGCGCGGCGTCACCATCAGGGCGGCCGACTTCAACGACACCGCATCGCTGGCCAGTGCGTTTACCGGCGCTGACAGGGTTCTGATCATTTCGACGAACGAGCTCGCCCTTCCGGGCAAGCGCCTGAAGCAACATGAGACCGCGGTCGCCGCCGCAAAAAGCGCGGGCGTTTCGCATCTGCTCTACACATCGATGCCCAATCCGGAACCAGGATCGCCGGTGCTGTTTGCTCCTGACCACCACGGCACCGAGCAGGCAATCAAGGCGAGCGACATTCCCTACACCATCTTCCGCAATGGCTGGTATCAGGAGAACCTGTTCATGGCGCTGCCGCACGCCATCGCCTCGGGGCAGTGGTACACGTCCGCTGGAGATGGCCGCATTGCCCATGGCGCGCGCGACGATATGGCCGCGGCGATCGCCGCCGGCCTCGCGTCGGGAGCAACCGAAAGCACGACATACACGCTGACAGGCCCGCACGCCTATACGGTCGCCGAGATCGCGGGCCTCGTCGCCGAGGTTACCGGCAAGCCGATCGAAGTCGTCCAGCTTTCGGACCAAGCGCTGACCGAGGGATTGAAGGCAGCCGGCGTTCCCGAGGCTTTCGCCCCCATCGTCGTTTCCTTCGACACCAACACTCGCTCCGGTCGCATCAGCATGGTAACCGACGCGGTCGAGACGCTGTCCGGCAGGAAGCCGCAGCCGCTGAAGCAATTTCTTGAAGCAAACAAGGCGGCTCTGGTGAGCTGAGCCTGACAAATGGCCGTGCCCTTCGAAGGGCACGGCCGTTTGTCTAGATAGCCACCTGGGTTCCGATCTCAACGACGCGTCCGGTCGGGATCTGGAAATATTCCGTCGCATCGGCCGCCGAGCGCGCCAGCCCGATGAACAGCTTGTCCTGCCAGACCGGCATGCCGGAATTGGGCGATGCCTTGAGCGAGCGCCGCGACAGGAAGAAGGATGTCGTCATGATGTCGAACTTCCAACCCTGCTTGCGGCAGATCGCCAGCGCGCGCGGGATGTTGGGCTGCTCCATGTAGCCGAAGGTCAGCGTCACCCGCATGAACAGCTCGTTGACGGTCTCCATCTTGACGCGCTCGCTGTCGGGCACCACAGGCTGCGGTGCAGTCACCACCGAAAGGATGACGTTCTGCTCGTGCAGCACCTTGTAATGCTTCAGGCTGTGCATCAGCGCCGTCGGCGCGCTCAGCGGATCGCTGGTCAGGAACACCGCGGTGCCCGAAACCAGATGCGGCTTCTTCTTCAGCAGATTGCCGGCAAGGAAATCGAGCGGGATCTCGTTCCGGCGGGTTTTTTCGAAGAGGTACCTGGTGCCTCTTATCCAAGTCCACATGGTCATCACGATAACTGCGGCAATGGCAAGCGAGGCCCAGCCACCTTCAAACACCTTGACGATGTTGGCTGCAAAGAAGCCGGTGTCGACGAAGGCGAACACCGCCATCAAGGCGACCGCGATGCCGAGCGGCCATTTCCAGATGCGCGTCATGACAACAAAAAGCAGTATGTTCGTCACCAGCATGTTGCCGGTCACCGAAATACCGTAGGCCGAGGCCAGTCTGGTGGATTCGCCGAAGCCGACCACCAGCAACATCACCACCAGCGCCAGCAGCAGGTTGACGCGCGGCAGATAGATCTGGCCCGACTGTTTTTCCGACGTGTGCAGTATCACGAAACGCGGCAGCATGTTGAGCTGCACCGCCTGCCTGGTCAGCGAGAAAGCGCCGGAGATCACCGCCTGGCTGGCAATGACGGTCGCCGCCGTCGCCAGCACGACCATCGGAATAAGCGTCCAGCCCTGGTTCATCTCGAAGAATGGATGACCGACAACGCCGCCATTTGCCAGCACGAAGGCGCCTTGCCCGACATAGTTGAGCAACAGACAAGGGAACACTATTGCCAGCCAGGCGAGCACGATCGGCTTGCGGCCAAAATGGCCGAGGTCGGCATAGAGCGCCTCGGCGCCGGTGACGGCGAGGAAGACCGCACCAACCGTGACGAAGGCGACATCGGGCGAGTTGACCAGGAACGACACGATGTAATGTGGGCTGATTGCCAGCAGGATTTCCGGATCGGCGATGATGTGGTTAATGCCGGAAATGCCGATGGCCAGGAACCACAGCGCCGTAACCGGCCCGAACACCAATCCTACGCCGCCGGTGCCGAACCGCTGTACCGCAAACAGGATCGCCAGGATAACCAGTGTCAGCGGCACCACATAGGGCTGGAATGTCGGCGTGACGACATTCATGCCCTCGACCGCTGATAGCACCGAGATCGCCGGCGTAATGACTGCGTCGCCGAAAAAAAGCGCCGCGCCGACAATGCCGATGCCGAGGATCACCGCCGACCGTTTCGGGAAACTGCCGCGCGCCAGCGCCATCAGCGACAGCACCCCGCCCTCGCCTCGGTTGTCGGCACGGAGCACGAACATGATGTATTTGATGGTGACGGTGATCGTCAGCGACCAGATGATCAGCGACAGCACGCCGAGGATGTCGCCGCGGTCAGCGACATTGCCACCGGCCGATGCATGCAACGCCTCACGGAATGCATATATCGGGCTGGTGCCGATATCGCCATAAACCACGCCGAGCGCGCCCAGCATCAACACCTTGGTGCTGTGCTGCTCGACCTCAGAATGGCTCGATTGTTCGATGGGTTCTGCCTCGTTACCAGCATTGGTAAGGGCCATGGACTACACTCCGATAAGCGGGCGGTGCTCTACGCTTGCTGCGATGCAATATCAAGTGCCGTCACGTAATGGCTCCGTGTCGGCATTGCTAGTCGTCCGTCTCTACCAGCCACAAGCCTTCAGGAACCGCCTGACCGTTCCGGCCATGCCATACTCCAACGCATCGGCTGTCAACCCATGTCCGATCGACACTTCGGCCAATGCCGGGATGCGCCTTGCCAGTGCCGGCAAATTGCTCACCACAAGGTCGTGTCCGGCATTGACCTGGAGCCCTACAGCAAGTGCGGCATCCGCCGTTTTTCCCAATTTCTCCAGTTCCGTCGCCGCTTTTGCCGAATCGGAATGATAGCTGCCATATGGGCCCGTATAGAGTTCGATCCGGTCAGCGCCGGTGTCGCGAGCGGCTTTCACACCATCGGGATCCGGGTCGGAAAACAACGATACGCGAAAGCCTCCCTTCTTCAGGCGCTTGACGATCGGTGTCAGGAACGCAGCCTCTGCGGTGAAGTTCCAGCCATGGTCGGAAGTCGCCTGCGCCGGGTCGTCCGGCACCAACGTCACCTGCTCCGGCTGATGCATTTCCACAAGCACCAGGAAATCCTCGGTCGGATAGCCCTCGATGTTGAATTCCGCATTCGGGAACTCGTCGTCGATCAGCGCCCTGATCTCGGGCAGGTCGGAATGCCTGGTGTGCCGCTCGTCGGGTCGCGGGTGCACCGTCAGCCCATGCGCGCCGGCAGCAAGGGCGACGCGTCCAAGCCCGGTCACGCTCGGCCACGGCAGGTCACGCCGATTGCGCAGCATGGCGATGGCATTGAGGTTGACGGAAAGCTTTGCAGGCATTTGCACGGCTCCAGGCTGATCTTGGCGCGCATCTATATCGCCTTTAACGGGAACAGACAGAGGGTTTCAGGTGTTCCAAGGTGAACGAAGAAAATCGAGCGCAAGGAGTTCCCTGTTGAATTTTCTCGATGCCGTGCCGGCGGTCCGCCGCATCGACACCGATCGCGAAGATCTCTTCGCCATCGATGTCGTCGGCCATGTCGCGGCGGCTGACGCCGAAAACCTGTTCGGATTGCTGGAGGCGGCCTACGCGCTGCACCCGAAGATCGACGTGCTGGTGCGCCTAATCGACCATGAGAGTGTCGACTGGGCCGACATATCGGACGAGACGATCGAACAGGGCACAGCTCATGCCGTGGAGCATATCGGCCGCTGCGCGGCGGTCGGCGAGCCGAACTGGATTGCGGAGGCAAGAGCCTTTTTGCCCGCCTCTTTGCCTATCGAACTCCGGCATTTCGAGGCCAAGGACGAAGCCGCCGCCTGGGAATGGCTTGGCGCCAGACCGATCGCCCAGCGTTGATACGACGGACCAGACAGCCCTATCGGACGATTGTCAGCCGTTCGGCCGCGCGCGTGATCGCGGTGTAGAGCCAACGCTGACGAGTTTCCTTGAATGCCCAGCTTTCGTCGAAAAGCACGATCTCGTTCCACTGCGAGCCCTGCGCCTTGTGCACGGTCAGCGCATAGCCGTAGTCGAAATCATCGAAGCGCTTCTTCTGCTGCCAGGGAATGTCGGCGTCTGGATCCTCGAACGCCGCCTTGAGCAACTTGATCTTGGCGACGCCACGATCCGGATCGTCTTCCTCCGGCGAGACCAGCAGATTGATGCCGGGCTTGACCGTCTCGCGCGACGAGGTCATCACCTTCCACAGCGACCCATTGAGCAGCCCCTTGGCCGGATCGTTGCGCAGGCAGACCAGCTTGTCGCCAGCTTGCGGATAGTCGGCATTGAAGCCCTTCAGCTCGCGCAGCCGCTGGTTATAGCGACGTCGCGTGCGGTTGGTGCCGACCAGCACCTGGTCCGCCTTCAGCACCAATTCCTGGGTGACGTCTTCCTTGCCGATCACTTGCGCCGCGCCATAGTCGCCGCGCATGAACTCGCGGCCCTCGCGCACGTCGAGCGCCAGCCTGATGATCGGGTTATCGCGCGCCTGGCGGTGGATTTCGGTGAGCAGAATGTCCGGCTCGTGGTCGGTGAAGAAGCCGCCGCCGGAGATCGGCGGCAACTGGCCGGGATCGCCGAGCACCAGGATCGGCGTGCCGAAGCTCATCAGGTCACGGCCAAGCTGCTCGTCGACCATCGAGCATTCGTCGATGACGACGAGCTTGGCCCGCGAGATCGGACTCTGCCGGTTGAGCGAAAAAGTCGGCGACATCGAGGTCTTGCCGGTCACCTCGTCCGATACCGATTCCTCGCCCTTCGGCCGGTAGATCAGCGAATGGATGGTGCGGGCATTGACCGCGCCCTTGGAACGCAGCACCTGCGCCGCCTTGCCGGTAAAGGCGGCGAACTGCACCTGGCCGTCGACATGCTCGGCGAAATAGCGCGCCAGCGTCGTCTTGCCGGTGCCGGCATAGCCGAACAGCCGGAACAGCTGCGGCCTGCCGGCTTTCAGCCAGCCGGCCACCGCCTTCAGCGCCTCGTCCTGTTGAGGAGAGAATTCCATCAGCGCGACAGACCGGATTCGCGAGGGAAAGTCGAGTGCCATGCCGTCGCTGCCGACCATGGCGCTGCGACGGATCAGGCTATCAGCGACAAACAGGAACGTAAAGAGAACAACGCCGGGCGACGACAGCTTACCCAGCCCGCTGCGGATCGTTCTCCAGCAGGATCGGCTTGCCATGCGGCGTAGCATGCGCGGCGCGTTCCCAGGCAGCGGCAAGGATATCGACGTCGTTCCTACCGGCAACGCCTTTGGTCGACAGCAGCTTTTCCAGCGCCGCCAGCCAGTGCTCGTAGTAATCGTGACCGTCGCTCGCGGCGCCCGGCCGCTTCACCTCGGTCGACAAGGCGTCCGCCCATTCGCTCCAGGAAAACAGCCCTCTGTCGTGCAGCGCCACTGTGATGGCGAAGGCTTCCGCTTGCCACGGCTCGGCAAACACCGACGCCTCGACACCGGCGGGCAATAAGGCGGCAACTGAGCTAGTCTCACGTCGGTTCAAGATAGCTCTCCCAGGCATCGATCGACACGACAAGTGTCGGATCGGCGCCCTCGCCCCAGATTTCGCCGCCGGTGAAGGCCACCGTATAGACCCATTGCGGGTTTTCGCCTTGGCCGTGCGCATTGGTGTCGGGAAAGACAAAGCCGTCGCGCACGGCCTCGACGACGCCTCGCTTGCCGCGTGCATAGCGCGGCAACCTGGTGTGGCCCGTCGGATGAAAGTTCTTGGTTCGCACGAGGTCGCCCGCCTTGAACCGCGCCGGCGCAGCGACCGGCCGGTCGCAGGGCCCGCCCTTGGCCAGCACCGCCGGAACATCTTTAGCCTTCAGCACCCTTTTGGGTGTCGCTGCCGGATCAACTGGGTTGCCCACGGTCAGATCGCGGTCGCTGACGAAACCATGGCGTTTGAGCAGCACCTCCAGTGCCTTGATCCAGATTTCGTAATAACTCGACGCATAGTAGTCGGCCGGGTGCAGCGATTCCCGCGCATGCCGGCTTTCGTCGATGGTCCAGGCGCCCATGGCGCCGGCGCACAAGGTCACGCCAAGCGCCCGCCTTTCCCAATCGGCATGGAAATAGGGTTCGTCCTGTTCGGGCGCGACCGGCCCGAAACCCATCTGTCCGCCGAGATCCTGCGGCCCGTTCATGCCGGCTCCCGCGCCAACGCCGTGCCGATCATGGCATCGCGTGTCACCAGATCGGCGAGCCGTGCCTCATCCCAGCCCTCCGTGCCCCTGGGCCGCATAGGCACGACCAGATAACGCAGCTCGGCGGTCGAATCCCATACCCGGATTGTCGTCGTCGCCGGCAAGGTCAGCCCGAATTCCTCGAGCACGCCGCGCGGATCGATCACCGCGCGCGAACGGTAAGGCGGCGCCTTGTACCAGACCGGCGGCAGGCCGAGCACCGACCACGGATAGCAAGAGCATAGCGTGCAGACGACGAGGTTGTGCGTGTCGGCCGTATTGAACACCGCCTGCATGTGCTCGCCTTGCCGGCCGGTGTAGCCGAGCGATTCGATGGCCGCCGTCGCATCACGCTTCAGCCATGCGGCAAACCCGGGATCAACCCAGGCCTTCGCCACCACCTTTGCGCCGTTGCGCGGCCCGATCTTGGTCTCGTAGGTGTCGACGATAACGTCGATCGCCGCCGGATCGATCAGGCCTTTGCGGGTGAGAATCGTCTCCAGCGCGCGCACGCGCGCCGCAAAAGGATCAAGCTCGTTGTCGTGGTCGTGATTGTGCGGCATGGCGTCAAATTACGATCGCGGACACCCGGCCGCAAGCACCACGGCTTGGGCCAGCGCTATTCGGCTGCCGCCTTCTGCGGCACCGGTTCTTCCTCGTCGTCGAACAGTGACGGCTGGTCGACCGCCTCGACCGGGCTCGGCTCGCCCCGGTGCCCCGCCCATACGCTGACGAGCCAGCCGGAAAAATGCTCCATGTAGACGTAGATGACGGGCGTGACGAACAGCGTCAGTGCCTGCGAGGCGACCAGGCCGCCGACCACCGCCACACCGAGAGGCTGGCGCAGTTCCGCGCTCGCGCCAGTGCCGAGCGCGATCGGGATGGTACCCATCAGCGCGGCAAGCGTGGTCATCATTATCGGCCGGAAGCGCATCAGGCAGGCCCTGTGGATGGATTCGACAGGGGACATCCCCTCGCGCCTGAGTTCTAGCGCCACGTCGATCATCATGATGCCGTTCTTCTTGACGATTCCGATCAGCATCAGGATGCCGATCACCGCGATCACCGACAGATCCATCCCCGCCAGCCGCAGTGCCACCAGCGCACCGAGCACCGCCGACGGAAGCCCGGTCAGGATAGTGAGCGGATGGATGAAGCTCTCATAGAGCATGCCGAGAACGATATAGATGGTCAGGATCGCGCCGCCGATCAGCAGCCCCTGGTTGGAAAGCGAATCCTGGAAGGTCTTCGCCGTGCCCGAGAAAGTGGTCGAGATCGTCGGCGGCATGCCGATCTTTTCCTTCAGCGCATTGATGTGGCTCACGCTGTCGCCGAGGGCCACGCCCTGCGGCAGATTGTAGGAGATGGTCACAGCCGGAAGCTGGCCGAGCTGGTTGACGGTCAAAGCACCGGCGGTCCGATCGACGCGGGCGAAGGCTCCAAGCGGTACCAGACTGCCGCTGACCGTCCTTACTTTGATCGCCAGCATCCGTTCGGGCGACCACTCGATCTTCGGGTCGAGCTCCATGACCACTTTATAGCTGTCGGCCGAACCGAAGATGGTCGACACCTGCTGGGTGCCGAAACCGCCATAGAGGCTGGAGCGCAACGTGTCGGTATCGACGCCAAGCGTCGCTGCCTTGTCGCGGTCGATCACCAGCGTCGCCTGCAACGCGTTGTTCTGCAGATCATTCGTGACATCGGTGAAGGCGCCATGATCGGCAGCCATCGCGTCCGTCAACTTTTGCGCCCAGACGTTCGTCAGGCCGGTATCGAGGCCCTGCACGGCAAGCTGGTAGGCACTCGCCGAAGAGCGCGCGCCGAGCCGCAGATTCTGCACCGGTTGCATGTAGGTTTCGATGCCGGACACATTGGCAAGCTGGCGCCGCAGATCCGAAAGTACCTTGTCGATGTTCGGTCGCTGGTCCTTGTCTTTCAGCTGCACAAACAGCTGGCCCTGGTTGAGCGCATTGTTTCCACTGCCCGCCGACCAGCCGACATGCGCGACGTAAGGCGAATGGGTGAAGACATCCGCCACTTGCCCCTGAAGCTTCACTATGGCGTCAAACGAAATGTCCTGGCGCGCAATGGTCGTCACCGAGACCTGGCCGATATCCTCCTGCGGAAAGAAGCCCTTCGGCGATATCTGGATCAGCCACACGGACAGCCCGGCGGTCACGAGGAATACAAGGAAAACCAGGAAATTGTGGCGAAGGCAGAATGTCAGCAGCCTGTCATAGCCCCGCATGAAGACGTTTTGCCTATGGTGCTCGCCATGCGCCGCCTTCTGCTCGGCTTTCGATAGTGACAACAGCCGCGAGCACAGCATCGGCGTCAACGTCAGCGAGACGAACATCGACGCCAGGATGGCGACCGTCACCACCACCGCGAATTCGTTGAAGATGCGCCCGATCACGCCGCCCATCAAAAGCACCGGAATGAACACGGCGACCAGCGAGATCGAGATCGATATGATGGTGAAGCCGATTTCGCGGGCGCCCTTGAGCGACGCCTCGAGGGCCGAGAGCCCGTCCTCCTCCATATGGCGGAAAATATTTTCCAGCATGACGATGGCATCGTCGACGACAAGGCCCACCGCAAGCGTCAGCCCCATCAATGAGACGTTGTCGATGGAAAACCCGAACAGGTACATCACGCCCAGCGTGGCGATGAGCGAAATCGGTACCGCCACTGCCGGGATGACCGTCGCCGTCACCCGGCGCAGGAACAGGAAGATCACCATCACCACGAGCGCGATGGTGAGCAGCAGCGTGAACTGCACGTCGTCCACCGCCTCGCGGATCGACGTCGAGCGGTCGTTGAGCAACTGGATGCTCGCCGTCGCAGGCATCTGACCCTCGAAGGAAGGCAGCATCGCCTTGACGCGGTCGACGACATCGACGGTGTTGGCATCCGGCTGGCGCTGCACGGCCATGATGATGGCGCGGGTGCCGTCGTACCAGCTTGCCGTCGTCGTGGTCTCGACCGAATCGATGACGCGGGTCACCTCGCCGAGCCGCACCGGATGGCCGTTCTTGGTGGCGATGATGATGTTGGAGAACCCCGCCGCATTGGTGAGCTGCGTGTTCGCGGTGATTGTCAGCTGCTGTTTGTTGTTCTTGAGCACACCGAGCGGCGTGTTGCTGTTGGCCGAGGCAATGGCCGTTTGCAGCTGGTCGATCGAAATGCCGCGTGCGGCGAGCGCCGTCGGATCGATCTGGACGCGCACGGCATATTTCTGCTGGCCGTAGATCGAAACCTGCGCAACGCCGTCGATCGTCGACAGCGATGGCGAAATCACATTCTCGGCAAACGCATTGAGATCGGTCAGCGGAATGGTGTCGCTGACAAGCGACATCAGCAGGATCGGCGCGTCGGCTGGATTGACCTTGCGGTAGCTCGGCGGGCTGGTCATCTCCGGCGGCAATTGTCGCTGCGTGCGTGCGATCGCCGCCTGCACGTCGGCGGCGGCTGCATCGATGTCGCGGTTGAGCACGAACTGAATGGCGATCGAGGTCGAGCCGAGCGAGTTGGTCGTCGAGATCGAATCGATGCCTGCGATAGTGGAAAACTGCTTGATCAGAGGCGTTGCTACCGAGGTCGCCATGGTTTCCGGCGAGGCTCCAGGCAGCGAGGCCGAGACGTTGACAACCGGAAATTCCGCGCTTGGCAGCGCCGCGACCGGCAGGAATTTGTAAGCAAATAGCCCGCCCAGAATCAGGGCGAACGACATGAGCAGCGTGGCGACGGGCCTGCGGATGCAGAATTCGGAAATCATGGCTGCGTTCCGCCCGTACGGTCAGCCTCGGCGACCTTCGGAGCCGCCTGGTCGCCGGTGCCGGTCGAAGCCTTGCCTTCGCGCACCGCCGCGCCGTTTTTCAGCTTGGTCTGACCCTCGACGACGACACGCTCACCGCTTTTCAATCCTTGGCTGATCGCGGTGTTGGCACCTTCTGTCAGCGCGACCTGCACCGGCCGCATTTCAACGGTGTTGTCCGGTTTGATCACATAGACGAACGGGCCCTTTTGGCTGGGCTGGACGGCAACCGTCGGAACCGACGTCATTTGCGGCATGATGCCGGCATCGAGCACGACATTGACATATTGGCCCGGCCACAGCGAAAGATCGGCGTTGGGCACGCTGGCCCGGGTTGCGATCGTGCCGGAGGCCGTGTCCACGCTGGAATCGACGAAATCCAGCGTTCCCTTGCCGATCGGCTTCGGGTCGCCATCCTTGGTCAGCGTCACCGCACCTTGCTGCGCCGCCGCCAGCGCCTTGTGCAGCAAGGCAAGATCGCTTTCGGGGAGATTGAAGTTCACCTGCAGCGGGTCGACCTGCGTGATCGTCACCAGCGGAGTCGACGTGCTGCTGCCGTTGCTGGTGGTGACGAGGTCGCCGACCGCGACGCTGACCGCGCCAAGCCTGCCGGAGATCGGCGCCCTGATTGTGGCGAAGCCAAGCTGGATTTGGTCTGCATCGATCGTTGCCTTGTCGGCGTCGACGGTGGCCGCGGCGGATTTCTGCGCCGCGACAGCCTGATCGTAGGTCTGCTGTGTCCCGGCCTGCCTGGCGACGAGATTTTTGGCGCGCTGAAGATCGGCCGTCGCACTGGCAAGCAGTGCCTGGTCTTTCGCGAGCGTCGCCTGATCGCGTGCCAGTTGCGCCTTCAACGAGCGATCGTCCAGCGAGAACAGAAGGTCTCCGGCCTTCACCATCTGTCCGTCCTTGACCGCGATTGCGACGATCTGGCTCGAGACCCGTGCGTTGATGCTGACCACGGCAGGAGAGGACACGAAGCCGATGGCATAGCGCCGGACCGGGAAATCGGCCGTCGAAGCGGTGGCGGCAACCACCGAAGTCGAACGCGCGGCATTTGCCGCTGCAGCGGGTTTGTCCGCGGCCGCCGTCGTCTGCCTCGCCGACAGAATCTGCTGAAGACCGCTCCTTGCGCTGGGCGAAAGATAGAGCCACGCCGCGGCAACGCAGGCTGCAGCGATCACCGCAAACACGATCTTTCCGCGCATCGACAAAAGGCCTCTCGATCCGACACGCCGCTATCCGGTGGCCGTAGTCTAGCTCAACTCGCAGCCGATTGCCGCGCTTTTGCCAGATAATAGAGGATGCCGAAGGCGAAAAAGGGCCAAAACCCGTCATTACGAAGATTTAATGTGCAGTGCACAATAAAACGGCAGCTAACGCAGCATCGGCCACAGTGTCGCCGCCAGCATCACGCCCATGGCGATGTTGAACCATTTGAGCCGCACCGCATCCGCCAGGAAACCGCGCAGCGCCATGCCGAAACCGGCCCAGGTCGAAATGCTCGGCAGCATGACGACGGCGAAAGCGGCTGCGATCAGCACCACCGACACAAACGGGCGTTCCGGGTTCGTATAGACGGCCATGGCTGTAATCGCCATCACCCAAGCCTTGGGATTGACCCACTGGAAAGCCGCAGCCTCCATGAAGCGCATCGGCTGGCCCTTCGCCTCGCCTTCGCCGCCGAGCGAGCGCGACACGGCGATCTTCCAGGCGAGATAAAGCAGATAGAGGCCGCCGGCGATCTTCAACCCGGTATGCAGCACCGGAAAGGCCGTCAACACGGCGCCAAGCCCGAGGCCTACGGCCAGCAACAGCACGAGGAAGCCGATGCCGATGCCCAGCATGTGCGGCACGGTCTTGACCAAGCCGAAATTCACGCCCGACGCCAGAAGCATGAAATTGTTCGGGCCCGGCGTGATCGAGGTCACGAAGGCGTAGACCAGCAGGGCAAGGAATGCATCCAGCGTCATAGCTTCCTCCCAATTAAGTCAACACTATTGTCCTTTTACGACCGTCGCGCAAAAGCCACTCCAGGGGCGCAGCCGGGCCAGGCGATCGCGTAGCGACGGAACAGACATGCGGCGCCAGAGCATCTTGCAGCCGAGTGGAATCACTTGGCACCGCAGAAACGCGGCTAAAACAACTGGATACTGGAAGCTACATCCCTTGCGGGCCGCGGTTCATCGCCGCCACTCCGGTACGGCAGATTTCAACTAGCCCGAGCGGTTTCATGATGGCGATGAACTGATCGAGCTTGGAGCCCTTGCCGGTGATCTCGAAGATGAAATGCTCGGTGTTGGCATCGATGACGCTGGCGCGGAATGCATCGGCGAGCCGGAGCGCCTCGACGCGGGCTTCGCCGGTGCCGGCGACCTTGACCAGCGCGAGTTCCCGCTCCAATGGCCGCTCCTGTCCGAATTCCTGCGACCGCACGGTGAGATCGACGACGCGGTGCACCGGCACGATGCGCTCGAGCTGGTGCTTGATCTGCTCCAGCACATGCGGGGTGCCGCGTGTCACGATGGTGATGCGCGACAGGTGCTTTTCGTGCTCGGTTTCCGAGACCGTCAGGCTCTCGATGTTGTAGCCACGTCCGGAAAACAGGCCGATGACCCGGGCAAGCACGCCCGGCTCGTTGTCGACCAGGACCGAAAGCGTGTGGTTCTCTGGTTTTTCCGTCTCCTTGGCGATGAAATAGGCGGAGCCGGTCGGTTGCAACTGTGCGTTCATGACATGAATCTCGATTTCAATCTTTTGCGCTAATCTGCTGTTTTCGCACAGCTTCCTTGAACCAGGCTACACCAGTTCCCTGCCCTTGGCGTCGATAGCGTTGGCCACAGCTTCGTCCGTCGCCTCGTCAGGCAACAGCATCTCGTTATGCGCCTTGCCGGACGGGATCATCGGGAAGCAGTTGGCGAGCGTCGCCACGCGGCAGTCGAACAGGACGGGCTTCTTGACCCCGATCATCTCCTTGATGGCGTCATCGAGCTCGTCCGGCTTGTCGCAGCGAATGCCGTGGCCGCCATAGGCTTCGGCGAGCTTGACGAAATCCGGCATCGCCTCGGTGTAGGAATGCGACAACCGGTTGCCGTGCAGCAGCTGCTGCCATTGCCGCACCATGCCCATATACTGGTTGTTGAGGATGAAGATCTTGATTGGCGCCTCGTGTTGCACCGCCGCGCTCATCTCCTGCATCGTCATCTGCACCGAAGCGTCGCCGGCGATATCGATGACCAGCGCATCCGGGTGCGCGATCTGCACGCCGAGTGCCGCCGGCAGGCCGTAGCCCATCGTGCCCAGCCCACCAGAGGTCATCCAGCGGTTCGGCTTCTCGAAGTGGTAGTGCTGCGCCGCCCACATCTGATGCTGGCCGACCTCGGTGGTGATGTAGGTGTCGAGGTCCTTGGTCAGCGCATAGAGCCGCTGGACGGCATATTGAGGCATGATCACCTCGTGGTTCATCTTGTAGGCGAGCGAATCGCGGGCGCGCCATTTGGCAATCTGCTCCCACCATGGGTGAAGCGCCTTCTTGTCGGCCTTGGCGGTTGCCCGCCACAGCCGCACCAGATCCTCCAGCACACGCCCGACATCGCCGATGATCGGCACGTCGGTGTGGACGTTCTTGTTGATCGACGATGGGTCGATGTCGATGTGGATCTTCTTCGAATTCGGCGAAAACGCTGTCAGCCGCCCGGTGATGCGGTCGTCGAAGCGCGCGCCGATGCAGAGCATGACGTCACAATCGTGCATCGCCATGTTCGCTTCATAGGTGCCGTGCATGCCGAGCATGCCCATCCAGTTCTTGCCCGACGCGGGATAGGCGCCAAGGCCCATCAGCGTCGAGGTGATCGGAAAGCCGGTGAGGTCGACCAGCTCGCGCAGCAGATGGCTCGCCTCCGGGCCGGAATTGATGACGCCGCCGCCCGAATAGATGATCGGCTTCCTGGCGCCGGCCATCAGCTCGACCGCCGCCTTGATCTTTTCCAGATCGCCCTGGACCTTCGGTTGGTAGCTGGTGCGCGGCGCCGTCTGCGGCGGGACATAGATGCCCTTGGCGAACTGCACGTCCTTCGGGATGTCGACGACGACCGGACCGGGGCGCCCTGTGGTTGCCACATGGAAGGCCTCGTGGATCGTTGCCGCGAGCTCGTTGACGTCCTTCACCAGCCAGTTGTGCTTGGTGCAGGGCCGCGTGATGCCGACCGTGTCGCACTCCTGGAACGCATCCGAGCCGATCAGCGAAGTCGGCACCTGGCCGGTCAGGCAGACCAGCGGGATCGAATCCATCAGCGCGTCCTGCAATGGCGTCACCGCATTGGTGGCGCCCGGCCCTGAGGTCACCAGCATGACGCCGGCCTTGCCGGTCGAGCGCGCATAGCCTTCCGCCGCATGGCCGGCGCCCTGCTCGTGGCGGACGAGGATGTGCTCGACCTCGTCCTGCTGGAAGATTTCATCGTAGATTGGCAGAACCGCGCCGCCCGGATAGCCGAAAACATGCTTGACGCCATTGTCCTTCAGCGCCTGCACCACCATTTCGGCGCCTGTCATTTCGCGCCGCTCATTCTGTCCACTGCTCATCGGTCTGGTCCCGTACTGTTCGCCATCGGGCGATTGCTGGTCGTTTAGTCGTGTTTCGGGCAATAAAAAAGGCCCCCGAGGGAGCCTGTGTCTTGCGCATGGGAGGTCATCGCCTGGCGGTTACACCGCCTTGCCCACGCGCTTTCCTACGAGAATGAGTGCCTTTTTCATGGTCGCGGACAATAGAATTGGTTTGACGCCGCTGTCAACGGCGAATGTGCACTTGGCCTGACGTCGGCACATCCGCCCATTGTGCACCCGCGCGGCCTTTCCGCCGCGCGGGTCTTCCGTTTCAGGCCCAGAGCACCACACCCCTCGCCTTGGCCCAGCGCTCGATGATCTTGCGCTCTTCGAGCGAGGCGAGACGATTGCCGAAACCGCGCACCTGCACCGCACGGTTTTGCGGGTCGAGTTCGATCGTCAGCAACCGCTCGATCTTGCCGAGCGCCGAGCGCCGCAGCACCCAGATCGAGGCATTGCCGGCGATGCATTTGGCCGCGTATATCGAGACGCAATGATGCATCGCCCGACTCTCGGCGACCAGATCCTCGGCCGTCTTCAACTGACGGACGAAGAAGCGCTCGCCATGCGCCTTTGCCTCCTTGGTCGACGGCTGCCAGTCCCAGTCGTCGAGGCGCGAGCCGTGCCAGGCGCGACCCTGCGACTGCGTCCCGGCAGTACGCGTGGCCCGCCCGGCAGCGCGGCGGCGCATTGCCTCGATGCGTTCGATCACGGCAATGTCGCGATGCCAGTCCAACATCTGCCGACGCAGCGAGGCGAGCGTGCGACCCTTCACGCTGTACGCCGCATAGCGCTGGTGCACGGCGCTGATATAGTCGCATAGATCGTCGATCTCCTCCTTCGACGCGGGCTGCCCGCAGAAGAACCGTGTCACCTCGCGCCAGAAGGCCAGATCCTTACGTGGCGTGCGCGCGATTTTCGACTTGGCAAGTCGGGCCGCCAACCCGGAATCATCCGTGTAGGACCGGGCGATTGCCACCCAAAATGCCTCGTCGAACGTGAAATCGCCGGGCAAGTTCAAGAAGCAATGCACCTCCTTGCGAGACAGCCACGCACAGGCGCCCGCCTTGTAAGGCGAGTCACCACGCGCCACTGCGATATACCAAGCCTTGCGAAGCGCAATCTCGCCGGCATTCAACCCCGAGCTGTCCAGCCAGATCCCCTCGAGCGCGGCTGTAACCGGGTAGCGCGCATAGAGATGACGCGCCGCGGCCAGCCGCAGCCGCGCGGGGTCGCGCGTCTTCAGCTTTGGACGCCACAGCGCGCCGTCGCGGATCGCCATGCCGGCAAAGCCCCGACGTGCCTCGTCGAGCGCCCGCTCGAAATCCGGAGCGGGACGCGGGACGGGAAAAACCCGCCGCAGCGTTACGGCATATGCTTCAATGCGTTCGCGCTCGGCGTCCTGCCTGCGCTGGATCATGGACTTTGCCATGGCCGTTCATCCTGATTGGAACCCTGTCAGCCGCACGCAATTCCAGCGTCGGCACGGAATGTGTCGATCTGGATCGCCGGGTCATTGACAGGTCTCCTTTCAGGACGACGGATCAGAATGGGCGGCTTCTCTAAGCTCGCCGCCAATTTGACGCAAGAGCTATTCTTTCCACGCCCGCGATGGTTTGACGGGTGTTGCAAAGGTGCATCGTTGTCGCCATCACGGTGTCCGGCCGATGCGTTTCCAGTAGATGAGGGTGCCTGTCAGCCCGCCATGCGGCTTCAGCGCATAATCCGGTATTTCGCCGGCCAGCGTGAAGCCGAGCTTTTCATAGAGGCCGGAAGCCCCCTCCTCTTTTGCAGTATCCAGGACCAACAGCGTGCGGCCTTTCTCCACGGCAACAGCTTCCGCCGCCTCCATCATGCGGGTTGCGATGCCCTTGCCGCGATAATCGAGGCGGGTCATCAGCTTGGCGATCTCGGCCCGGTGCGGCTGGTTGGGAGGGCAGTCGAGCAGCAAGGTGACGGTGCCGACCAGAGCCTCGCGGTTCCAGGCAGCCAGCACCACCCTTTCGCCTCTGGCGGCCGCCTGAAGCGACTTGTTCCAGAAGGCTGCGGCTATCTCCGTCGCCAGCGGGTGCATGAAGCTGACCGAGCCGCCGGCGGGAACCGTCCCGATCAGCAAATCGACCAGCATTTTTTGCGTTCCGTCAGTATTGCTGATCAGGTTGATTTCTACTGAATCCATTTGGTCTCCTCTGTCGCAACGACGGTGAATCGAGCGGCAGCATGATCTGCACCGTCAGTCGAAATGACTGAATCGCTTCCGCTTCCTGGCCCGGCGGATTTCCGCGATACGCTCGGCGTCTTCCTCTTGCAGATGTCGCCCGCGTTCCAGCAGTTCGAGCGTGTATTCCTCATAGGTCAGGCCCAGCCGCTCGGCTTTGTCCAGCCGCATCAGCATGATCTCGCGGCTCGGCACTTTCCATGCCTGGGCATGGGCGGTCCGCCAGGCAAGAAAGACATAGGGGTCGCCCTTGCCCCAGGGCGGACCGTCATAGTCGTCGAGCGGCGGACCACCATTGTCGGAGCGTTTCGGACGGCGCGCCTTCACCTCAGCTCCTGGCCAACGCAACCAGATAGTCGGCGGCGTCCGGCCCCGGAGCGTGAAAGACGCAATCGGATGGCGCGCCGAGCGCCAGGCAGTCGCCGGGTTCGAGCCTGTGAACGATGTCGCCCTCGGTGAATTCCAGCCGCCCGGAGATCAGCCATATCTGTTGCCTGATGAAGGCATAGGACGCCGCCGGGAAACTTACCTTGGCGCCCGCCGGCAACTGGATCCGGATCAGTTCGAGCGGCATGTCGGAGACCGGCGAAAGGTGCCGCCGCACATAGCCCGTAGCCGGATCGCGCCAGACCGGCTGGTCACGTTCGCGAAGCAGGCCACCGCCTTGCAATTCCGCCCTTGCTATCAAAGTGGAAAGCGTCATGCCGAAGGCGGCCGCAATGCGTACAAGAAGTGCCGCCGTCGGGCTCGTCATGCCGCGCTCTATCGTGCTCAGCATGGCTTTCGAGACATCGGACCGCTCCGCCAATTCAGCCAGGGACCAGCTGCGAGCCACCCTTTCGGCATGTATTCTTCTGCCGATGGTCGAGGAAATATCGTTCGCTATATCATCCATTAATCCAATATATCGAAATTTTTCTACGGAGCAACGGCCGTTTCGTCCAGTTTTCGCAAACTCCTTAATGTCCGCTAAACCATCCGGCCTCATCCCACCTTAACCCCGTTCGCCTAGGCTCATCGCTTGGGAAAAGGGGATCGGCCTGTCCATGCTCGTTGAACGCGAAGCCTCCATTGGAGAACCGACTTTGCTGGAGCGCCGCAGGGCGGAGCAGAACGACAAGCGGATTCTAGGCAATGTCGTGCAATGCGACGGCGCGCGCGCCACCATCAGCGCCTATGCCGACGATATCGAAGGCACGGTCACCGGCCTGTGGAGCGTCGGCAAGATGATCTCGATCAATCTCGGCACATCACGAACCGTCGGCCTGGTCTACGAAATCGGCAAGTTGGATCGTGCCTGGAGCAGCGAGGGCCAGAATCCGATCGAGGTCAGCATCGAATTGATCGGCGAGGTGCGCGACGGTGCCGAACCCGGCGCGAAGCCGGTCTTTGACCGTGGCATCACGACCTATCCGCATATCGGCGCCATTGCCCATCGTATCCGCAGCCGCGACCTGCAGGCCGTCTACGATCTCGCCGGGCGTCATTCGATCACCATCGGCACGCTGTCGCAGGACGAGGCCATCGACGCCAATATCGCCATCGACGATACGCTGGCGCGGCATTTCGCCATTGTCGGCACCACCGGGGTCGGCAAATCGACTGCCGTGTCGCTGCTCTTGCGCAAGTCGATCGCCGCCCGGCCCGACCTGCGCGTGCTCATCCTCGATCCACACAACGAGTTCGCCGCGTCGTTGCCCGAATATTGCGTCAGGGTCGATTCGACGACTCTCGACCTGCCCTTCTGGATGTTCAAGCTCGAGGAATTTGCCGAGGTGCTGTTTCGCGGCCGCGAGACGGTCCCGGAAGAGGTCGACGCCTTGCGCGATCTCATTCCCGCGGCCAAGAACCTCTACCGCAATCCGAACTCCGGCAACTACCTACGGCGCAGCACCGACGCGCTGACCGCCGACGCGCCGGTGCCCTATCGCATTGCCGACCTCATCAAGCTGGTCGACGAGCGCATGGGATTGCTGGAAAGCAAGAACGATCGCCCGACCCTCAGGTCACTGAAGACACGTATCGAATCGGCGGCATCCGATCCGCGCTACCGGTTCATGTTCAACTCACGCCTGATCGAGGACACTATCCACGAGACGATCGGCAACATCTTCCGCGTGCCGCATCACGGCCGCCCGGTGACCTGCTTCGAAATGGCCGGCATGCCATCCGAGGTGGTCAATTCCGTATGCTCGGTGCTGGCGCGGCTGGCCTTCGACCTGGCGTTGTGGAGCGAAGGCCGCCTGCGGCTGCTCTTCCTGTGCGAGGAAGCGCATCGCTATATGCCGGCCGATCCGCGCCTCGGTTTCGCGCCGACGCGGCACGCGCTGTCGCGCATCGCCAAGGAAGGCCGCAAATATGGCTGCTATCTTGGCATCGTCACCCAGCGCCCGGGCGAGCTCGACCCGACCATCCTGTCGCAGTGCTCGACGTTCTTTGCCATGCGGCTCGCCAACGAGCAGGACCAGGCGATCATCCGGTCGGCGATCGCCGATTCCTCGGCTTCGACGCTGGCGTTCCTGTCTTCCATGGGCCAGCGCGAGGCCATCGCCTTCGGGGAAGGCGTGGCGACGACGATGCGGATGAAGTTTGAAAAGCTCTCCGAGGATTTGATCCCCGGCACGGCCAAGCGCGAGGACGCCTTGCCGTCCGAAACCGGCGACGAGGTCGACCTCGTGGCGATCGTCGAACGGCTGCGCAACGTGCCGAAATCACAACAGGCAATGCCGTTCGCGGAAGTCGTCGATTCGGGCCGGCAGGCCGGCGATTCGGACTATCGCAAACCGCCAGCCGCACGCACCCAGCGGAACGACGATTTCGACCTACGCTACGGCCTCAAGCCGGCGACCTTCGGGCTACGTCCGCAAAACGAATGAGTCGGGCGACTGTTAGGCAGACCTCATCGGTGCGGCCGCAGATATCAAAGCTGAGCTTCGATGGCTGCCTTGTCTATGACTGACCACACCTGGCGAATTTTCTCTCTCTGAAACTCATAGAATACGTTCTCGGCAAACGAAATTCTCTTCCCGCTTACATCGAGCCCAAGGAACGTTCCCCTTGGCGCGCAGTCGAAGCTTAGCCGGCTCGCTATATAAGGCGGATCGGCAACCAATAGCTGAATGTCGAAGTAAAGGTCCGGAATTTCGTCGAAGTCTCTCACCAACATTTCGAGATAGCCGGACAATCCGAGCTTGCGACCGTTGTGGGTCACTTCATCATGAACAAACCGCCCCAGATTTGGCCAATCCTGCTTGTTCAGGCATGCAATATAGCCCCGGTAAAGATCGGAGAGATCGGATATAGTCACGGAACACCTCTATTCCCGGCAAGCCCCGCAAAGGCAGCATCTCAGCTTGACTGGGTGACATCGGTCTGCGTGCACCGGAAACGCAGAAAACGATACCAGACGGCCAGCATCGAATTCAATGACGGGATTTCAGGCGCAGACGCGGTTGCGCCCTTGCCTCTTTGCCTCATAGAGCTGGCGGTCAGCGCGGCGATAGAACTCCTCGGCGGTTTCCTTGCGGTCCCAGACGGCAAGCCCGACGCTGGTGGTGATCTTCAGTCGGACATTGCCTGTCAGCACCGACATGTTGGCGATCGCCTTGCGGATGCGCTCGGCGAATTTGGATAGCAGCTCGGCGTCCATATTGGGCGTGACCACCGCGAACTCCTCGCCGCCCAGGCGCGCCACCACGTCGTGATAGCGTGTCATGTCCTTGAGACAGTTGGCGACGGCCCGCAACACCTCGTCGCCGACATCGTGGCCGTGGCTGTCGTTGACCTGTTTGAAATGGTCGAGGTCGAGGATCATCAGCCCGACTGGTTTCTCGATGCGGCGGAACTCTTCGAGATATTCCTTCAGCGCATCGTCGAAGTAGCGCCGGTTCTGCATGCCGGTGAGGCTGTCGGTGAGCGCCGCATGCTCCAGCGTCTCCGAGCGCGCGCTGAGCGAAACAGTCATGGCGCGCAGCTTGCCTTCTTCCGTCGCCTGCTTTCGGATCAGCGGATAAATGAAGAAAATGCCGAAGAACAGCGCGGTCGCCAGCAGCACGCCGGTCGCAAACAGCAGCTTGTTGAGATAGACGATTTCATCGAGTTCCGAAGGCGTATTGCGAATGTCGGCGGCCAGGGTTTGCAGGAGCCCATAGGCGTAAAGCGTCACCAGGCCGGCGGCCAGGATCACAAAAATAAAGACGAAAAAGGCTGATTCCGCCTTGTGGAAACGCATCTGCTCCCCGTTGGAAAGTTCCCATCGATTTTATGGCATGCGGGAGCTTACGGACAGTTAACCTGGACAACTTCAACGCGAAATGTCCCCTCGGTGTCGGCTTTTCAGGTTGCGCTCGAAGGAGGGGGTGAGAGCATCGAGTCGATCCCCTCACCAGGACGCAATCTCTGCCATTGCGGGCCCAATTGGTGCCTGAACCAGGTAGCCTGCCGTTTGGCATATTGCCGCGTCGCGATTTTCGCGCGCTCGATAGCCTCGGGAAAACTGATGGCGCCGGCCAGCGCGGCCTGAAGCTCGCGAACACCAATTGCTTTCATCGCCGGCAGGTCGGGATCGAGGCCGAGCGCTGAAAGCTGTTTCACCTCGTCCAGTGCCCCCTTGTCCAGCATGCGATCGAAGCGGGCATCGATTCGCTCCACCAGTGCCGCTCGCTCCGGCTCGATGACGAAAAAGCGCGCGCTGCTCCTGTCGATCAACGGCCGGCCACGCGCGGCCTGCCAGTCCAGGATGGAACGGCCCGACGCGTCGAGCACCTCCAGCGCCCGCACGATGCGCTGGCCATCCGTCGACCTCAGCATCATGCCGGCCGCAGAATCCTCGCGCAACAGGATGCGGTGCAATCTCACCGCGCCCTGTTCCTGGAGCTCGTAGCGCCAGCGATCACGGATCGATTTCGGAATGTCGGGCATCTCCGAGATACCTTCCGTGAGCGCCCGGAAATAAAGCCCGGTACCTCCAACGAAAATCACCTGCCGCTCCGAAAGCGTGCCGTCGTCGATCAGCTTCGTGACATCACGCAACCAGGCGCCCGTGGAATAGGCGGTGGACGGATCGACGTGTCCATAAAGACAGTGGGGGACGCGGGCGAGTTCGGCAGGACCAGGCCGCGCCGTCAGCACGTCGAGCACCGAATAGCCTTGCATGGAATCGGTGTTGACAATGACACCGCCATTGCGCTCGGCGAGGTCGAGTGCGAGCGTCGACTTGCCGCTGGCGGTCGGCCCGGCTATCAGGATCGCGTTCTTCACGCGCCCTTCGCCCGCCTGTCCGCTGGAATTTTCGATGCCGCTGATCGCCACGCTTCTATCCCATCCCGCCGGCCAAGCATTGACGCCGACGCTAGCGAATATGGCCTCGCGGGCGGTCGGCGCAAGCGCTGTTCGCTGGCTGGCCGAAGGCATCGCCTGCGAGCTCGATTTGCCGGAGACCGCCGAAGCTTCCGAAATGACGGCGCGCCTGCATGCCGCACTTGCTTCCGAACCGATCGACGTGGCCGTCCAGCGAGCTGAGAACAGGCGCAAGAAGATCCTGATCGCCGACATGGATTCGACGATGATCGACCAGGAATGCATCGACGAGCTTGCCGACGAGATCGGCGTCAAGGATCGCGTCGCCGCCATCACCGCGCGATCGATGAACGGCGAGATCGCATTCGAGCCGGCCTTGCGCGAGCGCGTGGCGCTGCTCAAGGGTCTTGATGCCGCAATCATCGACCGCATCATCGACAATCGCCTGACGCTGGCCTCCGGCGGCCGCACGCTCGTCCAGACAATGGCGGCCAGCGGCGCCTGGACAGCGCTGATCTCCGGTGGTTTCGACATCTTCACCACCCGCGTCGCAGCATTGCTCGGCTTTCACGAAAATCGCGCCAACCGCCTGATCGAGCAGGATCGCCGCTTCACCGGCTTGGTCGCCGAGCCAATCCTCGGCCGCGCCGCCAAGGCCGAAGCCCTTATCGAGATTTCCGCCCGCCTCCGCCTGACGCCTGCCGATGCCATTGCCGTCGGTGACGGCGCCAACGATCTCGACATGATCCGTCTTGCCGGCATCGGCGTCGCCTTGCACGCCAAGCCGGCCGTGGCGGCTGAGGCAAAGATCCGCATCGACCACGGCGACCTCACCGCCTTGCTTTATCTGCAGGGTTATCGCTGGGAAGAATTTGTCGAATGACGCCGATCCGCACCGAGCGCCTGATCCTGCGCAACTGGGAAGATCGTGACCGCGAGCTCTTCCATCGCATCAATTCCGACGAGCGCGTCATGGAATTCTTTCCGTTTCGCCGCGACCGCGCCCAGGCTGACGCTAAGATGGGGGAGTTGCGCGCGGCTATCGATCGCACCGACTTCGGCTTCGCGGCCGCTGAGATCGCAGCCACAGGTGAATGCATCGGCTTCGTCGGCATAACCGGAACCGATCATTTGCCATTCCTGCCGCCCGGCACGATCGAGATTGGCTGGCGGTTGGCACCAGAATTCTGGGGCCGCGGCTATGTCACCGAAGCAGCCGAAGCCTGGCTCACCTATGGCTTTGAAAGACTTGGCCTCGACGAAATCGTGTCCTTCGCAGTCAAGGATAACAGCCGGTCCACTGCCGTCATGGAGCGCCTGCGCATGACCGCCGACCCGGCCTCCGATTTCGACCATCCCGGCGTTCCGGACAGCCACACCGCACTCAGGCGACATGTCTTCTACAGGCTGTCACGCACGGACTGGCAAGCAAGAAAAAGGCGGCCCGCTAGCCGCCCTTTTTCTTTTCAAGATCAGAGTGTTGCAGGCTCTTCTGGACTCAATCCATCCGGATTGTCACAAACCTCAGCTCGCCGGTCTTCGACGCCAGCATCAAAAGCGCGTTCTTGCGCCCTTGCTCCTTCAGCGCGCCGATCCGATCCATGACGTCCTTGGGCGTCGCGACCGATTCCTGCGCGATCTCGGTGATCACCTCGCCCGGCTGGATGCCGCGTTCGGCCGCTGCCGAATCCTTTGAGACGTCGGTCACGACGACGCCGGAGATGTCGGCGGCGATGCCGAATTTCGTGCGCGTCTCGTCGTTGAGCTCGCCGATCGTCATGCCGAGCACGGCAGCCGTCGAAACCGCAGGCGCCTTGTCGGCATCGTCCTGGTCGGTGTTGCCGTTTTCACCACCGCTGGCAAGCTTCTCGCCGTCCTCGAGCCGGCCGAGCGTCACCTTGACGGTCTGCTCGACCCCTTTGCGCACGATGATCACGTCGACCGCCTTGCCGACCGGGCTCTCCGCCACGACGCGTGGCAGGTCGCGCATCTCATGGATGTCCTTGCCGTCGAACTTGATGATCACGTCGCCGGCCTGGATTGTGCCGTTGTCGACCGGCCCGCCCTTGATGACGCCGGCAACCAGCGCGCCCTTGGCGGTCGCCATGCCCAGGCTTTCGGCAATGTCGTCGGTCACCGGCTGGATGCGCACACCGAGCCAGCCGCGCCGCGTCTCGCCGAACTGGCGAAGCTGGTCGACGACGCCCGAGGCAAGCTGCGACGGGATCGAGAAGCCGATGCCGATCGAGCCGCCCGACGGCGAGATGATTGCCGTGTTGATGCCGATGACCTCGCCGCTGCTGTTGAACAGCGGTCCACCGGAATTGCCGCGGTTGATCGCGGCATCGGTCTGGATGAAGTCGTCATACGGGCCGGAATTGATGTCGCGATTGCGCGCCGAGACGATGCCGACCGTCACCGTGCCGCCGAGACCGAACGGATTGCCGATCGCCATCACCCAGTCGCCGACACGCATCGTATTGGAATCGCCGAACTTCACCGCTGTCAGCTTGTGCCCTTTCGGATCGACCTTCAGCACCGCGACGTCGGTCTTGGTATCGGTGCCGACCAGCGTCGCCTTGAGCGTCACCCCGTCGGAGAAATTCACCTCGATGTCGTCGGCATCGGCTATGACGTGGTTGTTGGTCACCACGATGCCCTGCTCGGCGTCGACCACAAAGCCGGAGCCCAGCGACTGCACCTTTTGTCCGCCGCCGCCCTTGTCGCCGCCACGGTTCTTGAAGAAATCGTCGAAGAAGTCCTGGAAGGGTGAGCCTTCTGGAAGCTGCGGCATCGGCACCGCGCCCGGCCCCTCAGTGCCCTTCACCGTCTGCGAAGTCGAGATGTTGACCACCGCGCCGAGCAGCCCGGCGGCGAGATCGGCAACCGAGGGCGGCCCGTCGGCTGCCACTGTCGGCGTCACGAAAGACGGAACGGCAACGGCGCCGACCAGAAGCGCAGCGGCCCCGGCAATGAACGTCCGCCTCGCTGCACGCAGAAGGGTGGTGGATGTCATCGAAAGGCCTCCGGGTGTTCTAAAAAAGCGCTTCGGCAAAAACGCCGCGTCGCGTCATGTTGGCAAGAAATAAGGCACGTTTGCGGCTACGGCTACCGCCAGAGGATAAATCCTCCGTTACGCCGGCTTCCCCTGCACCGGCCCTACTGGCCGGTGCCCGGCTGTGCCGCTGGCGCGGCGGGAGCGGCCGGCGCTGGCGGTGGTGCCGGTGCCGCAGGCGTTTCCTTGCTGTCCGGGTCGCGGAAGAAGCGGAAGAACTCGGAATTCGGCGACAGCACCATCGTCGTTCCGGTGCTGTTCAGCGCAGTGCCATAGGCATTCATCGACCGATAGAAATCGAAGAAGGCCGGATCGCGCTGATAGGCCGCGGCAAACGTGGCACTGCGCTGGGCTTCACCTTCACCGCGCAGGATTTCAGACTCTTTTTGCGCTTCCGCGACGATTTCCACCACTTCGCGGTCGGCGCGAGCCCTGATCCGCTGCGCTGCCTCATTGCCTCGCGCCCTCAGCCGCTCGGCTTCGGCGAGACGTTCGGCCTTCATGCGGTCGAAGGTCTGCTGCGAGACTTCGGCCGTGAGATCGGTGCGGCGGATGCGGACATCCTCGATCTGCAGGCCAAGCGAGGTGGCATCGGGCCTCAGTTGATCGCGCACCTCGCGCATCATTACGGCGCGCTCTTCCGAAAGTGCCGCTTCGAAGTCGCGCAGGCCGTAGACGCGGCGCAAGGCGGCGTCGAGACGCGTCCTAAGCCGGGCCTCGGCCAGTTCGATCTGGCCGGAGACCGCGGCGCGGAATACGCGCGGATCCGAGATACGATAGGCGATAAAGGCATCGACCTCATAGAACTTGCCGCCCGAAACCTGGACACGGATATTGTCGAGGTCGAAGCGCAGGACCCTGTTTTCGATCAGCTGCACGGTGTCGGCATCGAAGAAGGAGAATGGAGCCTTGAAATAGATGCCCGGCTGGTTCTTGACGTCGACGATTTCGCCGAACCTGAGCACCAGCGCCTGCTGGCGCGCATTGACGACGAAGACCGACGAATAGAGCAGGAACAGGATGACCGCGGCGATGACCGCAATGACGGGAAGACGGTTGGCCATCACTGGTTTCCTCCGGTGGCCGGTGCCGGCGCCTTCTGCTGCAATGCCGGCAGCGGCAGGTAGGGAACGACCCCTTGCCCGTTGCCTTGCTCGACAATGACCTTGCTCGAATCCTTCAGCACCCTCTCCATCGTTTCCAGGTAAAGCCGCTTGCGCGTCACTTCCGGCGCCTTGGCATATTCGTCATAGACCGAGATGAAGCGCTGCGCCTCGCCTTCGGCCTCCTGCACGACCCGGTTCTTGTAGGCGGCCGCGTCTTCGCGGATCTGCGCGGCCGCGCCGCGCGCCTGGCCGAGCTTCTGGTTGGAATACTGATTGGCCTGCTCGACGAACTTGTCCTCGTCCTGTTCGGCGCGCTGCACCTCGTCGAACGCGTCTGCCACCTCGCGCGGCGGCGCGGCGTCCTCGATCGAAATGGCATTGACGTTGAGGCCGGCCTTGTAGCCGTCCAGCGTCGTCTGGATGATCTCACGCACCGACGCCGCAATGCCTTGCCGGTCGTCGCGGAAAATGTCCTGCGCCGGGCGCCGGCCGACCGCTTCACGCATCGCGCTTTCGGCGACCTGCTGCAGCATGCCGCCCGGGTCGGACACGTCGAACAGATAGGCCTTCGGGTCGGAAACCTGATAGGCCACAGAGAATTGCACGTTGACGATGTTCTGATCGCCGGAAAGCATCAGACCATTGCCGCTGGTGCTGCCGCCACCGATGCTGACAAGCTGCTCGGCGATGTTGGCGGTCTCGACCGTTTCAATAGGCCACCAATGGAAATGCAGGCCAGGCTGCGAGAGTTCCGCCTTCGGCTTGCCGAACCTGAGCTCCACCGCAACTTCGTCGGGCTGCACGGTGTAGACCGCCTTGAACGCCCATAGCACCACCAGCGCCGCAGCAATCAGCCCGAACACGGCCGGGCTCGCGCCACCGCCGCCCGGCAGCGCGCGCCGCAACCTATCCTGCCCGCGCCGGATGATATCCTCGAGATCGGGAGGCGAGCCCTGCGGGCCGCTGGGTCCCTTGGGTCCCTGTCCCCAAGGTCCCTGATTGTTGCCGCCGCCCCACGGGCCGCCGCCGCCGCTCTTGTCGTTCCAGGGCATGAATGTCCTTTCGCTTGGAATTCCCTCAAGCGCCGGCTCGCCGGCGCAAAATCCAATATTATTCTTCTATAGGTATGCAACGGCACGCTTTCAACGCGATCGGCTGCCGTCACAGTCCGCCTTTGGGTCCATTTAGACCTGTCGCGACGCTTTGTCGTCTTCAATTCACGTCGCGGCGCCGCTCGTAAACCGAATAGCGTGTCGCATGGCTGTCCTTTTGGCCAGCCTCCACCTCCTGCGAGCGGACGATCCGCCACAGCGCCGGGTCGATCGGCGGGAAATGGGCGTCGCCGTCGACCGCGGCCAGCACATGGGTGACGTGCAGCCGATCGGCCAACGGCAGCGCCTGAGCGTAGATCTCGCCGCCGCCGATGACGCAGATCTCGTCCGCGCCGGCCATGCAGCGCCCGCGCACCGTCGCCAGCGCGATCGCGTCCTCGATCGAGTGCGCGACTTCGACGCCCTCGGCGCGCCAGGCCCTGTCCCGCGTCACCACGATGTTGAGCCTGCCCGGCAATGGCCGGCCGATGCCTTCATAGGTCTTGCGGCCCATGATGATGGGCTTGCCCATTGTATCGGCCTTGAACCGCTTGAGATCGGTGGAAAGCCGCCACGGCAACCCACCCTCGCGCCCGATCACGCCATTCTCGGCGATGGCTACATAAATCGCGAGGTCCATCAGCCGCCGTTCCCGCCATCGGATGGCTCCAGCAGCAATATGTCGATGTCGTGCTCGGGGTAGAAGTTCTGCGCCTTCATCTCGAACGTCGTCGGTCCGACCTTCCTGACGTTTTCGCCGCAAAACGAGACCAGGTTCTTCGGATCGCCCTTGTCGACGGTCAGCTTGAACGTGCCGATGTTTCCCGACGCCCAGTTGCCGCCCGTGGTCAGGATATAGGCGATGCGGTTCTCGAAATATTTGGGGTAGCCGTCGGGATCGTCCTTGGCTGCCTTGCGCACGGCGTTCTCGAACGTGCCATCCATGCAGTAGCGGGTCTTGTAGGCGGCATACTGGCCCTGGAACTGGCCGTCATAGAAGAAGCTGACCGAGGAGGTGCCGCCGACGCTCGGCTTGTAGCGATGCGAGACATGGACAGCCTTGTTGGCCGGAAAGGTCGAGCGCCACCAATAGGTTGAGCGCAATTGCCAAAACGGCGTGTAGACGGTCTTCATGCCCGAACCGTCGTCGGCGGTGTCCTCGATGATGATGCCGCGATTGACCCAGTCGTCGGCGACCGCTTGCGGCAGCTTTGCCAGCGCGGCCTTGGCCGCATCGCCGAACGGATAGAACGGCACGCCCTGCGCCTTCAGGTCAGCACCGATATCGATGCCGAGTGCGAACACCTTCTGCTCGAGCTGCGGCTTTGCCGGCACCCCGTCGATCGTCACTTCGAAGCCAAGGAAATTGTCGCTCTGCGCCTCCGGAATTGCCGGTATTTCTTCGGGGTCGCCTTCGATGTCGGGCATCGGAAAGGCGACGATCGCATCGACATCCTTGTCGGTGTTGTTGCGGAAGACGTAATCGACCGCCACCTTTTCCGGCGAGATGTAGAGATCCTCGCTTTCCATCGCCACCGCATCGCTGCGCGACAAGATCAGCCCACCGGTGCCGAGCTCGGCGACCGAATCATTGGCGAGTGCGGGCGTAGCCGAGAGCGCCAGCGCTGCGGTCAGGACGTAACGGAACATGGAAACTCCCCCGGCGAGAATGCCAACATGACTCTAGCCGTTCAATGTGGCGTTTCAAAGCCTTTCGGCAAACGCGCCAGCGCCTGCCGGCATGTCATGTCGGTCTAGACACGCCGATCCCGATCGGGCAGGAGTTCGCCCATGCGCAAGCTTCTTGTCATCGGCATCGGCGCCGGCAATCCGGAGCACATGACGGTCCAGGCCATTAACGGCCTCAATCGGGCCGACGTGCTGTTCATTCCCGACAAGGGCGCCAAGAAGAACGATCTCGCCGAATTGCGCCGCCAGATCTGCGACCACTTCGTCATTAATCCGAACTCGCGCCGTGTCGAATTCGAGGTGCCGGTGCGCGCCGAGCCGGCGCCTTCCTACCGCTCGACCGTCGGCGACTGGCACGAGGCGATCGCCGCGATCTACGAAGGCCTTATCCGCGGCGAACTCCCCGAAGATGGTTGCGGCGCCTTCCTGATCTGGGGCGATCCTTCGCTCTACGACAGCGCGCTGCGCATCCTCGAGCGCGTGCGCCTCAGAGGCAATGTCGCATTCGAGCTGGAGGTCATTCCCGGCATCACCGCCATCCAGGCACTCGCAGCCAGCCACAAAATGGCATTGAACCGCATCGGCGACGCCATTTTGATTACCACCGGCCGCCGGCTCGCCGAGGAAGGTCTGCCCGAAAACGTCGGCAGCACCATCGTCATGCTGGACGGAAAATGCGCCTTCAACACGCTGGACGACAAGGACGTCACCGTCCACTGGGGCGCCTATCTCGGGACGCCCGACGAGATCGTCATCTCGGGCCGGATTGGCGACGTCGGCGACAAGATCGTGAGCACTCGTGAGGAGGCCCGTCGGAAAAAAGGCTGGATCATGGACACCTATCTGCTGCGCAAGCCGGGCGAGCCTGAGGAGTAGCAGGGATCGAGCGCGGCATGAATTCCGCCGAGTTCACGCAGCGTCGATCTCGGCCTGCAGCGCCTCCATATGTGCCGCCGCTGCTGAAGAAGCAGCCCGCTCGATGGCGCGGAAGCGGCTGACCACCGCAAGCCCGACCGACGTCAACTGGGCGCCACCGCCTTTCTTGCCGCCCGTCTGTGCCGCAACCAGCGGCTTGCCGAACACACGGTTCATGTCCTCGACCAGATCCCAGGCGTGCTTGTAAGACATCTCCATACCGCGCGCCGCGGCCGAAATCGAACCGAAGGCGGCGATCTGTTCCAGAAGCTCGATCTTGCCCGGCCCGAGGCGGCCATCTGGATCGAGATTTATCCGCAAACTCAGCGACGGCATTTGCTCCTCCGCGGTGACGCTATTCTACAAGTTCTGCAGCGATACCGCTATTCTAAAACGATATAGCGAATCATCGGCCGTTCACCCATCCGCCTCGGCCGGCAAGCCGGCGCCGGTATTCGCCCGGTCGAAGCTGACCGTCTTGACCACCGCGAAAACCTTTCGACCAGGCCGAAGCCGCAGCGTCTGCCGCGACTGTTCGGTGATGCGGGCAAGCACGGTTGCGCCATTGCAGTCGAGGCCAATCTCGACCGTAGGCCCTTCGCCCGGCTCTATCGCCACAATCGTGCCCGGCAGTATGTTGAGCGCGCTGAGGCCAACCGGCTGCTCGGTGGCGATCATCACGTCGCGGGCACGGATGCGGACGCGCACCGGCGCACCGACCGGCGTTGCCAGAAGCGGCACCCGGATCTCGCCCGCCAATGAGCCTAGCACCGTCATGCCAAAGGCTTCGTCGTGGCGCAGAACCGCGGCATCCAGCACGGCACCGCCCTCGCCGCGCTCTTCGGCCGGCAATAGATCCAGACGCTGCATGATCGCTCCGGTTGGACCGGAAGCAGCGACCTTGCCCTGCATCAGCACCACGACGTCGCTCGCCAGCCGCGCCACTTCGGCGATCGAGTGGCTGACATAGACGATCGGAATTTTCGTCTCGTCGCGTAGCCGCTCGATATAAGGCAAGATCTCGGCCTTGCGCGCCTCGTCGAGCGACGCCAGCGGCTCGTCCATCAGCAGCAATTTCGGACTGGCAAGCAGCGCCCTGCCGATTGCCACGCGCTGCTTCTCGCCACCGGAGAGTTTTGCCGGCCGCCGGTCGAGCAAATGGCCGATCCCGAGCAGTTCGACCACGCCATTGATATCCGCGTAGCGCTCGGCAGCCGGCGTGAACCAACGGCCATAGCGCAGATTGCTCGCCACGCTCATATGCGGAAACAGCCGCGCATCCTGGAACACCATGCCGATCCGCCGTTTGTGCTTTGGCACAAACAGGCCGGCATCGCTATCGACCAGCACGCGGCCCTCGGCCGCGATGCGGCCTTTGTCGGGGCGGATCAGCCCGGCAATCAAATTGATAAGCGTCGTCTTTCCGGAGCCGGACGGCCCGAACAGCGCAGTCAGCCGCCCGGCACTCTCGAAGCGGGCATTGACGGCGAAATCGCCAAGCCGGTGGCTGATGTCGACCTGAACCGTCATTCGATGTCCATCCGCCGGCCGACGCGCCGCGCCAGCACTTCCGAGGCCACGAGTGCAGCCATCGAGATGACGATCGAGATCAGCGTCAGCCTGAGCGCGCCGGGGTCGCCGCCGGGAACCTGCGTGAAAGTGTAGATCGCCGACGGCAGCGTCTGCGTCTCGTTCGGGATATTGGAGACGAAGGTGATCGTCGCGCCGAATTCGCCCATCGCCTTGGCGAAGGAGAGGATCGCGCCGGCGATCAGGCCGGGCAGGATCAGCGGCAGCGTGATCGTGCCGAACACCCATAGCGGATTGGCGCCGAGCGTGCCGGCGGCCGCCTCGATTTTGCGGTCGACCGCTTCGATCGACAGCCGGATCGCCCGCACCATCAACGGAAAACCCATCACGCCGCAGGCGAGCGCGGCGCCCGTCCAGCGAAAGGAAAAAACGATGCCGAAATGCTCGGCCAGGAAGGCCCCGGCCGGACCACGCTTGCCGAAAGTCAGAAGCAATAAATAGCCGGTCACCACCGGCGGCATGATCAGCGGCAGATGCACCAGCCCGTTGAGCAGTGTCTTGCCCCAGAACTGGCCGCGGGCGAGCACAAGGGCGATCGCCACGCCTGGCGGCAGGCTGGCAATCATCGCCACGGTCGCCACCTTGATCGACAGCCGGACCGCATTCCATTCGTCGGGAGCGAGATCCAGCAGCCAGTTCATGTGCGGTGCCGTTCGTCAGTTGCTCGGCGCAAGCATGGTAAAACCTTGCGCCTTGAAGAGTTCGCCAGCCTTGGCGGATTGCAGGCATTTCAGGAACGCCGGGGTATCCTTGCCCTTCGAATCCGCAAGCTGGGCAACCGGATAGATGATCGGCGGATGTGTATTGTCGGGGAAAGTGCCGATCACCTTCACGCCGGGCTCCGCATGCGCATCCGTGGCATAGACGATGCCGAGTGCTGCCTCGCCGGTCGAAACCAGTTTTAGGGCGGCGCGCACATTCTCGGCCTGCGCCACCTTGCCTTCGACGGAAGACCAGACACCGAGCGATTCGAGGGCTGCCTTGCCGTATTTGCCGGCCGGCACCGCCTTGACATCGCCCATGGCAAGTTTGCCGTCACCGACCAGCCCGGCAAGATCGAACCCCTTTTCGATCCTGGTCTCGACCTTGGAATCCCGCGGCGCAATCAGCACGATCTGGTTGCCAAGCAATTTCACTTCGGTTTCGGGCTTGGTCAGCTTCCTCTCGGCAAGATACTTCATCCAGTCGAGATCGGCAGAGATGAACAGGTCTGCCGGCGCGCCGCTTTCAATCTGCTTGGCCAGCGCCGAGCTCGCCGCATAGGAAATGGTTGCCGCCTCGCCGACATCGGCCTCGCAGGCCTTGTTGACGGCATCGAGCCCGTCCTTCAGGCTCGCCGCAGCAAACACGACCACCTTGTCATCGGCATGGGCCGCCGGCACCGCGGCCATCAGCATGGCGGCGAGGCCCGCGATGGCAATCGTCGTCGAACCTTTGCGCGCCAGCATGAAACTCTCCTCGTCTCGGAACGCCCGCAGCCGTCCATCGATATATCCATGTGAACATAACAAGGAAAGGCTCTTTACCGGCGACGGCATTCTGAGCTCAGGTTTCTCGGCGTGCGATAACCTCCGTTGGATACAGCGGTATCGAGGCCAAAGGAAATATCACATGAAATCAGTACCCGCGGCACGGGCAAACGAGGGCGCAGCCGCAGTAGGCAGTTTCGATATGGACAGTCAGGTAGGTCCTAGACCGCGATCGGCGCCTTGATCGTCGCGTCGGCGAAATAGTTCTCGAGCCGGAAATCCTCGAAGCGGAAGGCAAAGAGATCCTTCACCTCGGGATTTATCCATAGCGTCGGCAACGCCTTGGGCGTGCGCCGCAATTGCTCGCGCGCCTGCTCGAAATGGTTCGAATAAAGGTGTGCGTCGCCGAGCGTGTGGATGAAATCGCCGGGTTTCAGTCCGGTCACCTGCGCCACCATCAGCGTCAGCAACGCATAGGACGCGATGTTGAACGGCACACCGAGAAAGATATCGCCCGAACGCTGGTAGAGCTGGCAGGAAAGCTTGCCTTCCGAAACATAGAACTGGAACAGGCAGTGGCAGGGCGGCAACGCCATGGCCTCCACCTCGGCCGGGTTCCACGCCGAAACGATCAGCCGCCGCGAATTAGGATTTTTGCGTATTTCCTTCAGAAGATTCGCAATCTGGTCGATGGCGCCGCCATGGCCGTCCGGCCACGACCGCCACTGTTTGCCATAGACCGGGCCGAGATCGCCATTCTCGTCGGCCCACTCATCCCAGATCGAGACGCCGTGATCGTTGAGATATTTGATGTTGGTGTCACCGGCCAGGAACCACAAAAGCTCGTGGATGATCGACTTCAGGTGCAGCTTCTTGGTGGTGGTGACCGGAAAGCCGCGGGCCAGGTCGAAGCGCATCTGGTAGCCGAATACCGAGCGCGTTCCGGTGCCGGTACGGTCGCCGCGATCGGCGCCGTTTTCCAGCACATGCTTCAGAAGGTCGAGATACTGGCGCATCGGGTCCGGTCCGATTCGGGTTGTCAGCCATCATAGCCGAATGACCGTCCGCCGAACACAGCAAAGCGAGACGATTCCACCGGAGCCCACCGACACCGGCGGCGAGGTTGTTCAGAGCGAGCCGAGCATGCCCAGATCCTTGGCGACGAGGTAATAGAACGTCACCCGGCTCTTGCTGTTGTCGGCCGCCATCGCCTTGCAGGTCTTTTCGATAGCCGCATCCGCCTTGGCGCCGTCGGTGACGCCGAGCTTGCCGGCGATCCAGCTGTTCCTGACGCGCTTCAGTTCCTCCGGGTCGGTGCAGGACACCAGCGAGGAATCGCGGTTCCTGAGCGCGATGCCCAGATGCTTGACGATCTTGGCGACCGCGTCGGCATCGGCCGCCGCATCATATTTCTTTACGTCTGCGAGATAATCGGCCATCGAATTTCCCCTCGTCGGCGCCACGGGATCCGGTCGATGAGGATTGTGGCGCGCTGCCGCAAGTATGCGCTGGGTCTCCTCACCGCCACAAAGCTTCGGTTGAGACCGGCTGCAAGTCAACCCCTTGATAATCCACTTTGACACGGGCGAAAGTGGCATTCCGGCCTTTCATTTTCCACCGCCAGTCCCTATATTCGCCTCGTCGGCTCGACCGACTATGGCGATAAACAGGCGATGAAATAAGCCGTTCGGACCCGGGGGCGGTACCCGGCGCCTCCACCAAAAACCGCGGTTCAGGAGCGGCTTTTGCTGGGGGCGAAATAGGATCGACGAAGGTGTAAAGATCGTACTTTTGCCCGGCATTGTACCACCGTTATCGGGCTAAACTTATAGTTGCCAACGACAACTATGCGGAAGCACGTCTCGCCGCGTAAGCGGTGCGATAGCTTCAATTCAAGCCCTAGTGGTTCGCACTTCTAGGCGGGGTTCGGAGGTACCTGGCAACAGAAACCTCCATTTCTCCCCTTTTGATATGTGCAGCTGCAGGCTCGTCGGCGGGCTTTTTATTCGCCCTGATAGGCCCAAGATGCCACGGCGTTCATACCAGCCCGTGGCTGATCGCATCGATCGCACCGGCGAATGTTTCACCTGTGGCCTCTTCGGGCAACAGCATCTCATTGTGGCCCCTGCCCGTCCGGATCATTGGAAAACAATTGGCGAGCTTGGCAACACGACAGTCAAGGAGCACCGGCCGGTCCACGTCGATCATTTCCTGTATCGCATCGTCAAGGTCGGCTGGTTTGTCGCAGCGCAGGCCGACCGCTCCGAATGCTTCGGCCAATTTGACGAAATCGGGCAAGGCCTCGGAATAGGAATGCGCGAGGCGGTTGCCGTGAAGAATTTGCTGCCACTGGCGAACCATGCCCATATATCCGTTGTTCAGGATGAAGATCTTGATCGGCGCGTCGTACTGGACTGCAGTCGACAGCTCTTTCATGGTCATCTGAACCGATGCGTCGCCGGCGATATCGATGACGAGGCTGTCCGGATGCGCGATCTGCACGCCCAGCGCCGCCGGTAGGCCGTAGCCCATCGTCCCGAGGCCGCCGGAACTCATCCAGCGGTTCGGCCTTTCGAAGCCGTAGAATTGGGCCGCCCACATCTGATGCTGGCCGACTTCAGTGGTGATGAAGGTGTCGCGATCCTTCGTCAGCGCGTAGAGACGCTCCACCGCATATTGCGGCATGATCGCGTCCTTGTTCATCTCATAGGAGAATGAATTGCGCGCGCGCCAGCCGGCGATCCTTCTCCACCAGTCCTGAAGGCGGCTTCCATCCGGTTTGCGAGGCACTGCGCGCCATAGACGAACCATGTCACCCAGAACATTGCCGACATCGCCTTGTATGCCGATATCGACGTGGACGTTCTTGTTGATCGAGGACGGATCTATATCGATATGGATCTTCCTGGAGTTCGGCGAAAAAGCATCCACACGCGAGGTCACGCGGTCATCGAAGCGGGCGCCGACACAGATCATGACGTCGCAATCGTGCATCGCCATATTCGCCTCATAGGAACCATGCAGACCGACCATCTTGAGCCAGTTCTTGCCGGAGGCGGGGTAAGCTCCAAGGCCCATCAGCGTCGAGGTGACCGGAAAGTCGGTCAGTTGAACCAGCTCCCGGAGCAATCTCGATGCTTCCGGGCCGGAATTGACGATGCCGCCGCCGGCATAAATAACGGGACGGCTGGCATTGGCCATCAATTCTAGCGCCTGGCCGATCTTGCCGATATCGCCCTGCAGCTTCGGTTGATAATTTTTCAGCGCAGCAACACCCGAAGGCGGCGTGTACATTCCAGACGCAAACAGAACGTCCTTTGGCATGTCGACGAGAACAGGCCCCGGTCGCCCCGACCGGGCGATGTGGAATGCCCTATGGATCGATGACGCCAGGTCATTGACGTCTTTGACCAAAGAGTTGTGCTTGGTGCAGGATCGCGTGATGCCAATCGTGTCACATTCCTGAAAGGCATCGGAGCCAATCAATGTTGTCGGCACTTGTCCGGACAGACAGACGATCGGCACTGAATCCATCAGCGCGTCCTGCAGGGGCGTCACGGCATTCGTCGTGCCCGGGCCTGATGTGACCAGCATCACGCCGACCTTGCCCGTGGACCGGGCATAACCCTCGGCGGCATGGCCGGCGCCCTGTTCGTGGCGCACGAGGATATGCTTGATGTCGTCCTGCTGGAATATCTCGTCATAGATCGGCAATATGGCCGCGCCGGGATAGCCGAAAATATGCTCCACACCATTGTCTTTGAGTGCGCGGAGAACGATCTCCGCCCCTGTCATGCGGTTGCTCGTATGCTGAATGGAATTATCGCTTGTCATGGTTCTGTCCCGTAGCGTGATGAGGATGGGTTGACGGGGCATCGCCGAAATCGGGCGTAAGAAGAATTTCGGGCATAAAAAAAGGCCCCGTCGGGAGCCTGTTTGTCGCGCACGGGTGGCTGTCGCCGGATGGTTACACCATCCTGCCCGTGCGCTTTCCTACCACTGCAAGAACCATTGCGATCTTCATGATGATCGCTGCTACACAGAAAATCGCGCATCGTCAACGTCTCAGGCTGAGGCGTCTCAGGCTGAGGCGAAAGCCCAGGGGCTTCCCATCATCGGAACCTCCGATGGCAGCATTCGTATCTTCCCGTTTCCCTTCTCTCATGCCTTTGCGGGACAAGGCCTCAGTTTCTCGCCGCGTGTGGTCACACCCTGCGAGCTACCTGATGGAGACAAGATGAACCAGGAAACCACACCAAAACACGAACGCATCCTGATCGTTGGCGGCAGTTCCGGCATGGGGCTGTCGCTGGCCGAACAGCGGCTTGCCGCCGGCGCCGAGGTTACGATCGTCGGCCGCTCCGAGGACCGGTTGTCGGCCGCACGGCAGCGCTTGCCTCACCCGGAAAGGCTGAGGACGATCGCAGCCGACGTCACAAGCGAGGAAGAGGTCCAGCGGCTGTTCCAGGATGTCGGTACGCTCGACCACATCGTCTCGACCGCCGCCGACGTTACCGGCGTCTATGTGTTGCTTGCCGAGATGGACATCTCGTTGGCGCGGAAAGTGATGGATTCCAAAGTCGTCGGACCGCTTCTTCTTGCCAAACATGGCGCGCCTCGTCTGACGCCCAGGGGATCGATCACGCTGACCTCGGGCATCGCCGCCTATCGTCCGGCGGCGAAAGGCTCGGTGGTGGCAGCCGTTAATGGGGCCCTTGGCTCACTCGCCTACGCGCTTGCCGTCGAACTGGCGCCGATCCGCGTCAACGTCGTCTCGCCGGGCTGGGTCGACACGCCGATTTGGGATGCCGTCGTCGGCAGCGGAAAGACCGTCGCGCTGGACGCCATGGCAAAGCGTCTGCTCGTCGGCCGGATCGGCCAGGCAGCCGACGTTGCCCAAGCCATCGCGTCCCTGATGCATAACGGCTTCATCACCGGAACGGTGCTTCATGTTGATGGTGGCCAGCGGCTGGTCTAGTGACGGCCAGATTTCGCGAACCATTGCGAGGAACAGCCGCAAGACCGGCGCTTGAATGCGCCGGTGGCGCCATACCATGGTGACCGGCGCCACCGGGCTGCTTCCGACCCAGGGCAGCACGACGATATTGGCGTCAGCCGCGGAAGCCACGAGACGCGGGACCAGCGCGCATCCAAGACCGCCTTCAACAAGGCTCCGTATCGCGCCCATGCTGGCGAATTCGCCAACCAGCCTCGGACGGTCGGGCAGCGTCGCTGCAAACGTTTCGTCGAACATCCGCCTATAGACGCAACCGGGCTGGGTGACGAGGAAGGCCTCGTCGGCCAGATCGTCGGGCGTTATGGCAGAATATCCGGCCAACCGGTGATTTGCCGGCAATATGATGACGAGCTCTTCTTCTGCCACCTCCTCGCTTCGCAGCTCCGGTGCCGCCGCCGGGACGGCTCCGAAATGGAAAGATACGTCCAGCGCCCCGCTTGTCACGCCGGCACGCAACCCACTGCTATCGTCCGCCTTGAGGTTCAGTTCCACATCGGGATGGCGCCGATGGAATTCCCCCAGCAAACCTGGCAAGCGTGTCGAGCAAAGCGTCTCCAGGCCGCCGACAGTCAGGCGACCGGCAACCGTGCCGCTCGCGTCGGCGACAGCGGAACGGGCTTCGTCCGCGAGGTCGAGGAGATCGTTTGCGTAGTCCAGCAGGCGTTGTCCCGCCGCCGTCAGCTTCAAGCCACGCCGTGACCTTTCGAACAGCGACGTGCCCAGATCGGCTTCCAGCGCCTGGATCTGTTCGGTCACGCTCGATTGGGCAAGATGAACCCGCTCGGAGGCGCGCGTGATGTTCAAGGTGGTGGCGACCGCCACGAAGGTCTTGAGATGTCGAAGCTGCATGTCCTGAACCCGTCATATAGGCATAGGCTGCTTTGAACCGGGATCGCAAACGTGAAAAGGCCGGGAACATCGCCCGGCCTTTTTGTCTCGATAGGTGAAGCTTACTCCGCCGGCGCTTCCGCAGCGTCCCGGCTGCGGCCGAGCGTTATCTTGGCCAGCGTGAAGGAGATCGCCGCGCAGAGCGTGATGCCCGCCACCATCGGCAGCGGCGTGCCGTCGAAAAACACGCCGGCGACGCCCATGGCGACCGCGCCGATGGCAAAGTGCAGCGTGCCCATCAGCGCCGACGCGGTGCCGGCGATCTCGCCATGCTCTTCCATGGCCAGCACCGACGTCGTCGGGATGACCAGGCCGAGAAAGCCGTAGCCGATGAACAGCAACGCCGCCATCACGTCGAGCCGGTCGACACCCGATGCCATCACCGCGAACAGCACCACCATCGTCGTCGCATAGCCGGTCACCGCGACGCGCACCACGCGCTGCAGCCCGAACCGCTCCGATAGCAACCCGGTCAGCTGCGACATGCCGATAAAGGCAACCGCATTGATCGAGAAGAACACGCTGTAGACCGAAGGCGACAGCCCGTAATGGTCGATCAGGATGAAGGACGAGCTCGACAGATAGACGAAGAAGCTCGCAATGCCGAAGCCGGCAATGGCCGTCAGGCCAAGGAAGTTGCGGTCGCCCATCAGGAAGCGGTAGCCTGAAAGTGCCGTCCCGAAGGACGAACCGGCGCGCTCTTCGACCGGCCGCGTCTCCTTCAGCGAGGTCGCCAGCAGGATGGTGGCGAGCACGGCCGCGCCCGTCACCGTCCAGAACACGGCGCGCCAGCCGAAGTTCTCGATGATCTGGCTACCGGTCAGCGGCGCCAGGATCGGCGACACCGAAAACACCAGCATCAGCAGCGACATCAGTTTGGCGGCCTCGGTGCCGGTATGCAGGTCGCGCACGATCGCGCGCGGCACGGCCATGCCGGCGCTGGCGCCGAGCCCTTGCAGGAAGCGGAAGGCGATCAGCCATTCGATCGAGGGAGCCAGCGCCGAGCCGACGCCGCCGACCATAAACAGCGCCAGGCCGCCGTAGAGCGGCAGCTTGCGGCCGACCATGTCGGAGATCGGTCCGACGACGATCTGGCCGAAGCCCATGGAAAGAAAGAAGATCAGCAGGCTCATCTGCACCGCGGCGGTGCCGGCATGCAGATCCTCACCGATCGACGGCAGGGCCGGAAGATACATGTCGATGGCAAACGGGCCGATCGCGGACAATAGGCCGAGCACGACCGCAATGCGGAGGAATTTGGCGTTCATGATAGCAGGCTCTTTCGAATTCTGGTTGCCGCCGAGGACCGACGTGTAACCCTAGGACGTTCCATCCCGTGGAGTTCCGACTCTTCTGCGGAACGAAACCCCTTCGTGCAAGTCCACAAATTTAGACAGGCTTGTCTAATTCGTCAACCACCTCTATATAGTTTTGCATGAAGGCCAACGTTTCTCCTGACATTTTCCCGCCGCGGGGCCATGAGGCCAAGCGGATGTCGATTGTCGATGCCGCCGCCTCGGTCTTCTGCCGCGAAAGCTTTGCCGGTGCCAATATCGACATGATTGCCGCCGAGGCCGGCGTCTCCCGCCAGACCATCTACAATCATCACGGCGACAAGGAAAAACTCTTCGTTGCCATCGTCCGTGACCTCACCGAACGTTGCAATGCCGGCATCTTTGCCACGATTTCCACTTTTCCCGATCAGCCGAAGGATCTCGAGGCCGACCTCATCGCCTTTGCTGTGCGGATGAACCACAACTGCATCTGCAACCGCGACGGCAAATTCCTGCGCAAGCTGATCCAGACCGAGGGCGGGCGCTATCCCGAGTTGTTCGCCGAATGGCGCGAAGAAGGACCGGGCAGGACATGGCCGGCGATCGCCGCCCGCTTCGCCCGCCTCGCTCATGCGGGCTTCCTTGATATCGACGATCCCGATGTCGCAGCGCGCCAGTTCATGGCGCTTGCCAATGCCGAGTTGCAGACGACGTTCATGCTCGGCGGTACACCGACCGAGGACGAGGTGGTGCAATCGGCGACAAATGGCGTGCGCACCTTCCTGCGCGCCTTCGGCAAGCGGCAGCCTGTGGCCCGGGCGAGCAAACAGGGCGCGCTCGCCAGCGCTTGACGATCAAAGCCGTTTGACGATCAAATCGTCGCCAATGGGCTTCGCTTCCGCACGCCGGCGATCTATATCCGGTTTACGCCGCGCTCAAGCTTGATTACAGCTATCAGGACGATTCAACGGAACCCGACAGCCACATGGCCGACGACCACATCCGCTACGACATTCTGGCCCAGGAGGCGTTGCGCGGCGTCATGCGCAAGGTCCTGGCCGAGGTCGCGCGCACCGGTCTCCCGGGCAACCATCATTTCTTCATCACCTTTCTCACCGGCGCGCCGGGCGTGCGCGTCTCGTCGCGGCTGCGCGAGCGCTATCCCGAACAGATGACCATCGTCATCCAGTTCCAGTATTGGGACCTGAAGGTGAGCGACACCGGTTTCGAAGTCGGGCTGTCGTTTTCCGACGTGCCGGAGAAACTGGAAATCCCGTTCTCGGCCGTGCGCGGCTTTTACGATCCGTCCGTCAACTTCGAGCTCGAATTCGATGTCAAGACGGATACCCCGGCTGAACAGGAGACAAAGGCCAAGCCTGCTCCCGAGCCGCTGGCTATCGTCGCCGAGAAAAAGCCTGAGACGAAGAAGAAAACCGCTGAGGCGGAAAAGAAGCCTGCCGCGGCCGACGCCGGCGCCAAGGGCGCCGACGTGGTGTCGCTCGACGCCTTCCGCAAGAAGTGACCCGACAGGCGGCGTGACATGGCCGAGATCGTCAATCTCCGTCAGGCACGCAAGCAGAAGGCGCGAGCCGAGAAGGAGCGCCTAGCCGAACAGAACCGGGCGCTGCATGGCCGTTCCAAAACCAGCCGGGATCGCGACCGCCTGATCGCCGACAAGGCCGACAAATTGGTCGCCGGCCATCGCCGCGAAAAATCGGGCGATTCGGACAAATCCGATGCTTGAAGTGTGAGGGCGGTCGCGTGAGCCCGGTCGAAAAGCGCTCGGTCACCATTCGCGGCCACCGCACCAGCTATTCGCTTGAAAAGCCTTTTTACGACGACCTGGTCGCCATCGCGGCCGTGCGAAAACTGACGCTCGCCGCTCTTGTCGCCGAAATCGACGAGAGCCGCCCGCGCGATGCCAACCTCTCCTCGGCACTCAGGCTCTATGTGCTGGATTGGGCCAAGCGCGGCAAGTTGTAGCCTTCAGGCGACGCTATCCTGTTTCCTGCGCCGGATACGGAAGCCCAGCAAAGCCGAGCGGTCGCGTTCTTCGGCCTGCTTCTTCGATCTGACACGCATCAGGTCCTTCCAGCCGACATAGCCCACCAGCCGGGCATTTTCTCGCGTGACGACCGGCAAATGGGACACGTTCGCCATCAGCAGCTTGTCGGAGAGGCCCTCGAGATACTCATCCGGATAGGCCAGCGTGACCTTGCTGCCGGCCAGCAGTTCGCCAAGCGTCGTCGTGCGGTGCTTGCCGGCGCGTCTCCAGCGCAGAATCGCCGGCGGATCGATGACGCCGAGCACGTGGCCTTCTTCATCGACGACCGGAAAGCTCGGATGCCGTGTCTCGGGCGCCGTCAGGAACGCTGCCGCGCCGTGCAGCGACATCGTCGCCGGCACGCTCTCGACCTCGCTGGTCATCACCTCGCGCACCCTGGTCAGGGCGAACGGATCGACACGGTATTCGCGAACCATGTGATGCCCTCGCCGTGCGATTTTTTCGGTGAGGATCGAACGCTTCATCAACAGCACGGTCACCGCATGCGCGGTGGCAGTCGCCGCGATCAGCGGCACCAGGACATGGGTGTTGCCGGTCAGTTCAACCGCAAAGAACGTGGCGGTCAGCGGTGCACGCATGGTGCCGCCCATTGTCGCCGCCATCGCCAGCAGCGCCCAGAAGCCCGGATCCGCGGCCGGCAGGAAGCCGGCGAGGACCGCGCCCATCGCCCCGCCCATGATCAGCAGCGGCGCCAGCACACCTCCCGACGTTCCCGAGCCGAGTGCGACCGACCAGATGATCGCCTTCACCACTAACAGGGTGAGCGCAGCGGTCGCTATCGTGCGGCCATCCAGCATGTTGGCGATATTGTCATAGCCGACGCCGAGTGCCTGCGGCTCGATCAGCCCGCCGATGCCGACCACCAGGCCGCCGAGCATCGGCCACCACATCCAGTGGATGGGCAGCTTCTGGAAACCGTCCTCGCAGGCATAGACCATCTGGGTCAGCAACCCCGATAGCAGCCCGGCTGCCATGCCGACCAGCACCCAGCTGGCAAGGCCGGGAAATGAAACCTCCATTCCGCCCTGAAACGGGAAGATCGGCCCCGGCAGATGCAGCATGGTGCGCTCGACCGCAGCAATGATCGCGGCGACCGCCACGGGAATGAAGCTGCGCGGCGTCCATTCGAAGAGCAGCAATTCCACTGCAAGCATGATGGCGGCGATCGGCGTTCCGAACACGGTGGTCATGCCGGCCGCCGCACCCGCCACCAGCAGCGTCTTGCGTTCATTGTCGCTGACCGGCAGCATCTGCGCGATCAGCGAACCGATGGCGCCGCCGGTCATGATGATCGGCCCTTCCGCGCCGAATGGCCCGCCGGTACCGATCGAGACTGCCGACGACAACGGCTTCAGGATTGCCACCTTGGCGTCGAGCCGCGAGCGTCCGAGCAGGATCGCCTCGATGGCTTCGGGAATGCCATGGCCGCGGATCTTTTCGCTTCCGAAGCGAGCCATCACACCGATGATCAGTGCCCCGACCACCGGAACAAATACCGAGGCATAGCCAAGCGGCGTATCCTGCAGTCTCAGGTCGGCGAGCGTGAACTGGCCAAAATAGGCGATGTTCGTGGCAAGCCGGATCAGCTTCAAAAGGGCAATGCCGGCAAACAACCCTGCCGTCGCCACCACCACCGCTATGCCGGCAATGAGCAGCACCCGGGCATCGGTGGTAAAATCGCGCAGATGGCCGGGGTTGGCGTGATCGGATTTCATTTGCAAACCTTGCTTTCTGGCGCGTGCCGACTTGCGGATCGGTCGCCGGCCGTGCCACCGAAGATGGCGGGGCACCAGCCATGTTGGTTCGCTCTGTATCGTAACACGATATAAATGTTCAAGGCCCGTTTGCGGCTTTGTCGGAAAGGAATCGATGGCAGACACTTCGAAGCCACAAAAGCGCGGCGCAACGATCGGGGCGGCCGATTACCAGAGGCTGTCCGAATTTCGTTACCTGATCCGCTGCTTTCTCGAATTCAGCCAGATCCAGGCGCAGGAAGCCGGCCTGACGCCACGCCAGCATCAGGCCCTGCTTGCGATCAAGGGATTTCCCGGCGGAGGGCCGGTGGCCATTGGTGACCTCGCGGAGCGCCTGCGCATCCGCCATCACAGCGCCGTGGAATTGGTCAACCGTCTTTGCGAAGCCGGGCTCGTCGCGAGGGACCACGACGAGGAGGACCACCGCCGCGTGCTGCTGCGGCTGACCGAGCGCGCCGACGACAGTCTCGCCGATCTGTCAGCCGCTCATCTCGACGAACTCGGGCGGATCGAGCCGATGCTGAAGCGCTTGCTTGCTGGACGCGACGCGTAAGGGATGCGCCGTCACCCGCCATTCAGCGATTTTAGCAGATCGTCGATCGACGAGGGATCGAACTTGAGCTTTGGCGGGGGCTGCACTGGCGATGGCACGTTATTTGCGGCCGGTGGCGCCCGTTCCGCTTTCTGCGCTTGCTCCGCCGCGGCCTTGCGTTCGGCGTCGAGCTTTGCCTTTTCTTCCGAGGCGATCCGCAACGCCTCTTCCGCCCTCTGGCGTTGCTGTTCTTCGGCCTGCGCTGCTTCCTCGGCAGCCTGTTGCGCCGCCTTGGCTTTGGCTTCGGCATCCGCTTTGGCCTTTGCAGCCGCCTCGGCTTTCGCCTTGGCCTCGGCTTCGGCCTTCGCCGCTGCATCCGCCTTCGCCTTGGCTTCAGTCTGCGCCCTGGCCTCCGCTTCGGCTTGGGCCTGCGCCTCAGCTTCGGCCTTTGCCTTGGCGTCCGCTTCAGCCTTCGCCTTGGCTTCAGCCTGCGCCCTCGCCTCCGCTTCGGCTTGGGCCTGAGCCTCGGCTTCAGCCTTTGCCCTGGCGTCGGCCTCAGCCTTCAGCCGCGCCGCTTCCTCCTGCTTGCGCCGTTCCTCCGCCGCTCTTTCACGCTCGGTTTGCAGGGCAGCGTAGTAGCGCACCTCACGCCGCAGCCTTTGTTTCTCGAGCAGTGCGGCTTGCATGGCTTCGACCCGCTGCTGCTCCTTTTCCAGCGCACGCTGGGTCAGGAACTGTGCCAGCGGCTCGCTGTCGAACTGCCGTTGGGTGGCGCCGAACGGACCGTCGACGCTGAAATTCAAAATCGGTTCGGAGCCGACCAGCGCCTCATCGCCGGGTCGATAGGCGATCTCGCCCTTGGCATCGACGGTGCTGGTGTTCAGATCGGCGGTGATGTCGGCGGACAGCGTCGCGCCCGGGCTTTCGAATTTGACGGGCGGCGCCCTCAGCGTGCCGCCGGCGATGGTGAAGGCAATATCGGTGTCCTGCGCCGGAAAACTTCCCGCAGCGGCGATCTGCGGTACAAAGCCGGCAGTCTTCGACGCGTCGATATCGCGCCCTATCGCGTCGGCCTTGGCGATGAATGCGCCAAAGGCATCGGGATTAAAGCCGGCAATAGTCATGCCCTTCAGCGTCGCCGTGCCGGAACCGGACAGCGCCGCGACCATCGCGTCGACCGATTTGCCGCTGGTCGAAAGCGCCGTCGAGAAATCGCCGCTTCCGCTGATGCCGGCCTCCGGCAGCACGACTGCCAGATCGGCGGCGGCGAGTTTCATCTGACCGGAGAAAAGCCCGGTGCCGTCATTGTTCTTGAGCTCGAACAGGCCACTCAACTCGCCGCCGAGGAATTTTGCCTTGAGGTCGGAAACGCGGATGCCCTCCTGGTCGAGCTGCAGCGACAGCGCAGCGTCATAGGCGGTGGCAAGCGGGCCGGCGGAAAGCGACGCCGCCGTCAGATCGAGATCGGCGGTAAATGGCAGACTGGATTTCTGGCTGAACGGTGCTGTCGGCCAGGCCCCGTCATTGACAAGGAAGGCCTGGTCGCCGAACAGCATCACCGCCATGGGATCGAGGTCCAGCTCGTCCAGCGACAGCGCGCCGGCAAGATGCGGCAGCCCCTCTTTGACGTCGATATTTACGTCACCGGAAACCGCCGCTTCGTTGACGGCGCCGCTGAGGCCGCTCAGCACCAGGAGACCATTGCCGTAGTCGGCATCGGCAGCAAGCGACGTCGACATGCCGGTCCCCATGCCGGGCAGGCCGACGCCGGTCGTCATCAGCCATGGCTCGATATCGGCCGTTTCAAGGCTGACCTTGCCCTTGGCGGCCGCGCCCTGAGGCGTGTCGGCAATTGTCCCGTCGAAACCAGCTTTGAAGTCATTGCCGGCCAGGCTGAAGCGTGTCGCCAGGCCGCCGCCAAGCGTGCCTTTGGCCGAGACGTCGGTGGTCGCCTCGCCGAGCATGCCGAGCGGCAGCGCCGGCAGACCGTAAAGCGCCAGAAGCGCGGTGGCGTCGGCGTTCCTTGCATTGAAGGTCAGCGTCACCGGCGCTTCGAGAGGCCGGTCGAGCGCCCCTTTGCCGGACAATGACGCCGAAAAGGCCGAACCACCGGCCTTGCCCTGTGCGCTCATTGCCAGTCCGGTCGTACCATCGCCATTGTCTGCGGCACTCGTGACCGCGTCGATACGCGCATCCTGGAACAGCTCGGGATAGGCCGCAGCACGCTCCGCCAGCCCCCTCAGCACCGCGTTGTCCGGATAATGCTGGACGGCGACGTCGATCAGCGGCTTGAGGTCGACGGCGACCACCGAGGCGTCGAGCTTGCCGGTCGGGCTCGCCGGGAAATCCTTGATCCGGCCGGTGGCGCTGATCGAGGCGCCGGCAAGTCCGCCGACCGACAGTCGGTCGATCTCAAGCAACCCGTCCCGTAATCTAAGTGCAGTATCGACGCTATCGGCGGTTAAGCCGCCGGCGCTGACCGGCCCGGCCTCGATCTGGAAATCGAGGTCGCGATCGGAAAAGCGGTTGGCGCCCTTGTCGCTGACAAAGATCGAGGCGAAGGCGGCGAGCCCATCGACGTCGAGTTCGCCGCCTTCCAGTTGCATCAGCACCGATGGCCTGGTGTCGTCGGGCTGGCTGGAATCGATGCGGCCGGAGAACTTTGCCTTGCCGAGGATGAGTTCGAGATCGCTGAAGGCCTGGTGCTTCTCGCTCAAATCCACCTTGGCCTTGAAGCCGGCGGCCGGCAAGCGGCGGATCGCCTCGTCGACGTCCTTCGACAGCCAGGCGGCAAAGCCCGAGGGCTGCGCCACCGCCAGAAGCAGCGATCCGGTGAAACCGAAATGGTCCTCGACGCTGACCATGCCGTTGGCTTCCAGCTTGGCGCGGCCGGGCAGCGTGGCGGCCAGCGATTTTACCGCCCAGCCGCCCTCGGCCGGCTCGGCGGACAGATGCACGTCGCGAACCGTGGTGTCGCCTGCCACCACCGCCGGCAGTTTCACCTCGACCGTGCCCGGTATGGTCGGCTTCGGCAGATCGAGCAGCGCCTGCTCCAGCGCCGCCACCCGCTCGGACAGCGTCAATCCGGCACCGGCCGCCGCCCCCACGGCCTCGTCGAACTGCACCTGCGCGCCATCGGCCTCGATCAAGAAATGCGGCTTCAGCCCAAGGTCGACCGCAGCCTTGCCGTCGGCGGTGTAGGGATTGTCGAGCGGTCCCGTCTCGAAGCGGAATTCGTCGACGCCGAGCTTCTGGTGATCGAGCGAAAACTTGCCGTTCAGCCTGAAGCCCGGGTCCGGTTTGCCGGCGCTGACTTTCAGCGCCTCGCCGCCGGTGCCGGGCAGCTGCTCCGCAGCCCGGTCTGCGCCCGATATCTTGAACTGGCCCGAATAGACCGCGGCGCCCTCGACGAGGCCCACATTGCCGTCGGTCTCGACGACCAGCGGATAGTCATCCGGATCGGCCTTGAGCCTGAGCCGCATTTGCCCGTCCGGTTCGGCCTTGCTGGTGGAAGCGGCGATCGTGGTCCGCAACCCGTCCAGCAACAGCGAGCCGTCCAGCCGCCAGGGGCCGGCCAGCGACTTGGCCGAGATCGTCGAGTTGATCTCGGAAATAAGATGGCTGCGCCCGCCGGCGGCGTGGCTGAGCGCGATCTGTCCTTCCGTCACCGTCAGCTTCTCGATGGAGATCTGACCGGGATCGAAGGGCGAGGACGGCCGTATCGTCCAGTCGACCGTGCCGTCGGCGGCGATGTCGATCGTCGCCTTCGGCCGCACCAGGCGCATGTCGAAGATCAGCACCTCGCCGCGCAGGAATGGCGCGAGTTCTGCATCCATCGAAAAGGTTTCGACGGTCATCGCCGGCTGGCCGTTGGGGCCACCGGCAACGGCGACGTTGGAAAAGGTCACCGAGGGGAACGGCAGCAACCTTGCCGTCGCATCGCCTCGCACGGTCACCTTGCGGCCCAGAACGGCACTGGCCTCGCGCTCGAAATCGGCACGGTAACCTGTCCAGTCGACAAAGTACGGCACCACCAGCGCCGCACACAGCACCAGCACGAGAAGCCCACCGAAGATCACGAACAGGCGTGCGAGCATGAACTCCGAAGCGGTTGATTGAAAATCAGCCGCACTCTACCCGCATCAGCGTGTCGATAAAGAGGCAATTCCCGCCAGACAGGCTTCCAGAGCAAAAGAAGGCGGCCAAGAAAACTCAGCGGGCGTCGCGCTTTGCCTGCGCCACCTTTGCCGCCTGCCGCTGCCGGCCGAGTTCCATCGGCCGGATCAGATTCTCGGGCCGCCGGCTCACGATCGCGCGCATGCCTTTGTGCGCGGTGCGCGTGTTGAACTCGGGACCGTCTGCCGCAGCGCCTTGCTTCATGGACAGCGCCTTGCGTGCATTCTCGACCAGCGAAACACGCGCTGCCAACTGGCGGCGGCGTTCGGCCTCGCCATTGAGCCGCCGCATGGTCATCGCCAGAACCGCCAGCTTCAACTGCGAACCTTCATCGGCCTTCGAGGCGCCGGCGCCCTTTGGCGCACCCTTGCCGCGCATTTCGCGGCGGCGGCGATGCGCCTCGGTCTGGGCCTTGTCGCGCCGTCCCCTTAGGAGCTTGACCAGGCTGGCGAGTTCGGCGTCGGCAAGATGCTGTACCGCTGGATGGTGCGACTTCTCGACGAGAGCGCGTTCGTCGGCGCTCAGCGCCCGAGCCTCTTCCTTGCGTGAAATCGCCATGTTGCTTGCTCCTCCGTTTGCCACGTCTGCCCGGTTTCAGGCACTGGCAACGTCCGGAGTCTCCGACCAAACGTCGCTGCGGTCAAGGCTGATGGACCAGCGGATCAGTCGCGTCGCCAAAGCCGGTCGAGAAGCCGTATTCGTTTGTCTGGCAGCGCCGTGACGCTGGGACTGATGGCCGCCATCAACGAGGTCAGAACCGACCCGTCGCGACAGCTCATCGAAAAGCTCTCCGCGACAAATTCAAGCGTCGAGTCGTGGAAAGTGAAGATGAAGTGCCGATAGCCAGAAAACAGCCCAGGCTGATGAGAACTGTGAACTCGATTTGCCTGTTCCAGCGAACCGATCCATGACGAGTTGAGTACCTCAAATGCAGCATAGGGCTGCAAGCCCAGTTTGTAGAGCCGATGGCCGCTCAAGGCCTCATCGTTCGGCAGGCCGAATTGAAGTGCTAGGCAAGGCTTTGCCGTCAGGATCGCAACCGATTGGCCGTTGGTTACAGGCGAAACCGAGCGCGGATTCGTCCCATCGAATGACGGATCCGTCTTGTTGACGATATAGGCGACCAGCAACTTGTCTTCGTCGGCAAAGACGTGAGGTAGTGGTGCACCGGCGGAAAGAGGCGGTACTTCGATGGGCAGAAGAGCCTCGCCTGCGGCCATCGCCGTTATTTCCCGATTGCCGGCAATATCTTGCCGGGGTTCATTATATTCAGGGGGTCGAGTGCCTGCTTGATCGTGCGCATGATGTCGACGCCATGGCCGAGCTCATGCCGCAGGAAGCCGATCTTGCCTTGCCCTATGCCATGCTCGCCGGTGCAGGTGCCGTCCATGGCGATGGCGCGCATATTGAGCCGCGCCACGAATTTTTCCGCCAGCGCGATCTCCTTCGGGTCGTCCACGTCCATCAGCACCAGCACATGGAAATTGCCGTCGCCGGCATGGCCGACGATCGGCGCGATCAGGCCCATCTCGGCGATGTCCGTCTCGGTCTCGGTGACACATTCGGCAAAGCGCGAGATCGGCACGCAGACATCGGTCGACAGGCCCTTGGCGCCCGGCCGCAGCGTCAGCGACGACCAGTAGGCATCGTGCCTGGCTTTCCACAATTTTGTCCGCTCTTCGGCCACGCTGGTCCACAGGAAGGGGCCGCCGCCATTTTCCTCGGCGATCATGCCGAAAGTCTCGGCCTGTTCGGCGACGCCGGCATCGCTGCCGTGGAACTCGACGAACAGGCAGGGGCTCTCCGGATAGTCGAGCTTCGAATAGGTCTTCATCGCCCGCATCTGCAGCGCGTTGACCAATTCGATGCGTGCCACCGGAATGCCCATCTGGATGGTCGCGATCACCGCATCGCACGCCGCCTCGAGGCTGGGGAACGGGCAGACACCGCCTGAAATCGCCTGCGGAATGCCCTGCAGCTTCAAGGTCAGCTGGGTGATGATGCCAAGCGTGCCTTCCGAGCCGATCAGCAGCCGGGTCAGATCGTAGCCGGCCGAGCTTTTCTTGGCGCGCTTGCCGGTCGTCACTGCTTCGCCGTCGGCCATCACCGCGGTCAGCGATAGGACGTTCTCGCGCATCGTGCCGTAGCGCACCGCGTTGGTGCCCGACGCACGCGTCGCCGCCATGCCGCCGAGCGAGGCGTTGGCGCCCGGATCGATCGGAAAGAACAGGCCGGTGTCGCGCAGGTGCCGGTTCAGATCCTCACGCGTCACACCGGGCTCGACGGTGCAATCGAGGTCCTGCGGATTGACCGCAATGATGCGGTTCATGCGTGACGTATCGAGTGAGATGCCGCCGCCCGGCGCATTGGTGTGGCCTTCCAGCGAAGAGCCGACGCCGAAGGCGATCACCGGCACGCGATGCGCCGCGCATGCGCGCACGATCTCCTGCACCTCCTCCGTCGTCTCGGCAAAGGCGACGCCGTCCGGCGCCTGCGTCGGAATATAGGTCGTGGTGTGCGCGTGCTGGGCGCGGATCGCCTGGCCGGTCTGGAATCGCTCGCCGAGCCGCTGCTTGAGGATGCCGAGTACGGCGGCAATCCCTTCTTCGTTGCGCTCGACCGGATTGAGGTCGCTTAGAGCCATCGATTCCTCCGCGAATGGACCAGCGTCCACCCTTGTTCTGCATCTAGGGATGCGTAGTCTCACCGACCACGCTCTGTCCAGTCCACGCTCATCCCGGCATGACGAGAAGGAAGTTTCCGATGCCCATCCCCGCCCCTTTCGTCTCTCGCGCCATGGAGATCGAGGAGGCCTGGATCGACTACAACGGCCATCTCAACATGGCCTATTACAACGTGCTGTTCGACCGGTGCTCCGACGAAGCATTCGAGATGATGGGGATGGGGCCGGACTATGTAAGGGAACGGCGGCTGACCATCTACACCGCGGAAGTCCATGTCTGCTACGTCCAGGAGCTGCATCTCGACCACAAGGTCACGGTCTCGTTCCAGTTGCTGGACCACGACGAGAAGCGGCTGAGGGCCTATCAGGAAATCCGCCATCTCGACGGCTGGCTCGCCGCCACCTCCGAAACGCTGTCGCTGCATGTCGACATGGCTGGCCCGAAGGTCGCGCCCTTCCCCGCTGACGTCCTGGCCAAGGTGGAAGCGATGCGCGCCGCCCATGCCGCCCTGCCGATGCCGGAGCGCGCCGGCCGCTCGATCGGTATTCGTTGTAAGTCGGCTTGAACCGCAACCCAACCGCCGTTAACCTTACCGAGGTTTTAACGTGAACAAGCCGAATTGAGACGTTGAACGACTCAGCGCGGCGTTGGAAAACCATCCGCATCGAATTGCGATACGGGCGGCGGAGCAGCAGCGGTTCGGGGAACGTGCATGAAAACCGACATCAAGGTCGAGGCGGACAGGCTGGCGGCTGATCCACGCATCACCGACTATGATTTCTGGCGCTCGCTGAAGAACCTCAACAACGAGATCTTCCACATCGCCAACAACAACGAGCCGATCCCTTTCGCCATGATCCGCTGGCGCGCCATCCTGAAGCAGGCGAGGATGAAACGCGGCCACGCCTGAACGGCGCGGGAAGAAACAGACCGGCCGTCCGGTTTGCATTTCTGATGATATGCTGACGAACGACCCCAAGCATCAAGGCAGCCGCTTCACCGCCCCCAGCGGCGATCGCGGCACCACCGGCGACGACTGGATGATCGCCGTATTGGTCATCGCGAACGGAATGATCCGGTCGATCACCCGCTCGAGTTCGGCGACCGAGGCGACATGCGCCAGCGCGATGAAACAGTCTTCGCCGGTGACCCGGTCGCATTGGGCGATTTCCGGCAGGTCGCGGATGATTTCGGCCACCACGGCGAGTTGCCCCGGCACCGGCCTGATGCGCAGCCATACCGACAACTTCATGCCGAGCGCGGCCGGATTGATGCGCACCGTATAGGCCTCGATCACGCCGCTTTCCTGCAGCCGCTTGATGCGCTCGGCAACGCTCGGCGCCGACAGGCCGACCGAGCGCGCCAGTTCGGCGGTGCTGGTGCGCGCATCCTTTTCCAGCAGGCGCAGGATTTTCAGGTCCGCCGGATCCAGATCGGTATTTTCATTTCGAAGGCGTTTCAGCGGAATACTCCTTGCTTTCGGAAAGGAAATGGCCGCAATGACTGGCCATCATCCATATCAATGGCAAAAATCGCCTGCGATACTGATCCCATGGAAGATCGGACGCAAGCCCCAGCAGCAAGCCCGGCACTCGCCGGCCCCGCCTTTACCTTGGCAAACGCGGTCCCGCCTCAGCGCCGTGTTCCACTATCTCGGACCGGCCTTCGCGGTGCTGCTGTTCCCGCATGTCGGCGTGCTCGGCATGGCTTGGCTGCGCATCGCCACCGCTGCACTCGTCTTTGCCCCATTGACCCGGCCATGGGCGGTCTTTGCCCGCGCCGATCGCTCGACGCGATTGTTGCTTCTGGCTTTCGGCGTCTGCCTTGGGGTGATGAATTGCTCGTTTTACCTGGCGCTCGACCGGCTGCCGATCTCGCTGGTGGCGGCGATCGAATTCGTCGGCACCATCGGCGTCGCGCTTGTCGGCCTCAGAAGCCGGCGCAATCTGGCCGCCCTTGCAATCGCCGTCGCCGGCACCTTGCTGCTGATCGACGTCAAATGGTCGAGCGATCCCGTCGGCCTGTTCTGGGCTTTCCTCAACGGCGCGCTGTTCGTTGGCTACATCGTGCTCGGCCACCGCGTCGCGCGCGCCGGCGCCGGCGACGGCATCGCCGGGCTGGGTGCCGCCATGGCGGTCGCCCTTCTCGTTGTACTGCCGATCGGTTTTGCCGATGCGCTGCCGGCTTTCTCGGCGCCGCCGCTGCTGCTTGCGGCGGTCGGCGTCGGCATCTGCTCGTCGGTCATTCCCTATATTTGCGACCAGCTTGCCATGTCGCGGCTTCCGCGCTCCAGCTTCGCGCTGATGTTGTCTTTGCTGCCGGTCACCGCGACCTTGATCGGCGTCATTGTGCTGCGGCAAATCCCAAGCGCCACGGACTGCCTTGGCATCGCACTGGTGGTGGCCGGCGTCGGCCTTCACAAACCGGCGCCGGCGCCCACCTGATCAGGCCAGCTTCTCCTTGAGGAAGGCGATCGTCCGGCCCCAGGCGAGATCGGCCGCCTTCTTGTCGTAGCGGGCCGCCGACGTGTCGTTGTTGAAGGCATGGTTGGCGCCTTCATAGACATAGACCGAGTATTCGACATGAGCCGCGTCGAGTGCCTTCTTGAAGGCATCGATGCCGGCATTGGTGCGGGTGTCGAGGCCGGCATAATGCAGCATAAGCGCGGCCTTGATCTTCGGCACGTCCTCGGCCTTTGGCTGCATGCCGTAATAGGCGACGGCGGCGGCGAGGTCCGGCGCGTTGACGGCCAGCATGTTCACCGTGCCGCCGCCCCAGCAGAAGCCGACGGCGCCGACCTTGCCGTTGCCGTCCTTGTAACTTTTGAGGTAGGCGACCGTTGCGACGGCATTGGTGGCGACCTGTGCTGGATCGAGCTGGGAAAACAGGTCACGTGCCCTGTTTTCATCGGCCGGCGTGCCGCCGAGCGGCGTCATGAAGTCCGGCGCGAGCGCTACGAACCCTTCCAGCGCAACGCGCCGCGCCACATCGCGAATATGCGGGTTGAGACCCCTGTTCTCATGCACCACGATGACGGTGCCAAGCTTGCCGGTCTGGTCCGCCGGCCTGACCAGATAGCCCTTCATCTCGCCGGCGCTGCCGGGATAGCTGATGTCCTCGCCTTTCACACGCGGATCATCTTCCGCCACGATTGCCGCCTGGGCCGAGTTCGCCGCCAGCAGCGGCGCGATCGCGGCCGCTGCCGCACCCGAGCCTGCAAGCCTGGTCAACTGCTCCATGAAGCGGCGCCGGTCGAGCGTCAGATGCGTGTATTCGTCATAGGCATCGATCATCGCCTGGGTAATGACAGGCTCGGCGGCAGTGGGTCCGGCAGGTGTTGTCATGGCGCGCTCCTCGTCGGCCCCCCGCGGCAACATAGAGCCGAAGCTTGCCTGGTCCAGTCACGGCTGAGTGAGGCTGCCAAAAGTCCCTGCACGAGGGCCGTGATGCCGCGCGCCTCACTGTCGTTAAATTTTGGTCCTTTGTGGCAATGCTAAATGCACGCACCACAATGTAAAGAAGTTACCGAGCTATGCCTCACTCGGGCCATTTGGCGAACGAGAGTGGCCATTTGGCGGGAAAAGAATGCCTGACGACGAAGGAATAAGCCCATGACCTTTCCCTTCCCGCTTCTGGCAAGTGGGTTCGCACTCGCCGCTATGACTTTGCTGGCGCTGCGGTTCACCGCCTTCAAACGATCGTTGATCAAGGTCCGCTCCAACCGGTACCCGCCCACAAACACCAAAGCCTGAGGAAAGGTCATGGACGTTCAGGACATCATCAACACCGTCTCGCAGAAAGCCGGTCTCAACCAGGCTTTGACGGAAAAGATCGCCGGCACGATTTTCTCGGTGCTCGAACACGAGGCGGAAGGCACGACTCTGTCCAGCTTCTTCGCCAAAATCCCGGGAGCCGACGCCCTGGCCAAGCAATATGATGTCATGGCTCCCGGCGCAGCTTCCGGCGGTGGGCTCCTGTCCTCGCTGGAGGGCGCGCTCGGCGGCGCTCTCGGCGAAAAGACCGGCGCGCTGATCAACGGCGTCGCCATACTCAAGGCATCAGGCCTCACGCTCGCACAGATCAGCCAGGCCGGCACGATGCTGGTCCAGCAGACCGAGACAGCCGCCGGCCCGCAGTTGACCAATGAGGTACTTGCATCGGTACCCGACCTGAAAGGGCATCTCGGGCTCTGAAGGAACTTCTCTATTTCGGCAGCGTATAGGCCATCACATAGTCGCCCGGCTTGGTACCGACCGAGCCGTGGCCGCCGGCAACGATGACGACGAACTGGCGCCCGTCGGCTACCGTGTAGGTCATCGGTGTCGACTGCCCGCCCGCCGGCAGCCGCGCCTGCCAAAGCTGCTTGCCGGTCGTCAGGTCATAGGCGCGCACATAGTCGTCGACTGCCGCACCGAGGAAGGCGACGCCGCCGGCAGTGATCATCGGCCCGCCAATGCCGGGCACGCCGAGCTTGAATGGCAGCGGCAGCGGCGTCATGTCGTAGACGGTGCCGTTGCGATGCTTGTAGACGATCTTGCCGGTCCGGAGATCGGCACCAGCCACATAGCCCCAGGGCGGCGCCTGGCAGGGAATGCCGAGCGGCGACAGGAACGGCTTCAATATCACTGCGTAAGGCGCACCGTCATTGCGGTTCAGGCCCTGTTCGCTGCCCTTGGTGTCGCCGGGCGGCGGCACGTCGGCGCGCGGCACCAGTTTGGAGATGAACGCCAGGTACGTCGGCATGCCGAACATCACCTGCCGGACCGGATCGACTGCCACGCCGCCCCAGTTGAAGGTGCCGAAATTGCCGGGGTAGATCAGCGAGCCCTGCAGTGACGGCGGCGTGTAGCGGCCCTCATAGCGCAGCTTCCGAAGCTCGATCCGGCAGGCCAGCTGGTCGAACATGGTGATGCCCCACATGTCGGCGCCGGTCAGTGGCTTCGGACTGAAGCTCAGGTCCGAAAGCGGCTGCGTCGGCGAGGTATGGTCGCCTTCGATCGCGCCGGCCGGCGCCGGTAGTTCCTTGACCGGAACGATCGGCTCGCCACTGCGCCGGTCGAGCACATAGAGGTCGCCCTGCTTGGTCGGCCCGACCAGCGCAGGCACCACGCCACTTTCCGTGGTGATGTCGACCAGCGTCGGCTGCGCCGGCACGTCCATGTCCCAGAGGTCATGGTGCACGGTCTGCCGCACCCAGCGCAATTGTCCGCTGTTGAGGTCGAGCGCGGTGATCGACGAGGAGAATTTCTCGTCATTGGCGCTGCGCCCGGCGCCGAGCTGGTCCGGCGTCTTGTTGCCGAGCGGCACATAGAGCAGGCCGAGCTTCTCGTCGGTGCTCGCCGTCGACCACATGTTGGGCGAGTTGTTGGTATAGGTCTGGCCCGGCGGCAGCGGCGTCGTCTGGTCAGGATTGCCGGAATCCCAATTCCACAACAGCGCTCCGGTGTCGGCATTGTAGGCACGGATAACCCCGGACGGCTCCTGCGTAGAATAATTGTCGTTGACCGCACCGCCGACGATGATCTTGTTGGCGACGATCAGCGGCGCCGAGGTCGAATAGTAATAGCCCGGCTTCGGATATGGCATGTTGGCGAGAAGGTTCAGCGTGCCGCCTTCGGCAAATGTGGGGCAGACCTGGCCGTTCGCGGCATCGAGCGCGATCAGCCGGGCGTCGGATGTCGGCAGGTAGATGCGTGTGGCGCAGGGCTGGCCGGCGGCGATCTTGGCGTCGGCATAATAGGACACGCCGCGGCAGGTCTGGTGCTGGCGGTCCTTGTCGAGCTTGACCTTCGGATCGAAGCGCCATTTCTCCTTGCCGGTGGCGGCGTCTATGGCGATGGCGAAATTATGCGGCGTGCAGATATAGAGCGTGTCGGCAATCTTCAGCGGCGTCACCTGATAGGTCGTCTCGGCGATGTCGTCGGGCCCTTTCACGTCGCCGGTGCGATAGGTCCAGGCCGGCTGCAGATTGGCGACGTTTTCGGGGGTAATCTGGTCGAGCGGCGAATAGCGCTGGCCATATTGCGTGCGACCGTAATAGTGCCATTCGCCGGCCGGCACGTTGCCGCCGAGATCGGCCGTCGGCGTCACCTTGTCGGTGTTGAGTTCACCCGCAATATCCTTTGGATCGACCGTCATCGAATAACCGGCGACGGCAAGCGAGGCCAGCACGGCGAGGATAAGCGGCGCGCGTCCGTCGGGACCGGTAAGCCCGCGCCGCGCCCATGGCGTCAATAGCCACAGCGCTATAAGCACGATGATGCCGCCGCGCGGACCGAGCTCCCACCAGTCGAAGCCGATCTCCCAGACCGCCCAGGCGAGCGTGCCGAGCACGATCGCCGCATAGAGCCACAGGGCCGTGGATCTGCGCCTGTAGAGCAGCCAGGCCGCGACAAGGAAAGCTAGACCAACGATGACGTAATACCAGCTGCCGCCCAGCGTCACGAGCCAGATGCCGCCGCCGCCAAGCGCTAGGCCGATGAGGAAAAGGATCAGGGAGGTGATGACCACAGCCAAGACGGTGCTCCTTCGACTGGTGCGCGCCGCGACGCGTCCATGGGCAACCCCGCATTGCGTTCCTGCCCCCACGCAACTTTCTCCGGCCCGCCTTGTGTGTCAAGCGAGCTCGAAGCAATCCATGATCGGACCAACAACGACGCTGCTGATTTCAACGCTGTGGGCAAACTCGAGCCACACGCTAAAGTAGCGATCTACCTTGCCGGTAACCAAGTTTTCCAGCAATCTGGCTTGAGCCACCAAAACCTTGGAGTAAATAGAGTGACGTCATTCCTAGTGCCTACGACGCGCGCAGTGCTTATCGCATACGCCCTCCTCCTCGGACTGGTCGCCGGGACAATGGCGGCACCGGCACAGACGATCGGCGAGATCAACAGGGCAAACGGCCTTCACGAGATGCTGATGAGCATCGGCCCCAGTATCGCCAATGGCATAAACTCCATACCGGGACCTCTTTCGAAAAATTTCCAGGAGGCCTGGTCGGAGGCGATGGAAGGCTCCTTCGACGCGGCCAAAATGGAGACGGCCGTCGAATCGCACATGGGGGACAAGCTGACCGCTGCCGATCTGTCCGATCTTGCCGCGTTCTACACCTCGGCTTTGGGCAAACGCGTTACCGCTCTGGAAATTCAATCGTCTGGTTCTGAGGGCAAGGAAAGAAAGAGGACAGACGGCCACCGCATCCTCGCCGAGCTGCCATCCAAGGATCCGGTCCGTCTCGAGTTGTACAGGAAGATCATGGATGACATCAGCGCCGTCGACACGGGCGAAGCAATGGCGTTGAATATAGGCTACGCGATGTTTTCGGGCGTGGTGGGAGCGGCAGGAAAACCCCTTCCGGACGACCAGATCATGGCTCTGGTGCACCGGCAATACGCAAGCATTCGCCAGAAAATCGAACAAAACGTCATGGAAGGTGCCGCCTACACGTACAGAGATCTGCCGCTTGAAGATCTCAAGCTTTATTCGACATTCCTGGCGTCGCCCGCCGGCAGCCGCTACTACGATCAAATGCTGGCCGCTCTGAGTGTGGTGATAGCAGGGGAAGCGCGCTCGTTCGGACACCGGTTGTTCGTAGCGCTGGGTTACCGCAAGGCCTGAGCAGGCGGGTATCGCACCGCTCGGGTGCTTTGCCAGAACAAAACGGAGACACTTCTGGCCTTTCGCTGCCGAATCACTACATTCGGGGGGAGATGTCCGGGTTTTCGGAAGACATGCCCTTTTTTGACGAACCGAACGCGCGGCCCGTGGCCCCGTCGGGCATTGCCGCGCGCGCCATGGCTGCCCGCAGCAACCAGAACAACGCGCCCGATTATCTCAACGGCCTCAACCCCGAGCAGCGGCTGGCAGTAGAAACCACCGAAGGCCCGGTGCTGGTGCTGGCCGGCGCCGGCACCGGCAAGACGCGCGTCCTGACCACCCGCATTGCCCACATCCTTGCCACCGGCAAGGCTTTCCCCTCGCAGATCCTCGCCGTCACCTTCACCAACAAGGCGGCGCGCGAGATGAAGCAGCGCATCGGCCTGTTGATCGGCGACGGCAATGTCGAGGGCATGCCGTGGCTCGGCACCTTCCATTCGATCGGCGTCAAGCTGCTGCGCAGACATGCCGAGCTGGCCGGGCTCAAATCCGACTTCACCATTCTCGACACCGATGATGTCGTACGGCTGATCAAGCAGCTCATCCAGGCCGAAGGGCTGGACGACAAGCGCTGGCCGGCCAAGCAGTTCGCCCAGATGATCGACGGCTGGAAGAACAAGGGCCTCGGTCCCGCCGACATCCCCGAGGGCGATGCCCGTGCCTTCGCCAACGGCAAGGGCCGCGAGCTCTACAAGGCCTATCAGGAGCGGCTGAAAACGCTGAACGCTTGCGACTTCGGCGATCTCCTGTGCCACCCGATCCGCATATTTCGCGCCAATCCGGACGTGCTGAAGGAATACCACAAGCGCTTCCGCTACATCCTCGTCGACGAATACCAGGACACCAACACCGCCCAGTACATGTGGCTGCGCCTGCTGGCACAGCGGCCGCGATCCTCCCCCCTTGAGGGGGAGGTGCCCGCGAAGCGGGCGGAGGGGGTTGCCGCAGAAGGCACCGCCAATGCGTCGAGCACTGCCGCACGGACCCCACCCGACCGGGCTTTGCCCGGCCACTCTCCCCTCAAGGGGGAGGGAAATCCGCGCCCAGCCACCGTAAATATCTGTTGCGTTGGCGACGACGACCAGTCGATCTACGGCTGGCGCGGCGCCGAGGTCGACAACATCCTGCGCTTCGACAAGGACTTTCCCGGCGCCACCATCATCCGGCTGGAGCGCAACTACCGCTCGACCGCGCATATCCTCGGCACCGCCTCGCATCTCATCGCCCACAATGAGGGCCGCTTCGGCAAGACGCTGTTTACCGAAAAGATCGCCGAGGACGACGAGAAGGTGCATGTCCATGCCGCCTGGGATTCCGAGGAGGAGGCCCGCGCCGTCGGCGAGACCATCGAGGCCTACCAGCGCCAGAAGCACAATCTCAACGACATGGCGATTCTCGTCCGCGCGTCCTTCCAGATGCGCGAGTTCGAGGACCGCTTCGTCACGCTCGGCCTCAACTACCGCGTCATCGGCGGCCCGCGCTTCTACGAGCGCCTCGAAATCCGCGATGCGCTGGCCTTCTTCCGCGTCGTCGCGCAAGGCGCCGACGACCTCGCTTTCGAGCGCATCGTCAACGTCCCGAAGCGCGGCCTTGGCGAGGCCACCATCCGCCAGATCCACGACACCGCACGCGCCCTGCGCATCCCGATGCTGGAGGCGGCGGCAACTCTCGCCGAGAGCGACGAGCTGAAGCCGAAGCCGCGCGCGGCACTGCGCGAGGTCTCGGCCAATTTCGAGCGCTGGCAGAAGGCGCTGGAAACCACGCCGCACACCGAGCTCGCCGAGACCATCCTGGAGGAGAGCGGCTACACCGACATGTGGAAGAACGACCGTTCGGTCGAAGCGCCGGGGCGGCTGGAAAACCTCAAGGAGTTGATCCGCTCCATGGAGGAGTACGAATCGCTGCGCTCCTTCCTCGAACATGTCGCGCTGGTGATGGACGCCGAGCAGAACGCCGAGCTCGACGCCGTCAATATCATGACGCTGCATTCGGCCAAGGGCCTCGAATTCGAAACCGTGTTCCTGCCCGGCTGGGAGGAAGGGCTGTTCCCGCACCAGCGTTCCCTGGACGAGGGTGGCCGCTCCGGGCTGGAAGAGGAACGCCGCCTCGCCTATGTCGGGCTGACCCGCGCCAAGAAGAACCTGCACATCTGGTTCGTCTCCAACCGCCGCATCCACGGCCTCTGGCAATCGACCATCCCGTCGCGCTTTCTCGACGAACTGCCCGAAGCCCATGTCGAGGTCGCCGAGAGCGGCAATTCCTATGGCGGCTACGGCAATGCCTATGGTGGCGGCTCGTTCGCCGCCGGTCGCGGTGGCCAAGGGGCAGGCAGGCAGAACCCCTATGGCGCGTCGCGCTTCGACAATCTTGGCGGCAACAACGGCGCCGAGAAATCCGGCGCTTTCTCCAGCACCTATGCGACACCGGGCTGGCAACGTGCTCAGGCCAACCGCACCGAGGCGACCGACCGCAATTGGGGCACGCGCTCCGGCCACCAGGTCGAGCGCATCGGCTATGGCGAAACCGATTCCGGCTACGGCGCCGGCCGGACCTCGATCAAAGGCCGCACCATCGACGGCGAGCTGGTCGCCAAATCCGTCGCCGACACGCCGTCCCCCTTCAATGTCGGCGACCGCGTCTTCCACCAGAAATTCGGCAACGGCAACATCTCGGCCATCGAAGGCAACAAGCTGACCATCGACTTCGACAAGGCCGGCCAGAAACGCGTGCTGGACGGGTTTGTCACGGGGGTGTGAGGTCGCCGGTCGTTAGCGATACCGCGCCTGGTTCCACTTATGGCCAAGCAGCGACAAGATGATGATCAGCCCGTTGAAGAACTGGACGTAGAAGCCACTCAGGCCCGCCGCCACCACGCCGGTCTGGATGAAGGAGACGGTGACCGCGCCGATTGCGCCTCCGACGACGGTGCCGATGCCGCCCCAGGTCGGCGTGCCGCCGACGAACACCGATGCCAGCACCGGCAAGAGATAACCGTCGCCCGCCGTCGGCCACCAGGTGAAGTTGATCATCACCGAGAAGGTGCCGGCGATTGCCGCGCCGATGCCGACGAAGACGAACACTTTCACCCTGACGCGCTTGACGTCGATGCCCATCTGCTGGGCGCTGTCGGGATTGTCGCCGACCACCTTGACCTGCGCGCCGAAGCGATGGCGGTTGTAGAGCAGCGCCGACAGCACGACGAAGCCGATCGCCCAGAATATCTGCACCGGAATGCCGTAAAGCTGGCTGGAGAAGATCTTGTAGGCCCAGCTGTCGGCAAGGCCGGTCAGTGCCGTCGACCTGCCCTCGTTGATGATCTGGATCAGGCCGCGCAGCAGGAAATTCATGCCGAGCGTGGCGATCAGCGACGACAGCCCGCCATAGACGACCAGCGAGCCGACCAGGAAGCCGAGCAGCATGCCGGTGACGATTGCGGCGGCGATGCCGACGAACGGGTCGTAGCCGGCCTGCACGACCAGCGCAAACACCCATGAGGCGAAGCCCATCGTCGCCGGAAACGACAGGTCGATCTCGCCGCAGGTGACGACAAAGACCAGCGGCACCACCACGAACAGCGCCACGGGCAGCGTGGTCAGCACGGAACTGTAGAGATACCAGCTGGTGAAGACCGTCGGATTGGCGATCATGAACACCGCCATCATCACGATGAACACCGCAAGCGTGCCGAGTGCGGCGCGGTTGTCGAGGACAAAGCCGCGCATCCAGTGATCGGACGGGTGCTTCCATGCCTTCCGGGCGGCTTCGCTGCTGCCGAGCGGGGTTTGCAGATCGGGCTCCATTGTCTTGCTCATCGCGTTGCCTGCTCCCCGGCATCGTGCAATCCCGCCAGTCCGCCGGGGTGTGCCACGTCTTCCATGAAATTGATGAGGTCTTCGGCCGACTTGACCTCGCTCCGGTCGGCGCTGAGCGCGACCTTGCCGCGGTCGAGCACGACGAAGCGGTCGGCGATATCGAAGACGTGGTGGATGTTGTGGCCGATGAACAGGATCGACCGGCCGCTCGCCCGCACCTGGCGGACGAAATGAAAAACCTTCGCCGTTTCGGTCAGTGACAGCGCCGTCGTCGGCTCGTCGAGAATGATCAGGTCGGCTTGCTTGTAGATGGCGCGGGCGATCGCCACGCCCTGACGTTCGCCGCCCGACAGCTGGCCGACGATCGACTGCGGCGTGAACACTTTCGAGGTGAAGCCGATCTCGCGCATCAGCCGGCTCGCCTCCGCGATCTCCTTGTTGACCTTCAGCCAGCCAAGCCAACCGGTGAGCTCGCGGCCCATGAAGATGTTGCGCACGATCGTCTGCTGAACGGCGAGCGCCCGGTCCTGGAACACCGTCTCGATGCCGGCGTCGCGCGAGCGCGCGGCGCTCCACCCGGTCACCGGTTTGCCGCGGATGAGGATTTCGCCGCTGGTCGGCTTGACCACGCCGGAAAGAATCTTGATCAGCGTCGATTTGCCGGCGCCGTTGTCGCCGATCAGGCCGACCACCTCGCCGCGGTCGACGCTGAGGTTGACGCCGCCAAGCGCATAGACCTGGCCGTAGGACTTGCTGATGTCACGCAATTCGATGAGGCGTTCGGCCATGGCGGTCCTCGCTTGTTTGTCGGTCGTTGCCGGCCGGGGTTCAACCCGGCCGGCAGATCGGGCGATCAGCGCAGCGCCTGCTTGGCGAGTTCGGCGACGATCTCGTAATTCTGCGGCGTGACGAAGCCGGCACCGGTGTCGACATTCATCGGCGCCAGACCCAGCACCACCTGCTGGCAGAGGCTGAGGATCGGCAGATATCCCTGCAGGAACGGCTGCTGGTCGGCCGTCAGCTGCACCCAGCCGCCCTTGAAGCCCTCGACGATCTGCGGGCTGGTGTCGAAGCCGAAGTTGAAGATGTCGCCCGGCTTCCTGCCCGCCGCCTGCATGTAAGTCGGCACATTGCCCAGCAGCTGCCCGCCGGGATAGCCGACCGCCTTGACGTCGGGATTGTTGAGCAATGCTGCCGTGATCACCGGAATGGCCAGATTGGGGTCGGCGGCCCACTCGGTTTGAGAATTGATTTGAACGACATCGACGCCGGCCTCTTTCAGTGCGGCGACTGTGCCACGCTCGCGTGCGCCGCGGCTCTCGTTCTCGAACGGGCCGATCATGATCGCCTTGTCGCCGGCCTTCAGCCCGGCCAGCTTGAACGCCTCGGCGCCAAGTGCGCGGCCCTGCTGCTCCTGCTGGGCGCCGACATAGCCGCCGCCGAACGCCGCCGTAACCGTCGGCACAGGCACGTTCTGGTACATCATCTTGATGCCGTCCTTGTGCGCCTGTTCGGCCAGCGGCATGATAGCGGCGTCGCCCGGGTGGCCCATCATGGCGATGCCTTGGGGCTTGACTGCGACTGCCTCGCGCAGCTGCTGGACCATCTTTTCGACATCCCAGCCCGAAAAGATATAGTCGACCTTAGGCCCGAGATCGGCGGCCGCCTGCTTGGCGCCATTATAGACGATGGTGCCGAAGGCGTCGCCCTCGGCGCCGCCCGCGAAGAAACGGATATGGACATCCTTGCACCACTGGGCATCGAGCGCCTGCGCCGGCAAGGTCGAGAGTGCGGCGGTGAGCGCCATCGCGGCCGCCGCGACGGTCGAGCGCAAAACTGTCCTTCTCATCGTAATGCTCATGCACTTATCCTCCCTTTGTTCCCTCGCTAGCCGAGGGGTTTTGACGATCGCTTCGGCATTGCGCCGCAATCTTTCGCTGGCCGGCACCTCCCGCCGGCCGACTTCTCACACCGGGTTCGGCAGATAGCTCGCGCCTCCCCGGCATTGTTGGAGATAATCCAGCGCACGCGCCTGGCCGGTGATCTCGAGATCGCCGCGGTAGACCGGGTCGTGCCAGCCCTCGATGTCGATGGCGCCCTTGTAGCCGGCCAGCCGCAGCTCGCTGATCACCCGCGTCCAGTCGCTGTCGCCGAAGCCCGGCGTGCGCATCTGCACGAACGGCAGGCGGCCGAACACGCCATGTTCGCGGATCACGTCCCAGCGCACCGTCGCGTCTTTGCCGTGGACGTGGAAGATGCGCGGCGCCCATTTGCGGATCTGCGGGATCGGGTCGATCAGGTAGACCAGCTGGTGGCAGGGCTCCCACTCCAGGCCGAGATTGTCGTCCGGCACTTCGTTGAACATGAGCTCCCAGGCGTCTGGATTGTGGGCGATATTCCAGTCGCCGCTGGCCCAGTTGCCGTCCATGGCGCAGTTCTCGAAGGCGATGCGCACGCCCTTGTCGGCGGCACGCCTGGCCAACGGTCCCCAGACCTCGCGGAAACGCGGCAGGCTGTCGGGCAGCGGCTTGCCGCGGATGCGGCCGGTGAAGCCGCTGACCATATTGGTGCCGAACAGATGCGCGTTGTCGATGATCGTTTCCCATGCCTGGAGCACGCCGCGATCAACTTCACCGCTCTCCAGCGGGTTGCCGAACACCCCGATCGACGAGACGACGACATCGGCATCGCCGATCGCCTCGCGGATCTCGCCTGCCAGCCGCGGAATGTCCTTGCCGCCCAGCGTCTGCCAGAAGAACGGCTGGATGCTCTCGAAGCCTAGCGGCAGAATCTGCCTGACATAGGCGGCCGGGTCGTCGAGATTGGCCCTCACCATTGTGCCGATCCTGATGTCGAGCAGCGGGTTTGGCATCATGATCCTTCCTGTGCAGTGATAGCGACCCGGCGCCCGGTCTCGGCGCTCTCGATCGCAGCGAAAACCATGGCCAGGCTCTTGATGTTGTCGGCGCCACGCGTCTCCGGCTCGGTGCCGGTTTCGACGGCGCGGACGAAATCCTGGATAATGCCGAGATGGCCGCCGACGCGATCGGCCGGGTCGAGCGGCGGTACGGCTATCGGTTCGGTGCGATCGAACAGGCCTTCACGGACCGGCTGCACGACTTCCGCCTTCAGCCCGTCCTCGCCGTCCCAGACAATGCTGCCGCGCTCGGCGACGATGCGCCATGTACTGTCCCAGCTGGTACGGAAGCCGGCCGCACACCAGCTGCCGGCATAGGTGAACAGTTTGCCGCCGCCGAGGTCGAAGCTTGCGGTTGCCGACGACCCTTGCCGATACCAGGAATTGGCCGGCTCCCACTCCTGGCAATAGACGCCGGCCGGTTCGCCGGCCACCATGTAGCGGGCCGCATCGAATGTGTGGATCGCCATATCGAGCAGCAGCACATGGTGCATCTCTTCGCGAAAACCGCCGAAATGCGGCGCAACGAAGAACTCGGCGTGGATGCTGGTCGCAGCACCAATGACGCCGGAATCGAGAAAGCGCCGGATGCGCCTGACGTTGGCGACATAGCGGCGGTTCTGCACGACGGCATGGATGCGCCCGGCGCCGCGGGCGGCCTCGACAATGGCACGCGCATTGTCCGGGCTGTCGGCCAGCGGCTTTTCGGTCAAGAGATGGCAATGGTGGGCAAAGGCGGAAAGCGCGACCTCGCGGCGGGCGGCGGGAACCACCACGTCGAATACCGCGTCGGGCCTGGTCTGGTCGAGCACGGCGCCGAGGTCGGTTCCGATGACGGCGCCGGAAAGCTCGTATTCGCGCGCCCTTGCCCGCGCCCTTTCGGCGTCGAGATCAACCAGGCCGACAATGGTGAGCCCGTCGATCTGCCTGGCCGCATCGAGCCAGGCCTTGCTCATCGCTCCGCAGCCGACCAGGACGACATTGATCATCCAGCACTCCTCCCTCTCGGCCCCTCCAGACCGATCGTCACGGCATTCACGGCAGGGCCGTAAACCTTTTTCCGTAAACGTTTACGAGAACACACCCGATGGCGTAGAATGTCAATTAGCCGGTGCGAAAAATCGTCCTGCCGCCTTGGCCCGAAGAGCCGCCGGTGCTAGCCAAGCAAGGGGGAGAACTGTCCTTTGGCGTCCAGTATTCACGACCTTGCGCGTCACCTGAACATTTCGATCGGCACGGTGTCGCGCGCGCTCAACGGTCGTGCCGACGTCAATGCCGACACACGCCAGCGCGTGCTCGATGCGGCCAAGAAGCTGAATTATTCGCCGAACCAGTCGGGCCGCAGCCTGCGGCGCGGCGCCACCCATTCGATCGCCTTCATGCTGCAGCCTCATCCGGGCGACCAGGAATATGGCGAGCCGTTCTTCATTCCGTTCCTGACCGGGCTGCAGGCCAAGCTCGCCGAAAGCGGGCTCGACCTGATCGTGGTGATGGGCGCGCCGGGCGACTATCAGCAGGAGCGCCTGCGCCGTGTCGTCGAGACCCGGCGGGCCGATGCGGTTGTGCTGGCCTGGACGCGGCGCGAGGACGAGCGCATCGACTATTTGACCCAGGCCGGCTTCCCGTTCGCGACGCTCGGCCGCAGCCGCTCCGGCGGCGATGCCTACCCCTCGCTCGACCTCGACTTCGAAAAAGCGGGGGCTGACGCGGTCGATCGTCTCGTCGCGCGCGGCCACCGTCGCATCGCCGCCATCCGCCCGTCGCTCGACCTCAATTTCGGCTATTTGTTCCTAGCCGGCTATCGCAAGGCGTTGCGGCGGCACGGCATCGAATTCGACCCCGAGCTGATCGCCGACGGCTTCATCAACGAGGCCGGCGGCTACGCGGTGACGCCGAAGGTCATGCGCTCCAAGGACCCGCCGACCGCCATCATCTTCAACAATGATGCGATGGCGCTTGGCGGCTGCAAGGCTCTGGCCGAGACGGGCATCCGGCCCGGCCACGACATCGCGGTGATCGTCATCGTCGACACCCCGCTCTGCCGCTATTTTTCGCCGGCGCTGACCGGCTTTCGCCCGGCGCTGGAGCCGATGGGCGAGCGGCTGGCCGAAATGCTGCTGGCATCGATCCCGGCCTTCGCCGGCACCGAAGGCGCCCGCATCATCCGTGAAGTCTGGCCGCTGGAACTGATCGCGCGGGACAGCGATTGAATCGCGGCGGTCACTGAGCAGGCTGAGGTCGATCAAGCCGGCCGCGCTCGCGCTCCGGCGTTGCGACCAGCAAGGAAGCGGCGGCATTGGCGGCGGCAAGCGCTGCCTCGACAGGCTGCCCAAGCGCAAGCGCCGCCGCGAAGGCGCCGACGAATTCATCACCGGCGCCGTGCGTGCTGACCACCTTCACCGGCATCGACGGCAAGGCGAATGCGTGGCCGTCGCGGTCGCAATAGGCAACGCCCTCGCCGCCGGCGGTGACAATCGCAGCCGGATAGAAACCGACGAGCATGCCGGCCGCCTTCGCAGCACCCTCGAGTGTGTCGACGACCGAAACGCCGGCCAGGAACTCCGCCTCGACGGCGTTGACGATGACGATGTCGGTCAGCGCGATCAGTTCGGCTGTCAGCTTTCGCGCCGGCGCCGCGTTGAGGACGACGCGGCCGCCATGCGCCTTCACCGTCCGCGCCGCGGCAATGTTGCCGGCTTCCGGTATCTCGTTTTGCAGCAGCAGAACCGCCGTTTGCGCGATCAGCTCGGCCGCCTCCGTAATGTCCTTTTCGCCGAGAGTGAGATTGCTGCCCGAGACGATCACCGCGCCATAGTCGCCGCTGTCGTCGAAAATCGCCACGCTCATGCCCGAGCCGGCAGCGGAAGCGACCCGCACGAAGCGCCGGTCAACGTCGTTGCGGTCGAGATTGTCGAGAAGCGCGCGGCCGAAATCGTCGTCGCCGACAGCTCCGATCATTGCCGCACGCACGCCGGCCCGCGCTGCCGACACCGCCTGGTTGCCGCCCTTGCCGCCGCATTTTGGATGCCAGGCATGTCCGGTCACCGTTTCGCCCTTGCGTGGGCGATCGAGGGCTTCGACCATGATGTCGTAATGCAGGCTGCCGAACACGGTCACCAGCGGCGGGGAAGCCGTCATGTGCCCCTGACTTTCACGAGCCGCTTGCCTTTCATGAGTTCTTGTCTTTCCGTTTCGACGTCACCGCAGACATGGTGCGGCCGAGATTGCGCTCCGCCGCCTGGTAGTCGCGTTGCGCGACCGCGACGAACAGCGCGTCGAGAATGTTGAGCTGGGCAATGCGCGCCGCCGCGTTCTCACCCATCAACGGCGAGCCTTGCGCGGTCGAGCAGAGCACGATGTCGGCGACGGCTGCCAATGGCGAGTTGTCGTAGTTGGTGATGGCCAGCGTGCGCGCGCCGCTTTTGCGCGCAAGTTGGATGGCATCGATGACGGCGCTCGTGTTGCCGGAATGCGAGAAGCCGACAGCAATGTCGTCGGCGCCGAGCAGCGAGGCCGACATTAGCATCATGTGCGAATCGTCATAGACAGAAGTGCGGATGCCGATGCGCAGGAATTTGTGCGAAACGTCGCGTGCGATCTGCGCCGAGCCGCCGACGCCGTAGAAATCGCGATTCCTGGCGCGGTAAAGCAGATCGGCGGCACGGTCGAAATCGTCCATGTCGAGAATGGCCAGCGTCTCCTCCAGCGCCTGGATGGACGTGCGGAACACCTTCTGCACGATCTCGGCTGAACTGTCGTCCACCGACAGCTCCTGATGCATCTCGGCAGTTGGCAGGCGGCTGTATTCATAGACCGCCGTGCGAAAGTCGCGATAGCCGGAAAAACCCAGCTTCTTGGCGATCTTGACCACCATCGCCTCCGACACACCGGCCTCCTCGGCGATCTGCTTGAGCGGTATGGTCTCGTCGAAGCCGCGCCGTCCGAAGACGGTTTCAACCACCTTCGCCTCGAGCGGCGTCAGATGCGGCATCATCATGCGGATGCGCGGTCCTACTGCTTTCAGGTCCAGCCCGGTCAAGGTCATCCACGTCCCCTCGTCACGCGATCGATAAGCATCGCGGCGAGGATTATAAGGCCAGTTGCCAAGAGCTGATAGAAGGACTGCACGTTCATCAGCGTCAGGCCGTTGCGCATGCTGCCAAGGATGACGGCACCCAGGATGGTGCCGACGACGCTGCCCTTGCCGCCCATTAGCGAGGCGCCGCCGATTGCCGCCGCTGCTATGGCGTCGAGCTCCCAGAGATTGCCCAGAATGGGTTCGGCCGCACCCAGCCGGCCGATCAGGATCTGCGCTGCAAGCGCTGCCAGCAGGCCCGAGATCATATAGGCGGCGATCTTGGTGCGTGCGATCGGCACGCCGGCTATGTAGGCCGCCTCCTCATTGCCGCCGACGGCGAGCAGATATTCGCCGAAAGGCGTCTTTTTGAGGATGATCCAGGCAATCAGCGCGACCACGGCCACGATGATGACCGCCAACGGCAATCCGAACAGCGAGCCGTTGAAGATGGCGCGAAAGCCGGCGGGCAGGCCGAGCACCGGATTGCCGCCGGTGTAAATCAGCGCCAGCGCCCGGTAGGTGCTCAGCGTGCCGAGCGTGACGATGAAAGGCTGCAGCCCGACATAGGCGACCAGCACACCGTTGAGCAGGCCGCAGGCAAGGCCGATGGCGAAGCCAGCGGCGATGGCCAGCGGAAACGGCACGCCGGCCACCAGCATCGAGGCCGAGATGACGGCGGAAAGAGCTGCCGTCGGCCCGACGGACAGGTCGATGCCGCCCGAAATGGTGACCAGCGTCATGCCCAACGCCAGGCAGGCATTGATGCTCGACTGCTGCAGGATGTTGATCAGGTTACGCTCGGCAAAAAAGCCGGGGACCAGCGCCCCGAACACGGCAAGGATCACCACCAGGCCGATCAGCGTGCCGGCGTCGCGCACTGAAAACCGGTGCAGGAAATCTGCCCTCGGGCGCGCTGCTGTGTGTTCGGTTATATCGGTCATCCGCTGGTCCTGTCCGTTATGCACCGGCCCGATGGCCTTGAGCCTTGCCGGCCTCAATCTCCGTTTGGGGTATGGCGTGCGCGGCGATCGCGTGTTCGCTGAGACTTGCGCGGCCCAGTTCGGCGGCGACCGTGCCGTCGCGCATGACCAGCACGCGGTCGGCGAGCCGGATCACCTCGGGGAGTTCGGACGACACGACGATTACCGAATGGCCTTCGGCGGCAAGCTCCTCGATCAGGTGGTAGATCTCCGCCTTGGCCCCGACATCGATGCCGCGCGTCGGCTCGTCGAACAGAAGGATCCGCGTTCCCGCCGCCAGCCAGCGGCCGATGATCGCCTTCTGCTGGTTGCCGCCGCTGAACAGGCGGATCGGCCGGTCGAGCAGGAACGGCCTGAGATTGACGCGTTTCATCTTCTCGGCTGCCACGCGCTTCAGCCGGCGATGGTCGATGAGGACGCGCGGCGCGAACACGCCCATCGAGGCCAGCGCCATGTTGCTGGAGATCGACCGCAACGGCACGATGCCTTCGCGCTTGCGCTCCTCCGGCACCAGGCCGATGCCGGCCGCAATCGCGTCGCGCGGACTGGAAAGCTTTACCGCCTCGCCGTCGATTTCAACCGCGCCTGATGAGGCGCGGTCGGCGCCAGCCAGCAGCCGCAGCAGTTCGGTGCGGCCCGAGCCGACCAGGCCGGCAATGCCCAGCACCTCGCCGCGATGCAGCTCGAACGAGACGTCACGGACCTTGGTCGCCGAGGCGAGGCCGCGAACGCTCAACCTGACATCACTGGACGTATGCGAGCGGTGCTGTTCCTGGGCAAGCTCGCGGCCGACCATCATCGAAACGACGGCCTTTTCCGACACCTGCGCAAGATCGACGGACCCGACCACGACGCCGTCGCGCATGATGGTGGCGCGTTGGCAGATACCGAACACCTCGTCCAGCTTGTGCGAGACATAGACGACCGCGACACCGTCGCGGGCCAGGCCGGCAATGACTTCGGCCAGCCGTTCGAACTCGCTCGGCGTCAGGCTCGATGTCGGCTCGTCCATCGCCACGATGCGCGCACGATCGAGCAGCGCCCGGGCGATCTCGACGATCTGCCGCTGCGCGACCTTCAGGCTGCCGAGCGGCGCTGCCGGATCGATGGTCGGGTCGATGGCGGCCAGGGCTTCCGCAGCGCGGCGCTCCTGCTCGCGCCGTGCGACGAAGACGCCGCCCCGCGTCAGCGGATGGCCGAGAAACATGTTCTGGGCGACGCTGAGGCGCGGCACCTGCTGTAATTCCTGATGGATCATCGCGACGCCGGCGGCGCGCGCCGCGACCGGGTTGTTCAACGTCACCGGTTTGCCGTCGATGAAAACGCTTCCCGCTGTCGGCCGGTAGACGCCTGACAGTATGCGCAGCAGCGTCGACTTGCCGGCACCGTTTTCGCCAAGCAGGCCATGGATTTCGCCGGCGCCGACCGAAAAGGACACATCGCTCAGCGCCCGCACGGCCGGAAACACCTTGGAAATGCCCTCGAATTGCAACCGCGCTGACATTGCTTCAGTTCTCCAGGCAAGGGTGCCGACCCAAGGCCGGCACCCGCCGCCCCTGCTCTATTGGCCCGCTGCCGCGTCCTCGAGCAGCGCCTTGCGCACGGAATCGCCACCGCCGGAGTAACGGTCGGCATTGTCCTTGGTGATCAGCGCCTGCGGCGTGGCGACGACGCGCGGCAGTTTCTGCCCGGCCACCAGCCGCAGCGCCGATTCCAGCGCCACCTCGCCGGTCAGCACCGGGAACGAGTCGACGGTACCGGTCAGCTCGCCGGCGCGGATCGAGGCGTAGGCATCGGAAATCCCGTCGGTGCCGAAGACGGCCACCTTGTCTTGCAGACCGGCTGCCTTGACCGCCTCGACGATGCCCAGCGCCATGCCGTCATTGTTGGCATAGAAACCGATCAGGTCGGGATGCTGCTGCAGGATGTTGGTGGCCGCGTCGTAGGAGGTCTGACGATCCCAGTTGCCGGGGACGCTGGCGACGACGTCGAACTTGCCGGCTTCAGTGATGGTGGTCTTGAAGCCGTCGGTGCGCTGGACGGCGGCGTAGACGCCGGCCTGGCCTTCGACGATGGCGACCTTGCCCCCATCCGGCCGGTTCTTGATGAACCATTTGGCGACGCGCACGCCATTGTCGCGCTGGACATTGCCGACATAGTACTCGGCCTGCGGGATGACCGCGTCATTGACGTTGACCACCGGCACGTTGGCGGCCTTGGCCTGTTCCATGATCGGCTGCAGGTTGGAGTCGGTCTGCGGCGAAACGAGCAGCACGTTGTAGCCTTGCGTAACCAGGCCTTCGGCGATGGTGAGCTGGCCGAGCTGGTCGCCCTCGCTCTGCGCCGCCTGATACACGACCGGCACGCCGATGCGGTCGCCGAACGACTTGTAGCCCTCACCCAGAGAGCGCCAGTATTCGTTGGTCAGCGTCTTGGAGACCGCACCCGCCTTGGTGCCCTCGGGCAGCTTGGGGAAGGCCCCGAACTTGGCCTCGAGCTGCGACCAGTCGATGCGATCCTTCTCGGTGTCGGAATTGAGCGGCGCGAGGTCTGCGGAAAACGCCGAGCCTATGGACAGCGCCATCAGGGCAGCGGTGGCGGTGGCAAACAGAAATTTCATGGTCTTCCTCCCTTGTTGAAAACGGTGATGGCCCCGGCCTCAGCTGTCCGGCCCGAGCATGGCTTCCTGGATGATGGCCTGCGACGCGACCGCGTCCTGACGGTCGACGGCAGTCGACAGGCGATTGTCCCCGTCCAGCCGATCGACGACGCGCAGCATGCGCTTCACAGTCGCGATGTTGACTTCGCATTCGTGGACCGGGTCGAGCCCGGTCATGTCGGGGAACGTGTCGAAGTAGATGGCGCCGGCGTAGCCGTCGCGGCGGATCTGCCTGAGCAACTCAATCGTCTGCAGCGTATGCACGGCCCCGACCATCAAGCCGTCGTCGCGCTTGGCGTAGCCGTCGTTGAGATGCACGCCGAGCAGCTTGCTATGCCGTGCCACGAGGGCGGCGGCGAAAGCCGGCTGCTCGTCGGCGTAGAGCACATGGGCGAAATCGAGCGTCACGCCGAGATTGGGCAGGCCGATCTCGCGGATGGCCAGCAACGTCGTCGCCGCATCGGGCATCAGACTGTAGGAGCGCGGCTCGTTGGGTTTGTATTCAAGGCTGATCTGACAGCCCGGATCATGCGCCGCTACTTCACGAATACCATCGATTTCGTGTTGCCAAAGTGTTGCGTAGTCAGCCTGGAAGGCGTAGTCGAAGCCATCCTGCCCCAACCACAATGTCATCAGGCTGGCGCCGGCCTCGCGCGCGGCGTCGATGCCAGCCTTGGTCAGGTCGATAGCCTCGCGGCGAACGGAAGGATCCGGATTGGTGAAGGCGCCGAGCTTGAAAGCCGGGTTAGAGTAGTAGCGCATGGCGAAGCCATTGATGGAAAGCCCGAAATCGCCGAGTTTGCGCGCCATATCCGCAGGCTTTTCATCGACATGGTCGGGGAAGTTGAGGTCGAGATCGGTCAACTCCGCAACCTTCGCCGCACGTGCCGCCATTTGCAGCATAGACGGTTTGCCGACAAGATCGGGCCACTCGGACTGTGGCCCCGAGGCAAAGGAATTGAGGCGGGTGGCGAAACGATAGGCAGTCATCGGGGACCTTTCATTGTCATGACTTTACATAAGAATGATTATTTGTAAAGTTGTTAATTGCTCGCTCGGCGGCGACGAATTCGCCATACCCAGGCCAGTTGCGACCACGGGGGGACAAGCAAACGCGGCACTGTCACGCAAGTATCATGTTCGCGTCCTAGATCGCTTCTCCGAAGGCTTTCGCGGCATCCTTGATGCGACGCGGCGCTTTTTCATGTCCCGGCAGCTTTGTCACAAAGAGGATTTCCATGAAAAACCTGCACCGAAACGCGTCCCTCGCCGTCGCGCTGGCGATGTTCACCGCCTTGACCTCGGCCTCGGCTGAAGACGCCGCGACCGTCGGCGGCGTCAGCTTCGTCAACAAGGGCCTAGTCGGTGTCGGCCGCATCCCGGCCAGCCAGAAGGACAAGTTCGGCGAGACGTTTGGCTCCGGCTCGGGCATGGCGATCGACGCTGCCGGCTGGACGCATGGCCCCGACGGCTATAAGGGCTCGCTGTGGCTGCTGCCGGATCGCGGCTACAATGTCGTCGGCACCACCGATTACCGTCCGCGCCTCAACACGATCGCTCTCGAGTTCGTCCCGATCGCGCCGGGTGCGGCACCGGCCACCGGCCAGGAACAGTCCGGCCTCAAGGCAACCTTAGCCGACACCATGCTTTTGACCGACGACAAGGGCGCCGACGCAACCGGCCTCGATCCGCTCAACGGCGTGCGCGCCGCGACCGACGACATGCCGATCCTGCCCGAAGCCAACGGCAAGCTTGCGCTCGACAACGAGGCGATCGTGCGGCTGCCCGACGGCACGATGTTCATCTCGGACGAATACGGTCCGAACATCTACCGCTTCTCCGCCGATGGGCGTCTGATGTCGGCAACGCAGCCGCCGGCGGCGCTTGTCCCGATGCGTCACGGGACGCCGAACTTCGCGTCCGACAATCCGGGACCTGGCGCGGCAGACCCAGATCCGAAGGATCCCGAAACCGGCCGCCAGAACAACCAGGGCCTCGAAGGCATGGCACTGACGCCGGACGGCAAGTTCCTGATCGCCGTGCTGCAGTCGGCACCCAGACAAGATGGTGGCGATTCCGCTTCGACGCGCCAGAACACGCGCGCGCTGGTCTACGATGCCTCGGATCCGGCCCAACTCAAGCTTGCGCATGAATATGTCGTGCCGCTGCCGGTGTTCACCGATGCCAAGGGCAAGACCAAGATTGCCGCGCAGAGCGAAATCGTGGCTCTGTCGGACAAGACCTTCCTGATGCTGGCGCGCGACAGCGGCAACGGCCAGGGGGTGAAGGGCGACACCTCGCTCCATCGCGAGATCAGCGTCGTCGATGTGTCGGCGGCAACCGACATCACCGGCACCGAGTTCGACAAGGACAAGCCGGTTGCGCCCAAAGGTGAGCTCGATACCTCGGTGACGCCGGCCAAGCTGACGCCGTTCATTGACATCAACGACAAGACCGAGTTCGGCCGCTTCGGGCTGCACAATGGCGCGCCCAATGACCGCAACAACCTTTCGGAGAAATGGGAGGCGATGTCGGTGGTGAGCGTCCTCGACCCAAAGCTGCCCGACGACTATTTCCTGTTCGTCGCCAATGACAACGACTTCCTCACCCAGGACGGTTTCCAGGTAGGCGCGCCCTACAAGGCCGAGGATGGCGCCGATGTCGACACCATGTTCCTGGTTTATCAGGTCACGATTCCCGGCCTCGCCGGGAAGTAGCGGACCCATACAGGCGGACGCGCCGAACGCGTCCGCCTAAGCTGGCGCGATTGAAGGTCGTGCCCTTCAGTTGCGGCTCGCCCGCGCAAGGACGGTGTCCTAGGCGTCGCAAACCTGCGACTGAGGATCCCGTCGAAGGCACTTACCTCAACATCTCCGCGTCCTTTGGCACGCCGGCATCGATCGGGTCGGCCGTCCTGTTCGACACGGCGGCGATCTTCCCGGCAGCCGACAGGTTCGGGCGCACGAAGACCGGCACGACGCCGTCGACGCGGCTGTAGAGGTCGATAATGTCCTGATTCATAAAGCGCACACAGCCGGAGGAAGCGTTCTTCCCAATGGAATCCCACTCCGGCGTGCCGTGCAGCCGGTACATTGTGTCCTTGCCGTCGCGGAAGAGATACAGCGCGCGCGCGCCAAGCGGGCTCTGCGGGCCGGGCGGCATGCCGTCCTTGTATTTCGCCAGTTCCGGCCTGCGCTGGATCATTTCCGGCGGCGGCGTCCAGACCGGCCACTTTTTCCTCGCCTGAACCACGGCGCTGCCGGTCCATCCGAAACCGGCCTTGCCGAGGCTGACGCCATAGCGAATTGCCTTGCCGCCGTCGCGCACCAGATAGAGGAAGTGCTCGGACGTATCGACGACGATCGTGCCGGGTTTTTCTCCGGTCGGGTCGGACACGATTTGACGCACGAATTTCGGATCGACCTTGGCCACCGGGATTGCCGGCAGTTGATAGCCCTCGTCGACGCGCGCCGCATACATGCTTGCCGCATCGCCGAGAGCCGGCTCGCTCGGCGCCGCTGTCACCGGCGGCGCCGCCACGTCCGTCGTGGTGCAGGACGAAAGAGCCACGGAGGCCGCGCCCAGAGCGGATGCACCAAGAAACGCGCGCCGGTTCAGGCGCTCAAAAAACAACGGAATATCGGACATGAGCCCCCCGGCTTACCCATGAGATCCAGGAAAATGCGGCCCCACGCGTGGGGATCAATATACGATTCCGGAAGATTTGAGAAATGCTTAGATCAAGGCACGCCGGGCGGAATTTGCGACGCCGCATCGACCTCTCCCGTTAAATCGGCAATCATTGCGGACTCAGACAAGCCTTCGCCGAGTTGCCTGCCATGGACGACAACATGCCCCCGCGCCGGCGGACCGGCGACCTCACCAGTGGGCCTATCCCGCGTACCCTTTTGCTGTTTGCCCTGCCGGTGCTCGGCTCCAATGTGCTGCAGTCGCTCAACGGCTCGATAAATGCCGTGTGGGTCGGTCGTTTCCTCGGTGAAGCGGCGCTGACCGCTACGTCCAATGCAAACCTCGTGCTGTTTCTCATCCTCGGCACGGTGTTCGGCATCGGCATGGCGGCGACCATCCTGGTGGCGCAATCCGTCGGCGCTCGTGACCTGCCCGAAGCCCGGCGCATCGTCGGCACCAGCGCCACCTTCTTCTTCCTCGTCTCGGTGGTGTTCGCGGTCTGCGGCTGGATCTGGGTCGATGCGATCCTCGATGCGCTCGGCACGCCGGCCGATGCTTTGCCGCTGGCGCGCTCCTATCTGCGCATCATCTTCCTGGCCGTGCCGATGATGAACCTGCTCTCCTTCGTCATGACGGTGCTGCGCGGCGCCGGCGATTCGCGGACGCCTTTCCTTTTTATGGCGCTGGCCGTCGTGCTCGACGTCGTTTTGAACCCGTTGCTCATCCTCGGCATCGGCCCGTTCCCCGAACTCGGCATCGCCGGCTCGGCCGCCTCAACGCTGATCGGCCAGACGGCAAGCGTGGTTGCCATCCTGATCGTGCTTTATGCACGCAAGCACCCGCTGCGGCTGGCCGGCGCCAATCTTGCTCTGCTGCGGCCGGACCCGGCGCTGCTGCGCATTGTCGTCTTCAAGGGCGTGCCGATGGGCCTGCAGATGATCGTCGTTTCGGCCGCGGCGCTGACGGTGATGGGCATGGTCAACTCGTACGGCTCGCAGGTCGCGGCTGCCTACGGCATAGCCGCACAGCTCTGGACCTATATCCAGATGCCGGCGCTCGCCATCGGCGCCGCGGTCTCGTCCATGGCGGCGCAAAATGTCGGCGCCGGGCGCTGGGACCGGATCGGCCGCATCGCCGCCTCCGGCGTCGGCTTCAACCTTCTGCTTACCGGCGTTCTTGTCGCGCTGCTGTTCGTGTTCGATCGCGCGGTGCTCAGCCTCTTCCTCGGCAGCGACAGTGCAGCGATCGACATCGCCACTCACATCAACAAGATCGCGTCGTGGTCCTTCACCCTGTTCGGCATCACCATCGTGCTCTTCGCCACCGTGCGTGCCACCGGCGCGGTGATGCCGCCGCTGATCATCCTGGTGATCTCGGTGCTGCTGGTGCGCACCAGCTTCGCCTATTTCTTGCGAAGCGTGATCGGCGAGGAAGCGCTGTGGTGGAGCTTTCCGGCCGGCTCTATAACCTCGCTCGCGCTGGCCGCGGCCTATTATCGCTTCGGCCGCTGGCGCAGCCTGCACATGATCGAGAGCCGGCCGGCTGCCGGCGAACCGCCGGATACCGGCCTCGGCGTACCGCGCCAGCGCGCGCACCTGTCGCCCGAGACGCCGAACGGCTGAAAGGCCGGCTCAGCGCGCGTATTTCGCGCCAAACCAGAGCGCCACCAGGGAAAATGTGACGATCATCCCGGCAAAGGCCAGGCTCGCCACGGTCGCGCTCGCCACGGTCGACAGGATGCCGATGCCGATCACCGGCAGCGCGTTGCCGCAAAAACAGCAGATGAAGAAGGCGGAGACCACTTCGGCGCGCCGGTCCGCAGGCGCTATCTCGTTCACCACTTGCAAGCCGCCGCGATAGCCGAGCGCTGCGGCCACGCCGCACAAGGCGGTCCCGGCAATCATTATGGCCATCGATGCGAAGACCTGCGCCGCAACAATCAGCGCGACGGTTGGGATCAGCGCAAGCGCCGCGAACATCGCGGCTCGGCTCGAAAGACGTGCCGTCGCTACAATGGTGACGGCCGTCACGATCGCCAATTCAAAGAACAGAGCGCCGGCTTCGGCATGGTTGATTACGTGCAGCTGCTGCGCCAAAATGCTCGGTGCGAGTGCTGCATAAAAGCCGACCAGCGCCATTGCGCCAAAGCCGGTCACCGCCGGCGCAACGAGACTTGCGCGGATGTCATTGGGCACGGAAAGCCGCGGCCGCATCGAAACGTCAGCCAGTTTCCCCGGCCGCGAAACGGTTTCCCGCGTGCGCCAGACCAGCAGGGTTACAGTCGCGAGCATCGCCAGGTAGACGACGAATGTCAGCCTGAGCGGCCAAGGCGCATATTCGGCGAGCAACCCGGCCCCCAGCGCACCAAGGCCGAGGCCGAGGAAATTGGTGCTGGTGGCAATCGTCGCCGCCTGTGACTTGTCGTCGGTCGACAGCAATTCAGCGAGCCATGCGGTGCCGGTACCCGCGCCGACCCCGATTCCTAATCCGCTCAGAATTCGGGCGATGTCCAGCCAGGCGACATTTTCGGCGAACAGGAACACCACCGCGCTGACGACGGCCACCGCCATCCCGGCCAATGCCATTGGACGGCGCCCGATGACATCGGACACACGCCCCAACATCAGCAGCGCCGCCAGATTGCCGATGACATAGACGGCGTAGACCAGCGTCAAAGTGATCTGCGAGAAGCCGAAGACCTGCTTGTAGATGATGTAAAGCGGCGTCAGCGCCGTGCTGCCGGCGAAAAGAGCCGCGATCATGGCGGCCACGGCGGCCGCTGCAGCGCGGCCGCCGAGTTCGTGATCGCGCGTCATGACTTGAGCGTGAGCGGTCATTTTTCGGACCTTTTGCTGTTCGGGATCTGACACCCTAACGCCTGTTTCGCGTCAGCCGTTCCCCCTCCCCGACTTGCTCCTGACAAGTTTGGCAGCTTTGCCGATGGCGCTGAGCGAGATCCTCTTTTAACTTCAGCCGATTGTCAGGGGAGATTCATGGGCAAAGGACGGGTCGAGGCATTCACCGATGGCGTGGTCGCCATCATCATCACCATCATGGTGCTGGAATTGAAGGTGCCGCATGGCGAGGATTTTTCCGCGCTGACACCGCTCTGGCCGATATTCCTCAGCTATGTGCTGTCCTTCATCTATGTCGGCATCTACTGGAACAATTTGCACAACATGTTCCATGCCGTGCAGCGGGTCGACGGCCGCGTGCTGTGGGCGAACCTCAACCTGTTGTTCTGGCTGTCGCTGATGCCGGCGACGACAGCCTTCATGGGCGAGAACCATTTCGCGCCGGTGCCTGTCGCCGTCTATGGCATCGGCCTGGCGCTCTGCGCCGTCGGCTTCAACATCCTCACCATGGCCCTGCATCGGCTGCACGGCAGCGAGACCCTTTTCGCCAGGGCGTTGGGCAATGACCTCAAGGGAAAGATCTCGCTAGCCCTCTATATCGCCGGCGTCGCACTGACCTTCGTCAATCACTGGATCGGTGTCTCGATCTACGTTCTCGTGGCGCTGATCTGGTTAGTGCCGGACAGGCGCTTCGAGCGGCTAATCGAGAAATAGACAGATCATGATCCCGAACCGAAGGACCGCGTCAGCGAAAAGTGGATGCCGGTTTCGGAAAGATCATGGTCAAACGAGAAGATAGAGCCCGATCCCGAGTTTTATCGGGATGGAACAGGCTCTAGCCTCGCATTTCCTTCAGCTTTTCCGCTACCGAAGCGGCTAGGTCGGCGTAGCGCTCCTCCAGCCGCTCGGCCGCCTTGATCACTGAAAAATCGTGGCCGAACTTTTCCAGCGCCATACGCAGCTTTTCGACGAACTCCGCCTGTTTTTCGAGCGCCGAAAACAGCGTTTTCACTTGCGCTTCGCTGATGTCGGGATTGGCAAGCATTTGCGGCACTTCGCGGCTCATCTGGTCGCCGGTTGCGGTCTGTTCTTTCAGGATCTCGATCCAGTCGGTCAATCGTCAGTCTCCTTTTTCGATATCAGCATGCGCAGCGCCCGCCGACGCGGTCAACCCGAAGATGGCGGCATCGGCTTGCGCGAGCCTCGTTCCGCGCTAAGTTCGCCGCGGCCAGAACAGGAGAAAATCATGACCACCGACGCCGAGATCCAGACCGCCCTGCCCGCACTTGCCTCCGGTAATGTCGCCGTCATCACCGGCGCGGCCAGCGGTATCGGCCTCGCCGCGGCCAAACGGCTGGCGGCGATGGGCATGAAGATCGTGCTGGCCGACATCGGCGGCGCACGCCTCGATGAGGCCCGACACGCGGTCGCCGCCATCGCCGGCGACAGTGCCGTGCTTGCCGTTGCCACTGACGTCTCGAAAGCCGACGAGCTCGACCGTCTGGCCGAAAGGACATTCGGCGCCTTCGGCGACGTCTCGCTTCTGATGAACAATGCCGGCGTCGGCAACAACCCCGGCAAGCCCTGGGAGAACCGCGAGGCCTGGAAGCGGCTGCTGGACATCAATTTCTGGGGCGTCGTCCATGGCGTCGAGGCCTTCGCGCCGCGCATGCTGGCGGCGGGAAAACCTGGCCTGATCGTCAACACCGGCTCCAAGCAAGGCATCACCACGCCGCCCGGCAACCTCGCCTACAACGTCTCCAAGGCTGGCGTGAAGACCTATACCGAGGGCCTTGCACACGCGCTGCGCAACGAGCCCGGCGCCAATGTCGCGGCGCATTTGCTCATCCCCGGGTTTACCTTTACCGGCCTGACCGAAGGTGCGACCGAAAAGCCGGCCGGCGCCTGGACGGGCGAGCAGGTCATCGACTTCATGCTGGCCTCGCTGCGGCGCGGCGATTTCTACATCCTGTGTCCCGATAACGAGGCGACCCGGTCGATGGACGAAAAGCGCATGGCCTGGGCGATTGGCGACATCATCGAGAACCGCCCCGCTCTGTCGCGCTGGCACCCGGACTACAAGGAAGCCTTTGCAGCATTCATGAAATGATCCCGCGGCCGTTCGCGTAGGCTCTGTTGGGAAGCCTAACAACAAGCTCGCTCACGCCGCCGTGTGCTTCTTAGCGTTGCGCTTCTTAGCCACGGCTTTTGCTGCGGCCATGTCGGCGATCTGTTCGTCGTGCCGCTTCGCCGCACGTTCACATTTCGCGCGGATTTCCTCGACTTCGGATTCGGTCAGGTGTTCGATGCCGATAAAGGTATTCTTGGCTTTGCTGACGCGGATCAACTCGTCGAGCTTGGCCTGGATCGCTGCACTGTCGCGGTTCTGGGTGTTCTGGATGAGAAACACCATCAGGAAGGTGACGATCGTGGTGCCGGTATTGATGACGAGCTGCCACGTGTCGGAAAAGCCGAAGACCGGACCGCTTGCCGCCCAGACCACAATGATCAGGAAACAGACGGCAAACGTCGGCGGCAGACCGGCAAGATGGGCGATATAGTTGGCGATCCTGGTGAACAGCTTTTCGATCATGGCAGGGAGAAACAATCGGCAGCTGCTTCGAGTTCCCTGCGAGGAGGAATTCACGGTCAAACCGCGCACGCGCCGCGCTCGCAACGATCAGGCGGCGTCGTTTTCCCAGCGGTCGAGGAAAGCCTCGATGGGCAAGGCCTGCATGTCGGGAACTGCTCTGGCCAGTTTCTCGACCGGCCAGTCCCACCAGGCGAGACGTTCGATCCGGGCTGCAGTTTCCGCGCTGAAGCGCTGCCGCACTGGCCTGGCCGGAACGCCGGCGACGATTGCATAGGCCGGCACGTCGCGCGTCACCACCGCGTTGGCACCGACGATCGCGCCATTGCCGATCACTATGCCAGGCATGATCACGGCGCCATGGCCGATCCAGACATCATGGCCGATGCTGACGGCTTTCGCCCGTCGCCGGTCCCGGAATAGCTGATCGACACCCAGCCAGCGGAAGTACTCGTTAGGCCGATAGCTGATCTTGTGCTGCGTCAGCCGCTCGAGCGGATGCTCCAGCGCATTGATGCGGCTGTTGGCGGCAATCGAGCAGAATTTGCCGATCGTCGTATAGATCGCCTCGGCGTGGCGCTCGAAGTAGGAGAAGTCCCCAACCATGACTTCACGTAAGATGACCCGCTCGCCGATCGACGCGTAGCGTCCAAGCTTGCACGCCTTCAGCTCCGCCGTCGGATGGATGCGCGGCTCGGGATCTTTCAGGACAAGGTGTTCGGGACGGTCCATGCGCGCGCTTTACGCCCGCGCGCATAGTCTCGCAAGCCGAGTGCAGCGCCGCGCATCCGTTTGGACGCGCCAAGGACCCTGTAGCACCTTAAGTCTTTATTTCGGCTTGCCGCTGGTCCACACCACGTTCTGGCCGTAGAGCGGCACGGTGGTGACCGACATTTTTGCCGAGCCATCCTGCACCTGGCGCGAATGCGACAGGTAGATCAGCGTCTCGTTGGCCTTGTCGTAGATGCGGTTCACCACCTGCTTTTTCCAGATCAGGCTGATGCCTTGCTTGAACACCTCTTCGCCGGCCTCGCTCATGTCAATGTCGCCAATGGTGATCGGTCCGGTCTGGCGGCAGGAGATCGAAGAATCGGACGGGTCCTCGAACCAGTTGCCTTTCTGCAGGCGGTCGATCACGCCACGGTCGAAATAGGAGACGTGGCAGGTCACGCCCTCGACCTTCGGATCCTTGATCGCCTCGACGATGATATCGTTGCCGAGCCAATCGACGCCGACCTTGCCGACTTCCTCGGCGACGGCCGAGCCGGCACCAATGACCAGGCATGCGGCCAACGCGCCGCCAATCAGTTTTCGCAAAGAGGCCTCCTGCGGGTTCGAATTTTGCCGACCTCAGGTGGGACGAACGGCAGCGCTTTGCAAGCAGATCGCCTCCCACAGCATTTGCCGGTTGCGGCAACGCGACATCTTTGCGTCGGCGCGACCGAACCGCTAAGAGTGTTCGCCGAGCCAGGGCCTTCACGGCGCCAATCCGGCGCCCGATGGAAATAACGACGGACTTCACTGATGATGCGTTCAATTCTGGTCGGTATTCTCGTCCTGATGGCCGCCGGAATCGGCTGGCTCACCTTCGACTGGTACCGCGGACACTATGGCGGCGAGCCGTTCGGAGCACCTTTCACGCTGGTCGACCAGAAGGGCGCGCCGGTCACCGAAGCCGCCTTTCGCGGCCACCCCAGCGTCGTCTTCTTCGGCTTCACCCATTGTCCGGAAGTCTGCCCGACCACGCTTTTCGAGTTGGCCGGCTGGCTGAAGACGATGGGCGACGACGGCAAGAACCTGCGTGCCTATTTCGTTACGGTCGACCCGGAGCGCGATACGCCCGAAATCATGAACACCTATGTCAGCAATTTCTCCGATCGCATCCTCGGCATCACCGGCGATCCGGACAAGGTCCACGCCATGGCCAAGTCCTTCGGCATCTACTGGAAGAAAGTCGACACGAACGACGGCGACTACACGATGGACCACACCGCTTCGGTGCTGCTGCTCAATGCCAAGGGCGATTTTGCCGGCACCATTGCCTATGGCGAAAGCCCGGACGCCGCCATCGTCAAGCTCAAACGGCTGGCGGCGGAAGGTTGACATATCCGATAATGACGCAGACGCGTTTGTATTTCACCGCGGGCAAGATCGAGGCTGATCGCATCTTCGCGGCGCTCGGTGCGGCGTTCGACGATGAAGGCCTGCCGATTGCGGTGCTCGAGGTCGACGAGGACCGCGACATCCACGAAGTATCGCTCTATGCCGACGACGACGTCGATGCGGTCGAGGCGCGGCTTAGGGACATCCTTGCCGGTCTGTCATTGTCGAAACCGATAGCGCGCGAAGCGCTGCCCGACATCGACTGGGTGGCGCGCTCGCTGGAGGGATTGAAGCCGGTGCGGGCCGGGCGCTTCGTCGTCCATGGCGCGCATGACCGCAGGAAGCGCCACAGCGGCGAACTCGCCATCGAGATCGAGGCCGGCCTTGCCTTCGGCACCGGCCACCACGGCACCACCGCCGGCTGCCTCGAAATGCTGGAGAAGGTCGTACGGCGCGAGCATCCGCGCAACGCGCTCGACCTTGGCACCGGCAGTGCGGTGCTCGCCATCGCAGTGGCCAAGCTCGCGCATATTCGGGTGCTGGCGACCGACATCGACCCGGTCGCCGTCAAGGTGGCCGCCGCCAATGCGCGGCTGAACCATGTCAAGGGGCTCGTCGAAACGGTGGCGGCGCCCGGTTTTCATCATCCGATCTTTGCCGCGCGTGCGCCCTTCGACCTGATCGTCGCCAATATATTGGCGCGGCCGCTGATGCGTCTGGCGCCGCAAATGGCCGGACATATCGCGCTCGGTGGCTCGATCGTTTTGTCGGGCATCCTCGAGCGCCAGCGCGACGCGGTAATCGCAGCCTATGTCGGCCAGAAATTCCGGCACGTCCGCACCTTGCACCGCGAGGGCTGGGTGACGATTCACCTCAAGCGCTGAGGCGCGACGCTTTCAAGCAAAGCCGGAATTTCCTCAAGCCTAGCGCGAGTTCGCCGCTTTCTTCAGCTGTTCGCGATCGTAGCCGTGAGCTTTCAGCGTTTCGTCGTCAAAGCCAAGCAGAACGCCGCTCACATACCGGCCCGCTTCGCGCTGGCGAGCTTCGATCAGCGCGTTCATGGCGTTTCTGAAAAATCCGCGTCTGGCTGAAATCGTGGACATCATGGTCTCCTTTGCAGGCAGCAAGACACTTTCCTCCACGTTAAGAAGGTAAGTCTTGCTGACGCTTTTTGAAATCGCCGATTTTGCATGGCGTCTATGCGCAAAAAGACACCAGTAGGCAGGCATAATCGTTCCGAAAATCGATTCCGATTTTCGAAGTCATGCGCTACGGTCGCGCCAGCATTCGAGGAGAGCCGACATGTTCCAGACCTTCGATTCCGCCGGCGATCCGGCCGTTGGCAAGCCGCGCGTGGCAATGCTGCGCCAATGGTTGGCGGCGAACGGGTTGGATGGCTTCATCGTGCCCCGCGCCGACGAGCACCAGGGCGAATATGTCGCCGACCGCTCGGCACGGCTGAAATGGCTGACCGGCTTCAGCGGCTCGGCCGGCGTCGCCATTGTGCTTGGCGAGCGCGCCGTCATGTTTGTCGACGGGCGCTATACGCTGCAGGTGCGCCAGGAAGTCGATCTCGACATCTTTTCGATCGAGAGTCTTGTCGACAACCCGCCGGCCAACTGGATCAAGGACAATCTCGGCAAGGGCGTGCGGTTGGGCTTCGATCCGTGGCTGCATACGATCAGTGACGTCAAGGCGCTGAAAGCCTCGGCGGAGAAATCAGGCGCGATACTGGTGCCGCTCGAACAAAATCCAATCGACGCCATCTGGCAGGATCAGCCCGGGCCGCCACTGGCGCCTGTCGAGATCCACCCGATCGGCTTTGCCGGCGAACTGGCCAAAGACAAGCTGGTGCGGCTGGCGGCGGCCATCGAGAAGGACGGCGCCACCCATGCCGTGCTGACCGACCCCTCCTCCATTGCCTGGGCCTTCGACATTCGTGGCGGCGACGTACCGCACACACCGCTGGCGCTCGGCTTTGCCGTGCTGGCCGCCGACGGCTCGCATCTGCTTTTCATGGACCAGCGCAAGTTTTCGCGCACCGTCGCGGCCTATCTGACGCAGCTCGCCGAATTGCACGAGCCAGGTGAATTCCAAACGGCGATCGTCACCCGGGCCAAGGGCGGCGCAAAAATCGCGCTGGACCCGGTTCTCGCGGCGGACAAGCTCAGAATGCTGGTCGAGGACAATGGCGGCACCGTCATTGCCGTGCCCGATCCGGCCCGCATTCCACGCGCAACAAAGAACAAAGCTGAGATCGCCGGCGCACGCGCCGCGCATCGCCGCGACGGCGCCGCGGTCGCCAAGCTGCTGTGCTGGCTCGATCGCCAGAAGCCCGGCACGCTCGACGAAATTGCCGTTGTCACCCGGCTTGAGGAGACGCGCCGTCAAACCGGCGAAGAAACGCAAATGCCGCTGCGCGACGTATCGTTCGATACCATCTCCGGCGCTGGTCCTAACGGCGCCATCATGCACTACCGCGTCTCCCGCGCCACCAATCGCAAGCTGGGGGATGGCGAGCTGTTCCTGCTCGATTCCGGCGGGCAGTACCAGGATGGCACCACCGACATCACCCGCACGGTGCCGATTGGCACGCCGACCGAGGAGATGCGCGAGCGCTTCACGCTGGTGCTGAAGGGCATGATCGGCATCTCCATGCTGCGCTTCCCCCAGGGCACGCGCGGCTCCGAAATCGATGCCATAGCCCGCCTGGCGCTGTGGAGACACGGATGCGACTTCGCCCATGGCACCGGGCACGGTGTCGGCTCCTATCTTGCCGTGCATGAGGGCCCGCAGCGTATCGCCAAGACCGGAACCGAAAAGCTGCTGGCCGGCATGATCGTTTCCAATGAGCCCGGCTATTACAAGGAAGGTTCCTACGGTATCCGCATCGAGAACTTGATCCTGGTGACGCCGGCCGAGGCAATCGAGGGCGGCGACATCGCCATGCACGGCTTCGAGACGCTGACGCTGGCGCCGATCGACAAGCGGCTGGTCCGGTCGGACCTGCTGACTCGTGACGAGCTCCATTGGCTCGACGAATACCACGCGCGCGTACTGGCCGAGATCGGACCGATGCTCGACGGCGAAACGCTGGCCTGGCTGGAAAAAGCAACCGCCCCGCTGCCGCACGACTTCAAGCAATAGTCGCGGCCGCAACCCCGGTTGACAGGCTTTGCTCCGCAAGCAGTTCTTGCAAAGCCGTGACATTGGGAGAACTGGCTCCCTTGCGCCAGAACAACACCGTGACGGCATTGTCTTCGTCAGAGGGCAGTTCGTGCAGCTTTAACCAGCGGCTCTCCGGGAAACCCGAAAGGACACTTTTCGGCATCAGCGCTATGCCCATGCCAGCCACCACGCAACCAAGGATGGCATGGTATGAACCAAGCTCGATGGTTTTCTCGGCCATGAACCCTCTGCGCGCATACCATTGTTCCAGCCGCTTGCGGTGCGGGCAGCCGTGCTCGAAGGCTATCATGGTTTTTGGCATGTCCAGGCGGTCGTCGATCGAAACGCGCGATGCCGCCGAGACAATGACCAGCTGCTCCTGGAATGCTGACTGCTTTTCGAACGGAGCGTCGGCGATCGGCTCGGCGGCGAAGGCTGCATCGAGTTCGCCGGCAAGCATGGCGGTCGCGAGAACCTGCGGATTGCCGGTGCGCAACTGGATTTCCACTTCGGGATAACGTGCGTGATAATCGGCGAGCAGACTTGGAAGCCGTGCCGCAGCGGTGCTCTCCATGGCACCTAGGCGAAGCGTGCCGCGCGGGCGTGGATCGAGCATCGCCGTTCGCGCCTCCTCCGCAAGCGCCAGCAGCCGATCCGCATAGCCGACCAATTTGTGACCGGCCGGCGATACGTGCAGGCGCTTGCCCTCCCGGATAAACAGCTGCACGCCGAGATCCTCCTCGAGCTGCCGGATGCGAGTGGTCACGTTCGACTGCACGCGAAACAGTTTTTCCGCCGCCCTGGTGATTCCGCCCTCGCGCACCACCGTGCGGAAGATGCGCAGATCGGCCAAATCCATACATCTCTCCTAGAGAACATAACGATCTTAATTATTCATTTTAGCTGATTATGCCTTTCCCGTAAATCGCCGGTGTAGCTGCCGATCAACACGGCAAACCAGGGGAGATGGAAATGTCGCGTGAGCCCTTCGGCATCCAGCCGATCGATCTAAGCGCATTGACGCCGAAGCAGCGCGAAGCGCTCTATAGCGACGCCGTGCGTTGCGCCCACCAGGAGAGAGCGGAGGCGATCCGGCTGAGCCTGTTGCGGGTCGGCGCGGCAATAGTCGCTACGGCAAAGCGCATATGTGCTCTCGCCGCCAGGGCAAAAGTCGATCAGCCGACGAGCTGCCGCGCGAGGATCAGCACGGCAGCACCCGCCAGGACCATCGCCATCAGGCCGCCGCGCAGTGAGACCAGGCCGGCAACGATCAAGGCGGCCCATTCCGCCGGTCCGGCGCTGAGCGCCGCCGGCGCCACCAGCGTGGTCAGCACCGCCGCCGGCACGGCGTTCAGCCCGGCTTCGACGCGCGGATGGATATGGTCGAAGCGTGAGATCACCAGATGACCGCCGATGCGGGTCAGATAGGTCGCGATCGAAGCGGCGATAATGATCCACAAGGTCGTGCTCATGGCCGTGCCTCCACGCCACTGTGGCGGGGCGGCAGGATGACGGCGAGCAGCACGCCGGCCAGCGCACCGATGGAGACATGCCAGGGCGAGCCGACCGTTTTATAGGCAATGATGGAGGCGGCAGCGCTGGCGACGACCACCGGCAGCCACAGCGGCCGCTTGCGGAAGCTCATGACCAGGCCGAGAAAATAGATCGGCAGCAGGAAGTCGATGCCCAGCGCATGGGTGTCGGGAATAAGCTTGCCGAACATCGCGCCGAGCGCGCTTTCGATGATCCAGAACACATAGACCGGCAGCCCAAGCCCCATATACCACGTGAACCCGACGGTCTCGCCGGCCTCCGCCTTGCGCTCGGCCACCGCGAACTGCGGATCGGTAAGCACGAAGTAGCCTATCGCCTGCTGGATCAGTGGCCAATGCGCGATGCGCCGGCCGATGCCAGCCGAATAGAGCACATGGCGAAAATTCACCGCGAAGATCGACAGCACGATCAGCCACGGCGCGACATGCTGGCCGAACAGCTCGATGCCGACCATCTGGCTGGCGCCGCCGAACACCGTTGCGCTCATCAGGAACGCTTCGAGCACGGAAAACCCGTTGTCGACTGCGAGCGCCCCGAACAGCAACGCAAACGGCGCCGACGCCACCACGACGGGCATGCTGAGCCGTACGCCGTCCCAGAAATCGCTTTTCGCACTGTTTTCGGAGATTGCTTCCGCCGACATCGATCGCTCCTCGGGAAGGCCTATGTAGGGAGGGCGGTCCGGCTTGTCACACCAATTCGCTTGAGGCAAACGATCAGCGGAAACGACAGCTGAAGCGTCGCGGCAAGCGCGCTCCATGCCCAGTGGATAAAAATCAGACGCTTGGCACCTGGGAGGGCATATCCGTTGGCGCCCATCGGTCCTTGCCAAAAGTGGCGGCCACAGACCAGGGCCAGAGGTGGTTCCCCAGAGGTGGTTGCAATGAGCGAATTTTTCATCGATCCAAAATTCGGCCGCCTGGCCTTCGGCGCCGATCCCGGCAGCTATCACGCGACGCGGCCTGGCTATCCTGATTGGGTATTCGAAATTCTATGTGAACGGTGCCGTCTCGCGCATGGCACGACGACGTTCGAGATTGGCGCAGGTACAGGAACTGCTACGCGCCGCTTACTCGAACTGGGCGCGAGCCCTATGCTCGCCATCGAGCCGGATTCTCGCCTCGCGACTTTCCTTTGCGAGACTATTCAGGACAAGGCGCTCTCGGTGAGCGTCTCTGCGTTTGAGGATGCCGTCCTTAAGAAGGCCGGTTTTGATCTCGGCGTCAGCGCCACTGCCTTTCATTGGCTGGATGAGGACACGGCGCTGGTCAAGGTCGCCGAGCTGCTTCGGCCGGGCGGCTGGTGGGCAATGGTCTGGAATGTATTCGGCGACAACAGTCGCCCCGATCCCTTTCATGATGCGACGAAGGCACTGCTTGAAGGGCCTTCGAGCCCTTCGGCGGGCTCAAATGGTATTCCGTTCGCCCTTGATGCCGAGGCCCGCGTGGCGGCGCTGGAGCGAACCGGCGCGTTCGATGCCATCGAACATCGGACAAGTGTCTGGTCGCTCGTCCTCGATCCTGACCAGACGGTCGCCCTCTATGCCACTTTTTCCAATATCAACATCCGCAGCGACCGCGAAGCAATCCTGGCGGAGCTGGGTCGCATCGTCCGCGACGAGTTCCAAGGCTTCATAACCCGCAACATGACCACCAGCCTCTACACTGCGCGGCGCATTTGACCGTCTGATTTATCCGCTAGAGCATTTTGCAGCCAAGTGGAATCACTTGGCGTCGCAGAAATGCGGCTAAAACAGACAGATAGAGGGGGATGCACGGTTCAATTTGAACGCATCCCGCTCTAGCGCGGCGAAGCCTTGCCTTCGATCGCCCTGCCCCAGTCGAGCAGCGGTTTTGCCCGCATGACGAAGTCGATGAGTTCGTCGACCAATCCAGCTCCGTAGATATCCGCCGGCTCGATTGCGTGCCGGACGGCAAAATGCCGGTTGCGGATCGCGGCAGCGAGATCGGGCTCGGCGATATGCTCGAAGCCGCGCGGTGTGCGCTTCATGCAGCCGTCCGGGTCGAACTCGAGACCATTCTTCTTCAGCGCCGCGACGAGGCTGCGGAATTCAGCGGGCCGCTTCGCGATTGCGTTGCGCAGCGCCAGCAATAGCTCCGGTCCGGGCTGCCACCAGGCAATGGCGGCAAAGCAGCGCTCGAGCCCGATATGGACGTAGAACACGCCCTGTTCCATCTTGGTGCCGTCGGGCGAAAGGATCGCCGACAAATGCCGGTTGTAGGGCCGTTTGTCCTTGGCAAAACGCACGTCGCGGTTAATCCGGAACAGCGACTTCTTGCGGTCGCCGCGCAAACCGAGCCCCGCGGCCGTGAAGCGCTCGGAGAGCGTCTCGACCAGATCGCCGAAGGGATCACGTAGGTCCCGCTCGAAAAGATCGCGGTTTTCCAAAAACCACTCCCGGCTCTGATGAAAATCGAGCGCCTTGAGGAAGGGAATGGCCTTTTGCCCAAAACCGTTGAACGCAGCCGCCATCACCCGCCCTTGCCGATCCGCTGCAGCCAGGTGTCCTCGTCGATCACCTCGATGCCGAATTTGGTCGCGTCCTTCAGCTTGGAACCGGCGCCTGGCCCTGCCACCAGGAGATCGGTCTTCGCAGAAACCGAGCCGGCGACCTTCGCGCCGAGACGTTCGGCCATCGCCTTGGCCTCGGGCCGCGTCATCTTTTCCAGCGTGCCTGTAAACACGATCGTCTTGCCGGCAACCGCACTATCGGCTGAGACGTTCACGATGTACGGCTTCGGGTGGACCTGTGTAAGCAGCGCTTCAAGCACGGCGTCGTTGCGTTCATTGCCGAAGAAATCGCGAAGCGCGCCTATCACCGTGTCGCCGATGCCGTTGATGGAAGGAAAAACGGTGTGTGGATCGGCTGCCGCTGCTGTCTCCTTGCCAATGCGGATCAACTCCTCGATCGTCGAGAAGGTTCGGGCCAGCACAGCGGCCGTCGTTTCGCCGATATGGCGGATGCCCAGCGCAAAGATGAAGCGATCGAGTTCCGGTTCGCGGCGAGCGTCGATGGCAGCGAAGAGCTTGTCGAGGCCGTCGTAGTTGCGTTCCTCGACACTGCGTACATTCTTGCGCGTCTTGCCCGATGCGGCCTCACGCTGCCTGGCCTGCTCTTCCCGCCGCTCCGCCAGCGCCTTGGTGACGGCGGGACGGCGGTCCCTGAGAGTGAAGATATCGGCGGCTGTCCTGATCAACCCGGCATTGAAGAACAGGTCTATGTTTTCCGCGCCCAGGCCTTCGATATCCAGTGCGCCGCGCGACACAAAGTGGCGCAATCCTTCGACGGCCTGTGCAGGGCAGATCAGTTCGCCGGTGCAACGTCGGCGGGAATCTTCCTTGCCGGTCTTCTCGTTGATTTCGCGCGTTGCGGGTGAGCCGCAGATCGGACATTTGTGCGGGAATTCGTAGGGCACGGCATCTGGCGGACGCTTGTCGGCGACGACGCTGACGATCTGCGGAATGACGTCCCCTGCCCGCTGGATGACCACCGTGTCGCCGATACGCACGTCATAGCCGTCGCGGATCGGCTGGCCGTTGCTGTCCAAGCCCTTGATGTAATCCTCATTGTGAAGCGTGACGTTCTCCACCACCACGCCGCCGACCGTAACGGGCGCAAGCCGGGCAACGGGCGCCAGCGTGCCGGTACGGCCCACCTGAATGTCGATCCTGAGCACGGTCGTCATCGCCTGTTCGGCTGGAAATTTGTGGGCCACGGCCCAGCGCGGTTCGCCAGTGACGAAACCCCATCTGCGCTGCAATTCCAACTGGTCGACCTTGTAGACGACGCCGTCGATGTCGTAGCCAAGCGATGAGCGCTGGGTCTCGATTAGGTGATAATGCGCGACCAGTTCCTCGACCGATCTTGCCCGGACCATCAGCGGGCTGACCTTGAATCCCCACTCCGCGAATTTCTGCACGGAATCGTACTGGGTAGGAGCCGGATCCTTTGTGGTAAAGCCCCAGGCGTAGGCAAAGAACTTGAGGTTGCGGCTGGCGGTAACGGACGGGTCTTTCTGACGGAGCGACCCGGCGGCCGTATTGCGCGGATTGACGTAATCCTGGCCGCCGATCGCCGCCGAGCGTTGCTTCAACGCCTCGAATTCCGCGTAGGTCATGTAGACCTCACCGCGTATTTCGATGACCTCGGGCCAGCCCGATCCCTTCAAGGTCTTGGGAATGTCGGCGATGGTCCTCAGATTGGCGGTGATGTCCTCGCCAACGGCGCCGTCGCCGCGCGTTGCTCCCTGCACGAACACACCACCTTCATAACGCAGCGAAGCCGACAGCCCGTCGATCTTCGGCTCAGCTGTGAAGGCGATGTCCAGATCCTTGTCGCGATCGAAGAACCGCCGGCCACGTACGATGAAATCGGCGACATCCTGGTCGGTATAGGCCTTGGCGAGGCTGAGCATCGGCACCGCATGACGCACCTTGGCAAAGCCTTCCGCCGGCGGCGCGCCGACCCTGCGTGAGGGCGAATCCTCGCGCACCAAAGCAGGAAAGCGCTGTTCGATGGCGAGGTTGCGCCGCGTCAGCGCATCATATTCCGCATCCGTGATTATCGGCGCGTCCTCGCCATGGTAGCGCCGGTCGTGCTCGGCGATCTCCTGCGCCAACCGCTTCAACTCGCTTGCCGCCTCGCTTTCGCTGAGCGAATCGACTGGTTTTTCGTCCATGCACTGCTCCCTCCACGGTGGCGCGACACAATAGAACAGGATTCTCTCATGAGGGAGAGACCAGACACGGAAAATCATTCCTGAACAGCAGGATGGAGCCATACCCTGACTCCGGTCGCGAGCGCCGGAAACGAACTCTTCTAGAGCAATTCCAGGAAAAGTGTGAAACGGCTTTCCGTCTGGAATTGCGCAAACAAAGTGGTAGAGCGGTTCGGCGTTTCCGTGAAACAATGAACCGCTCTAGGCTGCCGCGGTGTTCTCCCGCAGCAGCCGCTCGGCCGCTGCGCGCGCCTCGTCGGTGATGGTGGCGCCGGCGAGCATGCGTGCGATCTCTTCCTGCCGCGCCGCCCGGTCCATCTCGGCGATGCCGGTCGAGACCCGGTCGGCCCCGCCCGATTTGGAGATCAGGAAATGCGTCGCAGCGCGCGCCGCCACTTGCGGTGCATGCGTGACCGAAAGCACCTGCACGCGTTTTGCCAGCCGCGCCAGCCGCTGGCCGATAGCGTCGGCAACCGCGCCGCCGACGCCGGTGTCGATTTCGTCAAAGACCAAGGTCGGCGCCGAGCCCCGGTCAGCGAGTGCTACCTTCAACGCCAGCAGGAATCGCGAAAGCTCGCCGCCGGAAGCGACCTTCATCATCGGGCCGGGCCTGGTGCCGGGATTGGTGCGCACCCAGAACTCGACCTGGTCGATGCCTTCTTCCATGCGGCTCTCGGCATCGCTTGCGATCTCGACGATGAACTCGGCCCGTTCGAGCTTCAGCGCCGGCAGTTCGGCCATTACCGCCTTGGTCAGCCCGACGGACGCCGCATGGCGAAGCGACGACAGCTGGGCCGCCGTAATGTCATAGGCCTGGCTTGCCGCTGCAGCCTGTTTCTCCAGCGCATGCAGGCGCTCCTCGCCGGCGTCGAGATCGGCAAGGTCGGCAGCCATGGTGTCACGCAATTGCGCCAGGTCATCGACGGCGACGCTGTGCTTGCGCGAGGCGGCACGCAGCGAAAACAGCCGCTCCTCAGCCTTCTCCAGCCGCTGCGGATCATATTCGGTGGCGCGCAGCGCTGCTTCCACGCCCGACTGCGCCGCGTCGAGCGACAGCATCGCCTCGTCGAGCGATTTGACGACATCCTCGAGCAGGCCGGGCGCTTCGGTCACCTTGCGCTGCAGCCGCCTGAGCAGGCTGGCCAGTTGCGGCAAGGGCGAGGACGGACCCGAGAGTACATCCTGGGCGTCGTGGATTTCCGAGGCGATCTTTTCCGCCCGCATCATCGCGGCGCGCAGTTCGGCCAGCTCGGTCTCTTCGCCCGGTTGCGGATCGAGCCTGGTCAATTCGGCAACCGCTGCACGCAGATAATCGGCCTCGCGGGCAGCTGCCTCGACTTTGGCCCGGTGCCGTGAAAATTCTTGCTCGCAGGTACGCCAGTGCCGCCACGCCTCGCCTGTTGCCCGCGCGGCACCCAGATGACCGCCGAAACTGTCGAGCAACTCGCGATGCGCGCCGGGATCGACCAAAGCGCGCTCGTCGTGCTGGCCGTGGATCTCGACCAGCGCATGGCCGACGTCGCGCATCAGCGTCACGCTGGACGGCTGGTCGTTGACAAACACGCGCGTGCGGCCGTCCGCCGTCTGGACGCGGCGCAGGATGATGTCGCCGTCGTCCTCGATGGCGTTCTCGGCGAGCAGCATACGGGCCGGGTGGTTGCGCGGCACGTCGAAGACAGCGATGATCTGGCCTTGCGCCGCGCCATGCCGCACCAGCGAGGCGTCGCCGCGGGCGCCAAGCGCCAGCGACAAGGCGTCGAGCAGGATGGACTTTCCGGCGCCGGTTTCGCCGGTCAGCACCGAAAGGCCGGACGAGAAGTCGATGTCCAGCTTCTCGATCAGAACGATATCGCGGATCGACAGCCTGGAGAGCATGGTGACGCGCCGCTCAGGCGCCGGTGATCAGCTTCCCGGCCTTGGAGATCCACGATCCGGCATTCTCGCGCGGCTCGAGCCCACCACTCTGCAGGAGCTTGTAGGAGTCCTTGTACCACTGGCTGTCGGGATAGTTGGTGCCGAGCACGGCCGCAGCGGTCTGCGCTTCCGACGTCAGCCCCATCGCATAGTAGCTCTCGGTAAGACGCGCCAGCGCCTCCTCGACATGGCGTGTGTTGGAGTAGTTCTCCACGACGTTGCGGAACCGTTTGACGGCTGCGATATATTCGCGGCGCTCAAGATAATAGCGGCCGATCTGCATCTCCTTGCCGGCGAGCTGATCGTTGGCGAAGCGGATCTTCTCCTTGGCATCGTCGGCATATTCGGAAGTCGGCCAGCGCGTTACCAGGTCCTGCATCGTCTGCGCGGTAAGACGCGCTTCCTTCTGGTCCTGGGTGACGTCCTTGATCTGTCGGTAGTAGCTCAGCCCGATAATATACTGGGCATAGGCTGCATCGTCGGTCGACGGGTAGAGCGTCAGGTAGCGCTTGGCCGAACCGATCGCCTCGTCGTAGTTGCCCTGACGATAGTCGGCAAAGGCACCCATCACCATCGATTTGCGGGCGAATTCGGAATATGGATGCTGGCGGTCGACGGCATCGAATTTGCGGCTTGCCTCCTGCAGTCGCCCGGCATTCAGATTGGCGAGACCCTGATTGTAGAGCACGTCGGCCGGCTCGGTCTGATCGACATAGGTCGACAGATCGACGTCCTTCTCGGACGACATGCAGGCCGACAGAAACAGCGATGGAACGACCACCGAAAGCGCCAGGAAAACAGCCCGCCGCAGCGCCTTCGATTGACCAACTCGCTTGAAAAACATGTTTGGATTCCGCCCTTTCGGCGTCATTTCAGTCGACGGCAGCAGCCATAAACCATAATTGCCTTGCCCGGCAACGCTATCCCCGGCCAATCGCACATTTTTATGGCGGTTTGGCGCCACCTGGAAAGCTGCGTAATTTGGCCGGCCGGTGATGCATCCATGCAACACAGCTTGACCGCAACAGGAGCCGTAAGACCTTAAGAATCAGATCATCCAGGGCGCAAAGACGGGCGCATTGACGGCGCTCATCTCGGCAGTACGCCCGCGCTCGCGGCGCGTCGTCTCAACGATCTCGAAAGCCGAACGGTCGGACAAGAGGCGGCGCAACGCCGCGGCGTTCAGCCTGTGGCCACCGCGGTAGGAGCGGAAGCAGCCGATGAACCGGGCACCGGCGAGCGCCAGGTCGCCCATCGCATCCATCGTCTTGTGGCGCGCGAACTCGTTGGGATAGCGCACGCCTCCCATGTTGATCACACGGTTGTCGTCGCCGATCACCAGGGAGTTTTCCAAAGAGGAGCCGAGCGCATAGCCGGCCGCCCATAGCCGCTCGACGTCCTTCATGAAACCGAAAGTGCGAGCCCGCGCGACGTCGCGGCGGAAAATGTCGGCATTCATGTCGGATGCAAAAAGCTGGCGCCCGATCGCCGGGCTTTCGAAATCGATCTCGATCTCGAAGCGCGTGCCGTCATAGGGCCTGAACTCCGCCCAGCAGGCGCCGTTCTCGATGCGAACCGGCTTGACCACCCTGATGTAGCGACGCTTGACCGGCAGCGTTTCGATGCCTGCTTGGTCAATGGCCTCGACGAACATCACTGCGCTGCCGTCGAGGATAGGCACCTCATGGCCGTCGATTTCGATGACGAGATTGTCGATCCCAAGGCCGAAAAGCGTCGCCATCAGATGCTCGACCGTAGCAATGTGCTCGCCTTGCGGATCGCCAAGCATGGTGCAGAGGTCGGTGGCACCGACCTCGGAGACGAGCGCGCGAAATTCGTGGCTTCCGCTTGCATTCGAAAGCTGGAAGACGACACCCGTATCGGCATCTGCCGGCAGGAAATGGACGGTGACCGGGGTGCCGCTGTGAACGCCGATGCCGGTCAGCGTCGCACGCGATTTAAGTGTCGTCTGATAGTCGTGCAAAACAATCCCCATAGCCCACACTGCCTAGGTCCGCTTCATCCGCCCTGAGGGCGCGGCTCTTGATTGATCGGCAGGCAGGGCCACTTCCCCAAGACTCCCAGCAAACCGACTTTGGTCGGTGGCGAAGATAATGGTCCCGTAGGGAGACTCCAAATCACGGTTTCTTACTCTTTGTAACCGCGGTCCGGAGCGGGAATGCCTCATAAGTCTTTGTTTTAAAATCACTTTTAATGTTAACAGGCGAACAGTTTCCTGCTCGCCTGTTAACAAATGTTACGAACCGTCAACAGATCAATTGGCCTGTCGGCGCAGGAAGGCGGGAATCTCCAACTGATCGTCTTCCTGGACAGCCCGGCCCTGCGGCGTCAGTCGGCCCTGCTCGTCCAGCTGGCCGCGGCGCGGCGCGTAAAGTTGCGGATCCTGGCTGGCTAGGCGGCGCACTTCCGCCGGCGCCTGGCGCAGTTTCGGTTCGCGCGGCTGCGCCGGCTGCAGCCGTGCAGGCTCCTCTTCGCGGCGGGTCAAGCCGTTGGTCAGGCGCTTGAGCAAGCCCATCGGGCCGCTGTTCTCGTGGTCGGCCGGGCGGGCCTTGGCTTCCACTTCGGCCTTCACCTGCGGTGGGAAATCCTCGACCCGCGGCATGCGCTGGGGTGCTGCGGCAACCGGCTGCGGCATTTCACGATGCGGAGCGGGCTGCATCACTTGCTGAACCGCTGGCTGCATCGTCGGCTGCGGCTGAGCCGGAGGCGCCTGGAAGATCTTGCTCTGCGGGCGGAAGTCTTCCGCATGGGCTACCGGTGCCGGGCGGGCCTGCGCCATCGCTACCGCATTTGCCTCGGCGAGCTGAATGGCCTCGGCGACCGGATCGGCAGCACGTGGTTCATAGATCGGTTGCTGGGCAGCCGCCGGCCGCATTTCCGTGACCTGAGCCGCCGGGCGGCTGACCGGCTTCGGCGGAGCCGTGCGGATGGCGATCGGCGCGGCAGCGATTTCGGCCGCCGATTTATCGATGCCGGTGGCGACCACCGACACGCGGATAACGCCCTCGAGTTCCTCGTCGAAGGTGGCGCCCAGAATGATGTTGGCGTCCTGGTCGACCTCTTCGCGAATGCGCGTTGCCGCCTCATCGACTTCGAACAGGGTCAGGTCGCGGCCGCCGGTGATCGAGATCAGCAGGCCCTTGGCGCCCTTCATCGAGGTCTCGTCGAGCAGCGGGTTGGCGATGGCGGCTTCCGCCGCGGCCATTGCGCGGCCCTCGCCCGAAGCCTCGCCGGTTCCCATCATCGCCTTGCCCATTTCGCGCATGACCGAGCGGACGTCGGCGAAGTCGAGATTGATCAGCCCTTCCTTGACCATCAGGTCGGTGATGCAGGCAACGCCCGAATAGAGCACCTGGTCGGCCATGGCGAAGGCATCGGCGAAGGTGGTCTTGTCATTGGCCAGCCGGAATAGGTTCTGGTTGGGAATGACGATCAAGGTATCGACGCATTTCTGCAGTTCCTCGATACCCATGTCGGCCGTCTTCATGCGGCGCTGGCCTTCGAAGTGGAACGGCTTGGTGACGACGCCGACGGTGAGGATGCCCTTTTCGCGGGCAGCGCGCGCGACGACGGGGGCCGCCCCGGTGCCGGTGCCGCCGCCCATACCGGCAGTGACGAAGCACATATGCGTGTTGGAGAGATGATCGATGATCTCGTCGATGCATTCCTCCGCCGCCGCGCGCCCGACTTCAGGCTGCGATCCGGCGCCGAGACCCTCGGTGACATGCGCACCGAGCTGGATCAGCCGCTCGGCCTTCGACATCGTCAGTGCCTGCGCGTCGGTGTTGGCCACCACGAACTCGACGCCGCGCAAGCCGGCGGTGATCATGTTGTTGACGGCATTGCCGCCGCCGCCGCCGACACCGAACACGGTGATGCGCGGCTTGAGCTCGGTGATGTCCGGCTTCTGCAGATTGATGGTCATTGTCTTCGTCCTTTGCCTTTCCCGCCGCTTCGCCGCCGCGGCCGCCTATGGGGCTGTCCCCGTCAAATTAAAAACTGTCTCTCAACCACTGACTCATTCGATGCAGTTTTCCGCCTGTTCCGGTCATCCGAAGACCGGAAATTCCCTTCGCCGGGCGGCTCTCGAAGCTCGCCATCTGCGGGTAGATCAGAAGCCCGACGGGCGTCGAGAAAGCCGGCCCCTTGGCCGCCTCGGGCAGGCCTGCCACGCCAAGTGGGCGTCCGATGCGCACATTGCGGCCGAGAATGCGGCGTGCTGCTTCGGGCAGGCCAGCAAGCTGGCTGGCGCCGCCGGTCAGCACCACACGCTTGCCGACGGCGTTGCCGTAGCCGGATTTGTTCAGCCGGTCGCGCAGCAATTCCAGCGTCTCGTCGATGCGGGCGCGGATGATGCGCGTCATCACCGAGCGCGGGATCTGCAACGGCACCTCGCCGTCCTCGCCGATCGGATGGATGGAGACCAGGTCGCGGTCGTCGGCACTGCCAGGCAGCGCCGAGCCGTGCATCACTTTCAGCCTTTCGGCGGCATCGAGCGAGGTCGACAGGCCTTTGGCCATATCCAGCGTGACGTGGTTACCGCCGATCGCGATGGCGTCGCCATGGACGAACTTGCCTTCCGAAAACACCGAGATCGTCGTCGTGCCGCCGCCCATGTCGATGCAGGCCGCGCCCATTTCGAGCTCGTCGTCGACCAGGGCGGCTAGCCCGCTGGCATAGGGCGTCGCCACCATGCGCTCGACCGACAGATGCGAGCGGTTGATGCAGAGCTCCAGATTGCGCAAGGGCGCCGCGTCGCCTGTCAGCACGTGCATGTCGACGCCAAGCTGGTCGCCAACCATGCCGCGCGGATCGCGCACACCGCGCTCGGCATCCAGCGAAAAGGCAACGGGAAGCGAATGGATCACCTCGCGCTCGGCCCGCAGCGCCTGCTTGGCGCCGGCGGCAAGCACGCGCTTGATGTCGGCCTCGTCGGCCTCATGGCCGCCGAGATTGATGGTGGCCGAAAAAGCCTCGCTCTTCAGCCGGCCGGCAGTCATGTTGACGATCAGCGAATCGACCGTCAGTCCCGCCATGCGTTCGGCGGCGTCGACGGCAAGACGGATGGCGTGCTCGGCACGGTCGAGATCGATGACGACGCCCGATTTCACGCCTTGCGATTTCTGGTGGCCGATGCCGATCACCTGAATGCGATGCGAGCGTCCGCGCAGCAGCTTGCCATCGTCGCGCGGCTTGAGCTTGGCCACCACGCAGCAGACCTTACTGGAGCCGACATCCAGCACCGTCAGGATGCCGGACCGGCGCGACGAGGCATCGCTATTGCCGCCAAGCCAGCTCATATCTTCGTCTCCGGCTTGCGCTTCAGCATCTTGGGCTTTTCGTCGAGCGCGGCTTGGCGCTGTGTCGCCGCTTCCGGCGTCAACTGGACGACCAGACGATCGGACAGGCGCATGTCGACGGCGGCGATGTCGCGCGTCAAAAGCCCGTTCTCGTGGTCCATCCTGACCAGGTCGGCAATCGCCTGATCCTCACCGTCTTCGGGAAGCTTGATCGTGATGCCGTTTTCAAGCTTGAGATCCCAGCGCCGTTCGCCGATGCGGATATAGCCCTTGATCCGCGCGGCGAGCTCCGGATAATTCTTGATCTTGGCTAGGAAATCCGGCGCTTTGGCCGGTGCGCCGGTGCCAATGATCAGCGGCAGCAATATCTGCTTGCCGCCGGAGAACGGCGCAATGACGGTGCCGGATTTCTCGATGACCGAAAGCGCGCTGCCTTGCTGCCACAGCGCGAACGGCTCGCGTTCCTCGACGCGCACTTCCAGCGTATGCGGGTAGACCTTGCGCACTGCCGCGGCTTCGACCCAGGGCAGCGTGGTGATGCGTTCGCGTGCGGCTTCGGCATCGAAGCCGATCAGCGAGGTCCAGCCGTCGAGTTCCAGCCTGTCGAGAATATCGATCTCGGACGTTTCGCGGTTGCCGACGACCTTGACCTGGTCGACGGCAAAGCCGGTGCGGGCGGTGACACTCTGGACGATGGCGTCGGCATGTCCGCCGAGATAGGCGGCATAGGCACTGCTCGAAATAAGCAATGCTGCCGACAGCATGGCAGCGCAATAGGGCGGCGCTTCGAAGTCGCCTTCGCCGAGGCGCGCCAGCACGCGCACCGGCCGGCGGAGCAGGCGCGGCAGCACGAAATGGTCGAACGACAACGGCATGCCGAACAGCGCCGGCCCGGCCGCGCCCTTCCCCTTGCCCTGTCCCCACTTCAACGCAGACACGAAGCGTCCTCCACCATCCAACTCAACAAATCGCCGAACGAGTGTCCCGCTTGCGCGGCGATTTCCGGCACCAAAGACGTCGGCGTCATGCCCGGCTGGGTGTTGACCTCGAGCCAGACAATTTCGCCGTTTTCGGAGTGACGATCGTCATAACGGAAGTCCGACCGGGAAACGCCCCGACAGCCGATAGCTTGGTGAGCCTTGAGCGTCAGTGTCTGTATTTTTTGGTAAATATTCGGTGAAAGTTTTGCCGGGCATTCGTGTTTTGATCCTCCCGCGACGTATTTTGAATCATAGTCGTAGAAGGAATGGCCGGTCGGGATGATCTCGCAGACACCGAGCGCCACATCGCCCATCACCGCGCAGGTCAATTCCCGCCCGTGCACATAACGCTCGACCATGACCGTATCGCCGTATCTCCACTCGGACGAGCCGATGATCTGCGGCGGATGCGACTGGCCTTCATGCACGATGACGACACCGAAGCTCGACCCTTCGTTGACCGGCTTGACGACATAGGGCGGCTTCATCGGGTGCTTGTTCTGGATGGCGAAGCGATTGGCCACCTTCGATTCCGCCACCGGAATGCCGGCCGCCTTAGCGACCTTCTTGGCCTGTTCCTTGTTCATCGCGAGCGCCGAGGCAAGCACACCGGAATGGGTATAGGGAATTGCTAGGTATTCAAGGATCCCCTGGATGGTGCCATCCTCGCCGAAGGGGCCGTGCAGCGCGTTGAAGACCACGTCAGGCTTGAGCGCGCTGAGCACCGAGCCGATGTCGCGCGAGACGTCGACGCGGGTCACCTGGTAGCCCTCTCCCTCGAGCGCATCGGCGCAAGCTTTGCCCGACGACAGGGACACGGGCCGCTCGGACGAGAATCCACCCAGAAGGACGGCCACGTGCTTGCTTGTCATTCCCCGTCATTTCCTCTCACAGCAGGCCTGCACCATCGTGCATGCCCCGAAAAGCATCGCACGCACTCAAATGCGCCCGAGCAATTTCGCTCCCGTGTTTCCGCAACATTGAGTCCGAGTCTCCCGGCAGGTTGCCCCCCAGACGGAAACGCGAGTAACGCGTCGAAACGACTCAAATCAGGAAACGCTTCAGGGCAGAGAATCAGAGAGTTGATTCGCTGGCAAGTGCTTACGATTCCGATGGATTCACTTTCCGCAAAAACGGCAGCAAAATGTGAATTCATGAGTCCGAAAGGCAACGGCGGTCGGCTTGCCTAAAGCAACTGCCCGAGAAATTCCTGGACGGCATGGCCCGGCCGAAAATTGCCGATGCGCTTGATCTCCCACTGCAGCCGGATGCCCGATCTTTCGAGCACACGCGCACGCACCGTCTCACCGAGATATTCAAGCTCGTAGCCTGTGGCCGTTCCGGTGTTGATCATGAAGTTGCAATGCATCGGCGACATCTGCGCCCCACCGACCATCAGGCCGCGGCAGCCGGCCTTGTCGATTTCCTTCCAGGCCGAGGTGCCCTCGGGATTCTTGAAGGTCGAGCCACCCGTCTTTTCGCGGATCGGCTGCACGGTCTCGCGATGGTTCTGGACAGCATCCATCGCAGCCTTGATCGCCGCCTTGTCCTCGAGAACGCCTTCGAGCAGCGCCGATGTGAAAATCAGCCCGGACGGCGCTGCGGAATGGCGATAGGCATAGCCCATGTCGGCATTGCTCAGCGTATGAACATTGCCCTTGCGATCGAGCGCCCGCACCTCGACCACACGCTCGCGCGTCTCGACGCCATTGGCGCCGGCGTTCATCCTCAGCGCTCCGCCGATGGCGCCGGGAATGCCGTGGTAGAAATGAAAGCCACCGATGCCCGCATCATAGGCGACGGTCGCAAGGCGCTTGTCGGGTGTCGCGGCGCCCGCCTTGATCGTGGTCGGCGCAATCACTTCGGTCTCGCCAAAGCCCTTGGCCGAAAGCCGGATGACAAAGCCCGCAATGCCGCCGTCACGGACAAGCAGGTTCGAGCCGACGCCGACGATGGTCAGCGGAATTTCCTCCGGCACCGCCTTCAGGAACGCGGCAAGATCGTCCTCGTCGGCCGGCTGGAACAATGCGTCCGCGAGCCCGCCGGCTCGAAACCAGGTGATCTTGTCCATCTCGGCATTGGGCGTGATGCGGCCGCGCAGTCCGGCAAGCCGGTCGCCAAGCTTCTCGATCAACGCCTGGCCGCGCATCATGAGATGGTCCCGCCGAGTTCCTTGGGCAGCGCATAGGCCCATTGGGTGATGTTGCCGGCGCCGAGGAAAACGACGAAATCGCCCGGCTTCGCCACCTCGCGCACGATCGGCGCAATCGCCGCCGGACCCTCGATGTAGCGTGCGTCGCGATGGCCGCCGGAGCGGATGCGCGACACCAGTGCGTCGGACGTAACGCCGTCGATCGGTTCCTCGCCGGCCGCATAGACGGGCGCCACCATTACCGTATCGGCGTCGTTGAAGCAGACGGAAAACTCGTCGAACAGATCGCGCAGCCGGGTGAAGCGATGCGGTTGGGTAACGGCGATGATGCGGCCCTTGGTAGCGCTGCGCGCAGCCTTCAGTACCGCCGTGATCTCGACCGGATGATGACCGTAATCGTCGAACACATCGACACCGTTCCACGAACCGGTATGGGTGAAGCGCCGCTTGACGCCCGCGAAGGACGACAGACCCTTCTTGATTGCCTCAGCCGAAAGGCCGAGCTCATGCGCGACGGCAATCGCCGCCGTCGCATTGGAGACATTGTGGCGCCCGGGCATGGGCAGCCGCAGACCTGATATCGTTATCTGGCCGTGCGTCTTGCGGTCGCGGATCACCACGTCGAATTCCGAGGTCGGGCCGTCCATGCGGTGATTGGTGAAGCGCACGTCGGCCTGCGCATTTTCGCCATAGGTGATGACGCGCCGGTCCTCGATGCGGCCGACCAGCGCCTGCACCTCGGGATGATCGGTGCACATCACGCCAAAGCCGTAGAACGGCACATTCTCGACGAACTGGCGAAACGCCTCGCGCACTTTGTCGAAGGAGCCGTAATGGTCGAGATGCTCGGGGTCGATATTGGTGACGACGGCAATCTCGGCCGGCAGCTTGAGGAAGGTGCCGTCGCTCTCGTCGGCCTCGACCACCATCCATTCGCCGTCGCCCATGCGGGCATTGGTGCCATAGGCATTGATGATGCCGCCATTGATCACCGTCGGGTCGAGCCCGCCGGCATCGAGTAGCGTCGCCACCATCGAAGTCGTCGTCGTCTTGCCATGCGTGCCGCCGATCGCGACCGCCTGCCGGAAGCGCATCAGCTCGGCCAGCATTTCGGCGCGCCGGACGATGGGGAGCAGTTTCTCGCGCGCGGCCTTCAGCTCCGGATTGGATTTCTTGATCGCCGTCGAGACGACAACCACTTCGGCATCGCCGATATTCTCGGCGTGATGGCCGACGAAGCATTCGATGCCCTTGTCGCGCAGCCGCTGCACATTGGCGCTGTCGGCCTGATCGGATCCCTGCACCTTGTAGCCGAGATTGTGCAGCACCTCGGCGATGCCGCTCATGCCGATGCCGCCAATGCCGATGAAATGCACGAGGCCGATCGTCTGTGGCATCTTCATGCGCGCGTCTCCTTCCTGAATTCCGAAACGGATTTCCTGGACGCAATAGCCTCTGTCAGATCGGCGAGCAACCGCGCTGCGTCCGGTTTACCGGACGATTTCGCCGCCGCAGCCATTGTCGCCGCCCTGCCTGGATCATCCATCAGCCCGCCGACAAGCGCAGCGATCCGCTCCGCCGAAAGCGTGGATTGCGGATACACCTCGGCGCCACCCGCTGCGGCAAGGGCGGCCGCATTCGCCGCCTGGTCGTGGTCGAGCGCGTGCGGATAAGGCACCAGCAGCGCCGGCCTGCCGATCACCGCGATTTCCGATACGGTCGACGCGCCGGAGCGCGACATCACCAGATGCGCCGCCGCGAGCCGCGCCGCCATGTCGGTGAAGAAGGGCGACACCTCGGCCTCGATGCCAAGCGCAGCATAGGCGGCTTTCACCCGCGTCACATCGTCGGCGCGAGCCTGCTGCGTGATCGCCAGTCGCCTACGCTGTGCATCGGAAAACCGGGCGATCGCCGCCGGCACCGCATCGGAAAAGAACTGCGCGCCCTGGCTGCCGCCAAACACCAGAAACCGGAACGGCTCTTCGCCGGCCGATGCAGCATAGGGTGTATTTGCCGCTTCCAATACTTGCGGCCTGACCGGATTGCCGGTGGTCACCGTCTTGGCGCCAGTGGCACTGATGTCTTCCGGCAGGAACCCGCCGGCAACGGCGTCGACGCGGCCGGCGAGCGCCCGGTTGGCGCGGCCCATCACCGCATTCTGCTCGTGGATCAGCGTCGGCACCTTGCGCCGGGTCGCCGCGTAAAGCGGCGGCAGTGTCGGATAGCCGCCGAAGCCGACCACGATGGCGGGCTTGATGCTGGCGATGACGGCCGATGCCTGCCTAACCCCGCGCCAGATTTTCCAAAACGCGGCGAGCATGGCAAAAGGATTCTTCGAGCCCATCGTCGCCGACTGGATCGGATGGATGGCGGCCGCCGGGAACTGCCCGGCAAAGCGCTCGGCACGGTCGTCCGTCGCAAGATGCACCGTCCAGCCGCGCCTGGTCAGTTCATGTGCCAGCGCCTCGGCCGGGAACAGATGTCCGCCCGTTCCGCCCGCCGCGAGAAGGATAACCCCCTTCGCCATCTCACTCCGCCGGCATCGCACGCGGCGGCGGCATGAAGCCCAGCTGCTTGCGCTTTTCCGGGCGCTTGCGCGTCAGCGCCAGCACCATGCCCATCGAGATGGCGATCGCGATCTGCGAAGAACCGCCGTAGGAGATGAACGGCAGCGTCATGCCCTTGGCCGGCATCAGCTGCAGATTGACGGCCATGTTGATGACCGACTGCAGCCCGAAGACCGTGACCAGGCCGCCCACCGCGTAGCGGGTGAAATCGTCCTGCTCCCTGAGTGCCGTGTTGAGACCGCGCAGCACGATGAAGCCGAAGATGGACATGATGAAGAAACACATGATCAGCCCGAATTCCTCGCCGGCGACGGAGAAGACAAAGTCGGCATGGCTGTCGGGGATGACCCGCTTGACGGTACCCTCGCCTGGCCCGACCCCGAACCAGCCGCCATTGATCAGCGCCTCGCGGCCCATGTCGACCTGAAACGTGTCGCCCTCGCCGGTCATGAAGCGGTCGATGCGGCCGGCAACGTGCGGGAACACCGCATAGGCGGCGAACACGCCGCCGACGCCGGCAGCACCCAGCGCGACGATCCACAGCCACGGCAACCCGGCCATGAAGAACATCACCCCCCAGGTGCCGAGCACCAGCATGGTTTGCCCCAGGTCAGGCTGCGCCACCAGCAGCGAGATGACCAGCGCAAGCAGCAACATTGCGAACAGATTGCCCGGAATGTCGGGCTGCCGCTTGTGCTCGGCGAACAGCCAGGCGCAGATGATGACGAAGGCCGGTTTCAGGAACTCGGACGGCTGGATCGACAGGCCGGCTAGCGACACCCAGCGCCGCGCGCCCTTCACCTCGACGCCGATATAGAGCACCGCCACCATCAGAAACAGCATGATGCACAACATGACCAGCGCCATGCGCCGGATCTGCCTGGATTCAAGGAACGAGACGGCCAGCATTACCCCAAGCGCCGGAATGGTGAAGATAATCTGGCGTGTCGCGAAGTGGAAACTGTCTAGCCCGATGCGCTCGGCCACCGCCGGGCTTGCGGCGAAGGACAAAACGATGCCGAGCCCCATCAGCGACAGGAACGCCGCCAGGAACCAGCGATCGATCGTCCACCACCAGGTCGCCACAGGGCTTTTGTCGAGACGGCTTTGCATTATCGTGTCCCTCCGATGGGCTTCACGCCATCAATGGCGGTTGCGGCTTGCCTGAACGCCTCGCCGCGGACTTCGAAATTCTTGAACTGGTCGAAACTGGCGCAGGCCGGCGACAGCAGCACCACTGCCTCGCCGCTACTATCCCTGGCCGCTTCGCGAGCGGCGTGTTCGACTGCCGCCGCCAACGTGCCTGATATCTCGTAGGGCACCGCTTCGCCCAGCGTCGCGGAAAAGGCCGGCGCAGCTTCGCCGATCAGATAGGCCTTGGCGATGCGCGGGAAGAAGCCGCGTAACGGCTCGATGCCGCCCTCTTTCGGCAGGCCGCCGGCAATCCAGTAGATACGCGCAAAGCTCGACAGCGCTGGTGCAGCGGCATCGGCATTGGTCGCCTTGGAATCGTTGACGAACAGCACATGGCCCTTGCGGCCGACCTGCTCCATGCGGTGCGCCAGCCCCGGGAAACTCTCCAGTCCGGACTGGATTTCGCCGAGCTCGAGCCCGACCTTGAGGCAGGCGGCGGCGGCGGCCAGCGCATTCTGCGCATTGTGCTGGCCGCGCAACGAGCCGATGCCTTCGAGGAAGGCGACCCGGCTGTAGCGGCCGTGCACGGCTTCCATCAGGTTGGTGCCGTCGGCGAAATAGCCGTCGGTCAGCGGCAGGCGCTTGGAGATCCGAATGACCTGCCGGCCCGCTCGCTCCAGCCGATCGGCGATCTGGGCGCACCAGGAATCGTCGACACCGATGATTGCCGTCTCGCTGCCGGCCACCAGCCGCTCCTTGATCGAGGCGTAGTGCTGCATCGTGCCATGGCGGTCGAGATGGTCCGGCGTCAGATTGAGCAGCACACCGGCCGTCGGATTGATCGAGGGGGCAAGATCGATCTGGTAGGAAGAGCACTCAACCACATAGTGCCGCTCAGGCTGCGGCGGATCAAGCGTCATCACCGCGCGGCCGATATTGCCGCCCATCTGCGTGTCGCGCCCAGCCGATTTGAGGATGTGCGCCGTCAATGCCGTGGTCGTCGACTTGCCGTTGGTGCCGGTGATGGCAATGAAGGGCGTTGCCGGCGCCCGCGCTGTCCGCTCGCGGCAGAAAAGCTCGATGTCGCCGATGATCTCGACGCCTGAGCCCCGCGCGAGCTCGACGGTCCAGTGCGGCTTGGGATGCGTCAGCGGCACGCCGGGCGACAGCACGAAGGCGGAAAACCTCGCCCAGTCCGCGCCGCGCAGGTCCGCTGTCGTGATGCCGAGCGCGCCGGCCTTGGCGACGCTGTCGGGATTGTCGTCCCAGGCCAGCACATCCGCGCCGCCCTCGATCAGTGCGCGCGCCGTAGCAATCCCCGAGCCGCCGAGCCCGAAGAGCGAAACGCGCTTGCCTGAAAAGGATGCGGCGGGGATCAAGCGGCCTCCTATCTGAGCTTCAGGGTCGACAGGCCGACCAGCGCCAGGATGACGGCGATGATCCAGAAGCGGATCACCACCTGGCTTTCGGTCCAGCCGAGCTTTTCGAAATGATGGTGGATCGGCGCCATCAGGAAGACGCGCTTGCCGGTCATCTTGAAGTAGCCGACCTGGATGATGACCGAGAATATCTCGACGACGAACAGGCCGCCGACGATGACCAGCACGATCTCGTGCTTGGTCGCCACCGCGACCGTGCCGATCAGCCCACCCAGCGCCAGCGAGCCGGTGTCGCCCATGAAGATCGCCGCCGGCGGCGCATTGAACCAGAGGAAGCCAAGCCCGGCGCCGATCACCGCTCCAAGGACCACCGCAAGTTCGCCGGTGCCGGGTACGAAATGAATCTGCAGATATTCGGCGAACACTGCATTGCCGGAGAGATAGGCGATGACGCCGAAGGATGCGGCGGCGATCATGATCGGCACGATCGCCAGCCCGTCGAGGCCGTCGGTCAGGTTCACCGCATTGCCGGCGCCGACGATGACGAAGCACGAGAACGGGATGAAGAACCAGCCGAGATTGACGAGAAACTCCTTGGCGAAAGGGAATGTCAACGATGACGAGAAGGGCGCCTGGCCGTTATGCATGATCACCCAGGCGGCGATGCCTGCGATGACGAATTCGAGCCCCAGCCGCGCTTTGCCGGAAAAGCCGAGATGCGATTGCTTCGTCACCTTGAGGTAGTCGTCGTAAAAGCCGATTGAGCCAAATCCCAGTGTCACCAGCAGCACCACCCAGACGTAGATGCTCGACAGGTTCGCCCACAGCAGCGAGGAACCGACGATGCCGGACAGGATCATCAGTCCGCCCATGGTCGGCGTTCCCGCCTTCTTGAAATGCGTCTGCGGCCCGTCGGCGCGGATCGGCTGGCCCTTGCCTTGCCGCAGCCTCAGCGAATTGATGATGGTCGGTCCGAAGATGAACACGATCAGCGCCGCTGTGATCAGCGCTCCGCCGGTGCGGAATGTTATGTAGCGGAAGACGTTGAAGACCGAGATCTTGTCCGCAAATTCGACGAGCAGTGTTAGCATGCGCTTGCGTCCCCCGGACCGATCCTAGGTCTGTCTGCTGGTTGTGGCTTCCGCCGGAAACGTGCCGAGCAACGCCTCGACCAGCTTTGAAAAGCCTATGCCCTTCGACGATTTGATCATGACCACGTCGCCGGGCTTCAATTCCGATAGAAGAACCGGTTTCAGATCTTCCGCGCCGGCGCGGTACTCCGTCCTGATCTCGCCGGGCAAGACGTCGGCCAGCGCCCGCATTTCCGGACCGCCGAGAAAAACCGTGCGCGTGTCGGTGCCGACGATCAGGTCGGCAAGCGCGGCATGCAATTTCGCCGAATGGCTGCCGAGCTCGAGCATATCGCCGAGCACGGCAATGCGCCTGCCTTCGCCCGACACCGGTGTCGTGTTGAGCAGTGCCATCGCAGCGCTCATCGACGCCGGATTGGCGTTGTAGCTCTCGTCGATCAGCGTGATCGGCCCCTTGGGATGACGCAACACATAGCGCTTGCCGCGTCCGCGTTCGGGCGAAAGATCGGCCAGCGCCTGCGCAACCCTGGTGACGTCGGCGCCGACCAGATGCGCTGCACCCAGCACCGCCAGCACATTCTGCACCATATGGCGGCCCGGCGCGCCGATCCTGGCGACGATCTCATGCCCGCCAATCTTAGCGGTGATGACGGAGTGATCGGCATTGAGCTCGCATTTGATCAGTTTGAAGGTCGCCCGGGCATTCTCGCCGAACCCGTAAACATGCTCGACGCCGGCCTCTTTCGCCAACTTCTCCAGCAGCTTCCAGCGCGAGTCGTCGCGGTTGAGAAGGGCAGCGCCACCGGGCTCCAGCCCTTCGAAAACCTCCGCCTTGGCCTTGGCGATCTCGTCCATGTTGCGGAAGAAGCCGAGATGAGCGGCGGCGATCAGCGTGATGATGGCGACATGCGGCCGGACCATCTTGACCAGAGGCCGGATCTCGTCCGGATGGTTCATGCCGATCTCGAAGACGGCATAGTCGCAATCCTGCGGCATGCGCGCCAGCGTCAGCGGCACACCCCAGTGATTGTTGAACGACTGGGCCGATGCATGCACGGTACCGACCGCGGAGAGAGCGTGTCGCAGTGCTTCCTTGGTGGTGGTTTTGCCCGCCGATCCGGTCACGGCAATCACCCTCGCGTTTGAGCGTGCGCGCGCGGCAACGCCGAGCTTTTCCAGCGCGACGAGCACGTCTTCAACAACGATCATCGGTGCCGTCAGCCGTCCCAGCGACGGCAGCTTGCCCTCGGCGACGACCAGCACGCCGGCGCCCGCCTTGATGGCGGCGGTGACGAAATCATGGCCGTCCATGGCCTCGCCCTTGATGGCGAAGAAAGCGTCTCCCGGCTGCAGGCTGCGGCTGTCGATGGAAATGCCGGCGATGCCCTCAGGCATCGGACCGAGCGGCCGGCCATCCATGGCGGCAACCAGCGCCTCGGAGGTCCACAGATAGCTCACGCCGCTTGCTCCCGCAGCGCCGAGCGAACTTCCTCATGGTCGGAAAAATGCAGGGTCTCGGTGCGGATGGTCTGGCCTTCCTCATGGCCCTTGCCGGCCACGATCAGCGTGTCGCCAGCGTGAAGCATCCCGACCGCCTCGTGGATGGCCTTGCGCCGGTCGCCGATCTCGATGGCGCCAGGTGCGGCCGCGAGAATCGCGGCGCGGATCGTCTCGGGGACTTCCGAGCGGGGATTGTCGTCGGTGACGATGACGACGTCGGCCAGTCTTGTGGCGATCTCGCCCATGATCGGCCGCTTGCCCCGGTCGCGATCACCGCCGCAACCGAATACGACGATGACGCGGCCGGTGGTAAAGGGGCGCACCGAAGCCAGCACGTTTTCCAGCGCATCCGGCTTGTGCGCGTAGTCGACATAGACCGGCGCGCCATTGGCAGCCGTCCCAACGAGGTCGAGCCGCCCCGGTGCACCCTTCAATTTCTCTAGCGCTATCAATGCCTTGGCAACAGATGTTCCAGTCGAAATGGCGAGGCCCGCCGACACCAGCGCATTGGCGATCTGGAAGTCGCCGGCCAGCGGCAAGTCGACTTCATGGAGAACGCCGTCAACTTCGACCTCGGCGCGTTGGCGGTGGCGCTCGTGCTCGACCCGCTTCAGCCGCAGGAAATCGCCGTGGCGGCCGACCGTCAGCACGTTCAGTCCCGCTGCCCGCGCCGCCTTGATCGTCGGCTCCGACCACGGGTCATCGGCAAAGATGATGGCCGGCGCGCCCTTCGGCAGCAGCGCGTCGAACAGACGCAATTTGGCGCGATGATAGTCCTCGACCGTCGGATGATAGTCCATATGGTCGCGGCCGAGATTGGTGAAGCCGCCGGCCGCAAGCTTGACGCCGTCGAGCCGGCGCTGGTCGAGGCCATGGCTGGACGCTTCCATCGAGGCGTGGGTGACGCCGGCCTCCGCCAACTCCTTGAGCAGCCTGTGCAGCGCGACCGGATCCGGCGTGGTCAGCGAGCCATATTCGTTGCGGCCCGGCGCCACCACACCGGTCGTGCCGATCGAAGCGGCGACCAAACCCGCCTGCTCCCATATCTGTCGGGTGAATGCGGCGACGGAGGTCTTGCCGCTGGTGCCGGTCACCGCGACCATGGTTTGCGGTTGCTTGCCGAAATAACGGGCAGCACTCAGCGCCAGCGCAAGGCGCGGATCGTCTACGACAAGAACTGGAACTGGCAGCCCGGCGACCGCACTGCCCTTGCCGACCACGATCGCTGCAGCGCCGCGGCTCGCGGCATCGGCTGCATAGGCTGCGCCATCCGCCTTGGAGCCGGTGAGCGCGAAAAAGACGACACCCCGTGTTACCTGGCGGGAATCCGACGAAATCCCTGTAACCTCCATGTCGAAGGAAGCTGTCCCCCCGACAGGCAGGATACCGGCTAGATTTTTCAGCTTCATCGAACCCCGTTCATCGCAACAAAATAGCGCGCAGTTGCCGGCGCGCCCCAAGAATCACTGATAGGAAACCAGCGTTGCACCATTTTCATGGCTGAAATCTGGCTTCACGCCAAGCATGGAAGCCGCACGTCGGATGATGTTTGCAGCCATGATGCCCGCGTTCGAGGCGGCCGTAGCACCCATGCCGGGCTTTTCCGGCTTCGGTTCGTCGGCGATCGTAAGCACTATGTATTGCGGATCGTCCATTGGGAAAGCCGCAACGAAGGCGTTGAAATTCTTTTCCTTCGAGTAGCGGCCGTTGACGACCTTCTCCGCCGTTCCCGTCTTGCCGCCCACCCGGTATCCTGGCACCCGTGCATTGCGGCCGGATCCCTTTTCGGCATTGAGTGCATAGAGATAGCGCATGCCCTCGACGGTCTTGTCGCTGACCACTTTCTTGGCCACCGCCATCGCCTGCTCCTGCGTGCGCGGCAGGAAGGTCGGGTCCATCAGATAGCCGCCATTCATCAGCGCGGCGCAGCCGACCGCTGTCTGCAGCGGCGTCGTCGACACGCCGTGGCCGAAGGCGATAGTAATCGAATTGACCTGCTTCCAGACCTTGGGCTCGGTCGGCCGAGCGACTTCCGGCAGTTCGGTCTGCATCTTCTCGAGGATTCCCAGGCGATGCAGGAATTCGCGGTGTCCGTCGATGCCAACCGCTTCGGCTTCCTTGGCCGAGCCGATGTTGGACGAGTAGATGAACACTTCCGGCACCGACAGCACCCGGCCTTTGCCATGGAAATCATGGATGGTTTGATGGCCGATCCTGATCGGGCGCGACGCGTCGAAGCGGCTTTGCAGCGTTATCTTGCCGGAATCGAGCGCCATGGCGGTGGTGAAGCTCTTGAAGGTCGAGCCCATTTCGTAGAGGCCGGCCGACATACGGTTGAGCCGGTCCTTGTCCTGAGCGTTATAGGGATTGTTCGGATCGAAATCCGGAACCGAGGCCATCGCCAGCACCTCGCCGGTCTTGACGTTGAGCACAACGGCGCCCGCCGCGATCGCATGGTACTTTTCCATGCCGGTGGCGACCTCGTCACGCAGTATATGCTGGACGCGCAGGTCGATCGAGAGCTGCACCGGCTTCAAATCCTTGGCTACCGCCAGGCCCGACGCCTGAAGGTCGCTCAAACCCTGTTCGTCGATGTATTTCTCCATGCCGGAGATGCCCTGATTGTCGATGTTGGTGAGGCCGACAATGTAGGACGAGGTTTCGCCGGCCGGATAGAACCGGCGCTTTTCGGTGCGGAAGCCGAAGCCGGGGATGCCGAGCTGCATGATGTCGGCCTGCTGCTTCGGTGTCAGTTGACGCTGCAGCCAGACGAAGCCGGCGCCGCTCTTCAGCTTGTTGTATGTCTGCTCGTAGTCGATCTCGGGAAGTACCGTCGACAGCTTTTCGATCGCCTCGTCGGCATCGACGATGCGGCGCGGTTCGGCAAACAGCGACGCGGTCTTGATGTCGGTCGCCAGCACTTCGCCGTTACGGTCGACGATGTCGGGTCGCGATGCCGTCACCCGGCTCTGCGGGCCGCCCGACAGGTCGGGATTCTGGAAACCCAGATAAACCAGCCGCCCGGCAATGGTCGAATAGATGCCGAAGAACACCGCCATCGTCATGACGATGCGGGTCCTGCCCTTGCCACCGGTCGCCTTGCGGGCACCTTCGACCACGATCGATCCGCCCGCGCCGGGCTTCGAACCGCGCTTCAGCAGCCTCCCAATCTTTGGAAATCTGGCAGCCATTGGAAATCCGGTGATCATTGGACGATGCCTCCGGTCACCACGGGATCCTTGCCGCCGACATCGGCCATGCCACCCAGCCGCTGCGATGAAAGGTCCTCGATGTTGACGGGTTTCGCCGGCAGATCGTCCAGCCCGACGATCTGCCGCGCGTTGACCGGCTCGAGTCCGAGTTGCGATTTGTAGATTTCGGTGAGCTTCTGCAGGCGCGACGGCTGGGTAAGCAGGCTCCAGTCCGCCTTGAGCAGGTCGATCGTGTCCTCTTCATAACGGATCTGCGCCTGGATCTTGTGCACTGCCGCCAGTTGCTCCTCGGCCTCGCGCTTGGTCTTGTAGGTCAGGGCAGCTGCCGAAACCATGACGGCGATCAGGACTATGTCGCTGGTACGAAACACGTGCTCACCTCTCTCCCGGTCGATCGGCGCCGGGAAGCTTTGGGCCAGGCAGTTTTGGCAGGCCGAAAATCGAAAAATCGCCGGCACGGGCCGGCGCCTCTGTACGGATCGCAGCGCGCAGCCTTGCCGAGCGCGCCCGCGGATTTGCCGATATCTCGGCATCGCCAGGCGTCACGCCGCCGCCCTTCTTGGTGAAGGTGGCGGTGCGCGCCTGCGCCTCGGGCAGATGCCGCGATCCGGTGGCTGAATCGGCTCTGTCGGCGATGAAGCGCTTGACGATGCGGTCCTCGAGCGAATGGAAGGTCACCACGGCAAGCCGGCCGCCCGGTTTCAGCACGCGCTCGGCGGCAAACAGTGCCTTGGCCAGTTCGCCGAGTTCGTCATTGACGAAGATGCGCAGCGCCTGGAAAACGCGGGTGGCCGGATGGATCTTGTCTTTTGGCGCGCGACCGATATGCGTCTCGATGGCATCGGCAAGGTCGAGCGTGCGCTCGAAGGGGCGTTTTTCGCGACGGCTCTCGATCATGCGGGCGATGCGCCCGGCATGGTGTTCCTCGCCGAGAAAACCGAAGATGCGGGCAAGATCGCCCACCTTGAAGGTATTGACGACGTCGCCGGCGCTCAGGCCCGCCTGCGCCATGCGCATGTCGAGCGGTCCATCGGCCCGGAACGAAAAGCCGCGCTCCGGCTGGTCGATCTGCATGGAGGAGATGCCGATGTCGAGCACGACGCCATCGGCACTTTCAACCTGCTCGTCGAGCGTGGAGAACGGTGCCTGGACAAGCCTGAGCTTGCCGCCGGACTGCTGTTCAAGGGCCCGCCCCGCCGCGATCGCATCCGGATCGCGGTCGATGGCGACGACCGAGGCTCCGCTTGCCAGAATGGCCTTGGTGTAGCCGCCGGCACCGAACGTGCCGTCGACGATCACCTCGCCTTTTGTCGGCGCCAGCGCCTCCAGAACTTCGGCAAGGAGGACCGGAATGTGACGGGCTGGTCCGCCAACGGCATGAACTTCATCGCCGTCGCCCGCCATCATTCCGGCCGCTCCCCGGACTTCGTGCCCTGCCGAAGCTGCAAAAGCCGGGCGCGTGCTTCCGTCCCATAGGCGCTGAGCCGTCCCGGCTCCCAGATCTGAAAGAAATTGCCGCGGCCAACGAAGGCCACCTCCGCTGAAATGCCGGTATGCTCGCGAATGAAATCGCTCATCGTGATACGGCCGTCCTGGTCGAGCTTCAGAAACGTTCCATCGCCATGGCAGAAGAACGACATGTCGTCCGCCGTCTGCAGGAACGGGTCTTCCTGGGCGATACGCTGCTCGTAGCGATCGAGCAGGTCGAGCCCACCGACATCCATCGCCGGGCGATCCAGGCAGCGTAGCGCATAAAGTTCCGAATAGCCGCGTTTCTGCACAACGGCACGGAAATGCGCCGGCACGGACACCCGTCCCTTCGCATCGATCCTGTTCACCGCGTTCGACAGAAACCGGTCCATTACGCGTTACGGCCGCTTGCGCCGCCGCACCCCTCTGCATCTTCCCGTCCGCGCCGCCCCGCCCCGGTCGACTTCCAAAACCCGCTTCATCATGACGGGCGAACGCAGGCAAACGCGCAGCCGCCGCGGCTGCCCGATTGGCGTACGCTTCACCCTGACACGGAACGAAGGCTTGAGTATCGGAATGGGATATCATGGGGTGTTATGGGCGTCAACGGGAACAGTCTTCAAAACGCGCCTGCCACGACTGGGGAGAGCAGCTTTGACGGCACTCCGGTCTTTATCCTCTATTAAGCCTAACGAAGCGTTTAGAGCCGTGTGGTCCAACCGGAGGCGGCTTGCTGCGGATCGCTGCCCCGCATAGCCTCGGCATCTTCTTTTCCGGTTAGTAACGAGGTTTGAAACCATGTCCGAAACAGCCAAGTCGCGCGCCGCGGCACTTCCCCATCTGCGTCGCGGCAGGCTTGCCAAGGGCGACCCCATCCCCTTGCCCCTGACGATGGCCGCCATCTTTCATGCGCCCGGCGACGCCACCGGCTTCGATCAATATGGCCGCTTCAGCAATCCGACCTGGGATGCGGTCGAGCACATGCTGGCGCATTTGGAAGACGCCCCATGCGTTGCCTTTCCCTCGGGGATGGCTGCCATCTCGGCGGTATTTTTCGGTCTGCTCAAAGCCGACGACCGTATCCTGCTGCCGTCCGACGGTTATCATACGACGCGAGCGCTGGCAGACCGTTTCCTGAAATCCTTCGGCGTAGCTTATGATATCCGGCCGACATCGAGCTTCCTCGACGGCGGCTTCGATGGGTATCGGCTTGCCTTCGTCGAAACGCCCGCCAACCCAGGACTGGACATATGCGACATCGCAGCCGTCGCCGAAGCCGTGCACAAAGCGGGCGCGGTGCTTGTGGTCGACAACACGACGATGACGCCTTTCGGCCAGCGCCCGCTCGATCTCGGCGCCGATATCGTCATTGCCGCCGACACCAAGGCACCAAACGGCCATTCCGATGTGCTGTTCGGCCATGTCGCCAGCCGCGACGCGGACATTATCTCGAGGGTGACCGACTGGCGCGAGACGTCGGGCGCCATCCCCGGGCCGTTCGAGGCATGGCTGGTGCATCGCGGCCTCGAAACGCTGGAGGTGCGTTTCGACCGCATGTGCGCTTCCGCCGAAATGATAGCGCGACGGCTGAAAAACCATCGCGCGATCAGCGGCTTGCGCTTTCCGGGACTGGAGAGCGACCCATCGCACAATCTTGCCCGCGCCCAGATGGAGCGCTTCGGATTTCTCATCTCGTTCGTGCTCGCCTCGGAGGACAAGGCCGAAGATTTCATCAACAACTGCGCCTTGATGCAGGCAGCGACATCGTTCGGCGGCGTACACACCTCGGCCGAACGGCGATCAAAGAGGGGAGATGCCGTTCCGCCCGGTTTCGTTCGCCTGTCGATCGGCTGCGAGCCGGTGGAAGAGCTTTGGCAGGCGATCGAGGCGTCGCTAGACGCAATCGGGGGCTGAATCGGCAATCACGAATTCAGATCGCCGGCGTCGATCTTGCGCCGGCCAGCAAATTCATGCCGCGCTGTCGGGTTTCAATCGTCTCCGCGCTTCGCTCTTTATTTCGTCGATCGACGCAAACCGCCCCGGCCCGCTGTCGATCCCCTCCTGCACCAGTCTGCGCAATTCCTCGACGGTGTAGCCGAGCAGGTCGCGCCGATCCTTCCATTGCCTCAGCGCGTCGCGGATCACCTCGCTTGCCGAGGCATATTCGCCGGCGGCGACCACGTCGTCGACCGCCGCGGCCAGTTCCGGCGACAGCGTGATGCTGCGTTTATCGACCTGGCCCATGACGCGCTCCTCAGTACTGCCATCCAAATGGTACGATTTAATCGCACCATTTTCAAGGAATGTCGCGCGGGATTGCCGGGTCGAAAAGTGAATCAGCGGCTGCGCCCGAAGACGCAACCTGCTGATATCAGGAGATTTCTTTTTGTTCGGGAAACTGCCAGCTGGCCTGTAAGCCGGGTTCTGTATGGCCCTCGCCCCTTACGGGGCGAGAACGTGGCGGCCATTCATCTTGGGCGCATGTTGCCATACGCCTCACGCAACCTACCCGGACGGTGAGCCGGAAACAGCCCTCGAGGGTTTCCCCTCGCACCGCCCCTATTCGGTCTTGCTCCCGGTGGGGTTTACCGTGCCGCTCCTGTTGCCAGTCGCGCGGTGGGCTCTTACCCCACCCTTTCACCCTTGCCACGATTGGATCGTGGCGGTTTGCTTTCTGTGGCACTTTCCCTGGGGTCGCCCCCGCCGGCCATTAACCGGCACCGTGTCTCCATGGAGCCCGGACTTTCCTCACCCGCAGCCTTTCGGCTTCGCGGGTGCGGCCGCCCGGCCAGCTGGCAAGGCGTATAAAGGGGTTCAGGCCCGAAAACGCAAACGAAAAAGCAAGTTATCGCTTGTCAGGCGGGCGCTCCAAGTGCTGCCAGCTGCACCTTGACCTTGCCGCAATAGGCTGCGGACACCGGGTTCATCCGTGTGGCGGCGTGGCCGGCATTGTATTTCAGGATCGTGCCGCAGGTCGTGCCACCGCCGAGATCCCGCGCCATGGCAAGGTACTTCATGCCGTATTTGATGTTGGTATCGGGATCGTAGAGACCCTGAACAGAACCGCTATAGCCCATCATCCTTGCCGTCGCCGGCTTGATCTGCATCAGGCCGATCTCGCCGGCGCTGCCGACCTGGTTCGGCTGGTAGTTGCTCTCGATCTTGATTACGGCATTGGCGAGCGACACCGGGACGCCATAGCTGGCGGCATAACGCGCAATGATCGCCGAATACTGTCCGCTGGCGCCGACAACCGCCGCCTGGGGCGCTGGCCTGCTTTTCGGAGCGACCGACGCCGTTGCCATGTGGTCGATGCGTTTGCGGTTACGCTTCACATGCTGTTTGGAGATTGTCTTTCTCGCAGCGGTTGGCTTTTTTGCGGAGGCTGGCTTTTCCGTCTTTACCGCGGCCGCTTTTTCCACTTTTGCGGTGGCGGTCTTCTCTACTTTCGTACCACGGGTTGCTTTCGGCGTGGCGGTTTTGCCGGCTGCGGCACTGAAGCCCTGATCGGCCCGTTGGCTCAGCGGTGCGCTGTTCGCTGCACTGAAGGCAAAAGTCATTACGCCGGCAGCAATGGCTGCCGTTAAAACGGTCAATTTCTGCATGTGATCCTGTTCTGTTTGATCTGCACAAAGAACTTCGCGCAGATACCCTCAATCAACATCGGAACATCTGGGGGATAGAGGTCCGACAATCTGTACGGATCGCCTTTGACGACCGAATTGGCGCCAAAGAAGGCGAGGCAAGTCACTTTGGGTAACAGATTGTAACTTTGAAGCTTGGGAAAGACTATTTGAGAGAGGCTATCCTTGCGGAAGCGAGCAGCCTTTCCAGCGTGCGGATCGTCGATCCGTCAGCCATGCTATCGACCAGGCGCTGCCGGAAATGCCGCTGAAATGCCTCGACCACGATTTCGGTCTGCCGGTCGAAAGCGCCGGTGATCTCGACGCCATAACCATAGAGCGCCAGCATCGACTGCAGCGCCTCGACCTCGGCGCCGGTATCGCCTGGCTTCAGCACGGCGCCGCGCCGGATCGGTGCTGCCGACACAACATGGCCGACACCGGCGGCGAACAGGATTTTCCATGGGAATTTCTCGCCCGGATCGACCTTGCGCCCCGGTGCCACGTCGGAATGGGCGAGCACCCGCTGCGCCGGAATGGAATGGCGCTTGATGATCCCGGCGCACAGGCCGATCACCGCGTCGATCTGCGGTTTTGGAAAGTTGCGATAGCCGAGCGTATGCCCCGGATTGACGATCTCGATGCCGATCGAGCAGGAGTTGACGTCGCTCTGTCCGAACCACGAGCTCTTGCCGGCATGCCAGGCGCGGTCGCTTTCCCTTACCATCTGAACAATGCGGCCGTCCTCATGGACCAGATAGTGCGACGAGACCTCGCTTGCCGGATCGCACAGCCATGCCTCGGCACCGGCGCCGGTCGCCATGCCGGTGTAGTGCAGCACGATCATATCGGGTCCGAGCGTCCCGCGCCGTGGTCCGAAATTCGGCGATACCCTGACCTCGGCGCTCGGCTCGTCGGGCGGAAAGCCGCTCATGCGTGCCGCAGGCCTCGCTCGATCATCTCATAGGCCGCGTTGATCGCCGCCAGCCTGGTCGTCGCGATCTTGATGAATTCCTGCGGCAGGCCGCGTGCGATCAGCCGGTCCGGATGATTGTCGGAGACCAGCTTGCGGTAGCGCCTGCGGACCTCCTCGAACGGCTTCCCACGCTCGATGCCGAGCACGACATAAGGATCGGCGGCACCCAGATCGACATGCCGCGCCAGGATGCTCTGGTAATGCGCCTCATCGATGCGGAAGATCTCGGCGATGCGATGCAGGAATTGGCCCTCGCGCTCATGCACCAGCCCGTCGGCCTTGGCGATGTGGAACAGCCCGTCGAGTATATCCTCCAGCATCAGGCAGTTCGAATGGCCCGAACCGCAAAGCTGCGCCATCCGCTCGGCATAGGTCTCGAAACCGGCAATGTCGCGTTTGGCCAAATCGTAGAGCCGCGCCACATTGCGCCTCTGTTCCTTCGGCACCTCGAATATGTCCTGGAAGGCGCGCACCTCGTCTTGCGTGACGATGCCGTCTGCCTTGGCCATCTTGGCCGACAGGGCGATCATCGCCACCGAGAAGGCGACGCGCCGGCGCAGATCGGCATCGCCGGAGAAAACCGTGCGCACGGCCTCGACCACTTCGGCGACGCCTGACGACGCTGAAGATGAAACGCGTGTGACGAAGTCGCCGAGGCGGTCCCAAATCGACATGAGGGCTTCATAGGACCAACCGCCCATCGCTATCAAGCCAAGACAGTGCCGCGGGGGCTGGCCCAATCGATTTGACGCAATTCCTGCTGCGGCGGCGGGCGCTAGCGCTCACCCGTGGAAAATCCACAGAGGGCAGCCGCGGCGCGCAAGCAATGAGCCTGGCGATTTGCGCCTTGGTGCCGTCGTTTCGGCGGCACGTAAGGGGCGAGACGGTACTTTTCGCGTGCGGTTACCAGCATCGTCGCACTCGGCCGCGAGGCGCGGATATCGTAAGCAGCAGAAAGGCCGGCGTGTGAGCCGGCCTTTCTTGGTTTGTCACATTGACTACTGCGCAGGGGCAGCCGGCGCAGGAGCGGGCGCCGGCGCCGGCTCGGCAGGCTTGTTTGCGTCAGGAGCGGCCGGCTTCATCGTCTGGTCGGATGCCGGCGGGTTGGTGCTCTGCGTCGTGGTGTTGTCGGTGCCGCTGTTGCTGCAGGCGGCAAGGCCAAGCAACGCAAGCGCCGACACCGACGCAAGAATGAGTTTCTTCATGATATCTCTCCTCTAATCACGCCACCGTTACCGGCGACGATCGAGGGCACAATGCATCAGCTCATGATGAGTTTCGTAACGTTGCGTTTCCGCGTGTAACATCAAGCGCTTGGCCGTACAAAGCGTCGAGCATTAACAGGATGCATAAATGAAAATGCCCGGAGGCGCTGCAATGACCGCAAAATGGGATTTCTGGATCGACCGCGGCGGTACCTTCACCGACGTCATCGGCCGTGACCCCGAGGGCGGGCTGCATCCCAGGAAACTCCTTTCGGAAAATCCCGAAGCCTATGCCGATGCTGCCATCCAGGGCATTCGCGAACTGCTCGGCGTCCAGCCCGGCGCCCCAATCCCCTCCGCTCTGATCGGCGATGTCAAAATGGGCACCACGGTCGCCACCAATGCGCTTCTCGAGCGCAAGGGCGACCGCGTGCTGCTGCTCATCACCAAAGGGTTCCGCGATGCGCTGAGGATTGCCTATCAGGCGAGGCCCGATATCTTTGCCAAGCAGATCATCCTTCCCGAACAGCTCTATGAGCGTGTCGTCGAAATCGACGAAAGGGTTCGCGCCGACGGCAGTGTCGAGCGCCTGCTCGACATCGCCGTCGTGCGTCCTGCCATCGAACAGGCCAAGGCGGACGGCATCGATGCGGTCGCAATCGTCTTCATGCATGCCTGGAAACACCCCGAGCACGAAAAGGCGGTCGCCAAAGTCTGTCGAAAGCGCGGATTCTCGCAGGTCTCGGTCAGTCACGAGGTCTCGCCGCTGATCAAGCTGGTCGGCCGCGGCGACACCACGGTGGTCGATGCCTATCTGTCGCCGATCCTGGCAAGGTATGTGCAGAAGGTGGCGGAGGAACTGGGTGCCCTCTCCCCCCTCGAGGGGGAGATGGCTGCGCAGCAGCCAGAGGGGGTCATCTCAGAAGGCACCGCCAGAGTGTCGCACCCAGTCGAGCCGACCCCACCCGGCGGCTTCGCCGCCACCCTCCCCTCAAGGGGGAGGGAAAGCCCTCGCCTCATGTTCATGATGTCGTCGGGCGGCCTCACCGCCGCCGACATGTTCCAAGGCAAGGATGCGCTGTTGTCCGGCCCGGCTGGCGGTGTCGTCGGCATGGTCGAGACGGCAAAACTCGCCGGTTTCGGCAAGGTCATCGGCTTCGACATGGGCGGCACCTCCACCGATGTCGCGCACTATGATGGCGACTACGAGCGCGCCTTTGACACGGAGGTCGCCGGCGTACGCATCCGCGCGCCGATGATGCGCATCCACACGGTCGCCGCCGGCGGTGGCTCGATCCTGCATTATGAGGCCGGCCGCTTCCGCGCCGGGCCGGATTCGGCCGGCGCCAATCCCGGCCCGGCCGCCTATAGGCGCGGCGGCCCGTTGGCCGTCACCGACGCCAATGTCATGCTGGGCAAGCTGCAGCCCGAGTTCTTCCCGGCTATTTTTGGACCGGGCCAGGACGAACCGCTCGACGTGCAGACGGTTCGCGAAAAATTCGCGGCCCTTGCCGCCGAGATCGGCGACGGCCGCTCGCCGGAAACCGTCGCCGAAGGGTTCATCACCATCGCCGTCGAAAACATGGCCAACGCCATCAAGAAGATTTCGGTGCAGCGCGGCTACGATGTCACCGAATACCTCCTGAACTGTTTCGGCGGCGCTGGCGGCCAGCACGCTTGCCTGGTCGCCGATGCGCTTGGCATGGAGGCGGTGCTGATCCATCCGTTCTCTGGCCTGCTCTCGGCATACGGCATCGGCCTGTCCTCTGTATTTGCGTCACGCCAGCAGGCGCTGCTGAAGCCGCTGGCGGAAGATTCCGAGCCAGCAATCGATGAACTCATCGCAACGCTGCGCAAAGCCGTCATCGACGAACTCGCTGCGCAAGGCATCAGCGAAGACGCGGTCGCCTCGAAGCCGGTGCTGCAGATCCGATACGACGGCACCGATACCGCGCTGCCAGTGAACTTTGGGCACGGCTCGATTGCGCAGGCCAAGGCGGACTTCGAACTGGCGCACAAGGCGCAGTTCGGTTTCGTCTACGACGACAAGCCGATGATCGTCGAATCGGTCGGCGTCGAAGGTACCGATACCGGCGGCACCGGCCGCGACGAAGGCGATTCAGTTGTTGAAGACGTGGCCGCAAGTTCTTCCGGGACCCGGAAAATCTTTGTCGACGGCGTCTGGCGCGACGCCGGCATCTTCCCTCGCGAAACGCTGAAGCCCGGTAACAAGATCGCCGGCCCCGCTTTGATCATCGAGCCGAACCAGACCATTGTCGTCGAGCCGGGCTGGCAGGCCGAGATCACCGCCAAGGACCACGTATTGATGCGGCGCGTCGAGAAGAAGCGCCGGCACGCCGCACTCGGCACCGAAGCCGATCCGGTGATGCTGGAGGTCTTCAACAACCTGTTCATGTCGATCGCCGAACAGATGGGCGTAACGCTGCAAAACACTGCCTATTCCGTCAACATCAAGGAGCGGCTCGATTTCTCCTGCGCCGTTTTCGATCGGAACGGCGCGCTGGTCGCCAACGCGCCGCATATGCCAGTGCATCTCGGCTCGATGGACCGCTCCGTGGAGACCATCATCCGGCTCAACTCCGGCGACATCCATCCCGGCGATGTCTTTGCCCTCAACGCACCTTACAATGGCGGCACCCATCTGCCTGACATTACCGTGGTGACGCCGGTGTTTTCCCTCCCCCTTGAGGGGAGGGTGGCCGCGAAGCGGCCGGGTGGGGTCCTCTCAGAAGGCACCACAAGTGCGTCGAGCACTGCCGCAGCGACCCCCTCCGCCGCCTCCGGCGGCACCTCCCCTCAAGGGGGGAGGAAATCCTCTTCTACGTCGCCTCGCGTGGCCACCATGCCGACATCGGCGGCACGGCGCCCGGCTCGATGACGCCGCTTGCCACAACCGTCGACGAGGAAGGCGTGCTGTTCGACAATTTCCGCATCGTCGATCGCGGCCGGTTCCGCGAGAAGGACCTGGAGACGCTGCTCACCGACCACCCCTACCCGGCGCGCAATCCGCACCAGAACATCGCCGACCTCAAGGCGCAGATCGCCGCGAACGAAAAGGGCGTCGCCGAGCTGCGCAAGATGGTCGCGCATTTCGGCCTTGGCGTGGTCGAAGCCTATATGGGTCACGTCCAGGACAATGCCGCCGAAAGCGTGCGCCGCGTTCTGGAGCGGCTGCCCGACAGTTCCGAATACGAATATCCGACCGACACCGGCCAAAAGATCAAGGTGAAGATATCGGTCGACCGGGAGAAGCGCGAAGCGACCGTCGACTTCACCGGGACGTCGCCGGTGATGAAGAACAATTTCAATGCGCCAGAGCCAGTCGCCCGAGCAGCTGTGCTTTATGCCTTCCGCGTCATGGTCGAAGACAACATCCCGATGAATGCCGGATGTCTGCGGCCGATCAATATCATCATTCCCGACGGCTCGATGCTGAAGCCCGCCTATCCCGCGGCAGTCGTCGCCGGCAATGTCGAGACCTCGCAGCACGTCACCAACGCGCTGTTCGGGGCGATGGGGGCGTTGGCCAATGCGCAAGGCACGATGAACAATCTCACCTTCGGCAACAAGCAGTACCAGTATTACGAGACGATCTGCTCGGGCTCGCCGGCCGGCCGGATGAACGACGGCCGCGGCTTTGCCGGCACCTCCGGCGTCCACACCCATATGACCAATTCGCGCCTGACCGATCCGGAAGTGCTGGAACTGCGTTTCCCGGTATTGCTCGAGGATTTCCATATCCGCGAAGGCTCCGGCGGCAAAGGCAAATGGAATGCCGGCGACGGCACCAAGCGCACCATCCGCTTCCTCGAAAAGATGGAATGCGCGATCCTGTCCTCGCATCGCAACCGCCCGCCGCAGGGACTGGACGGAGGCGGCGATGGCGAGGTCGGCTCGACCAAGGTCCGCCGGAAGGATGGCCGCGTCGAGGTCCTGAAGGCCTGCGACCAGACCGTGCTCGACGCCGGCGAGGCGGTCATCGTGACGACGCCGACCCCCGGCGGATTTGGCCGCTCCTAGAGGAGGCAGCCAGAATTCGCTCCCGCGAGTCAGGTGGGGTGGTTTTCGAGAACCGAAGCGGAGCGGACATTTGGGTCCGTGAGCGTCGGAAGCGCAGAAAACCGCACCAGATGACCACCGGAGTAGAATTCTCGATGCCTCCGGCTGTCACTGGCCTGTCATGACCCTGCGCTACCCGCTTGCGGCAAAGCAAACGGGGAATCGCCTTGCCATGACGGACATTTCTGGGGAACTGGTTTTTCGCCGCGGCAAGGAAGTCGGCAAGGCCGTCTACCAGAACCGTCCGCTGTCGAAAGCCGGCATCTCCGAGCGCTTGTTTGCCTTCCTGTTCTCCGGCCTTGTCTACCCGCAGATCTGGGAAGACCCCGAAATCGACATGGACGCGATGCAGCTCGGGACGGGCCACCGTATCGTCACCATCGCGTCTGGCGGCTGTAACATCCTCGCCTATCTCACCCGGTCGCCGGAAAGGATCGACGCCGTCGACCTCAACGCCGCGCATATTGCGCTGAACCGCATGAAGCTCGCAGCGGTGCGTCACCTGCCGTCGCAGGGCGACCTGTTCCGTTTCTTCGGCGCGGCTGGGACCGGGCACAATTCGCAGGCCTACGATCGCTTCATCGCACCGCATCTCGACCCGGTCAGCCGCCATTATTGGGAGCGCCGCAACTGGCGCGGCCGTCGCCGCATCGCCGTCTTCGACCGTAATTTCTACCAGACCGGCCTGCTCGGCCTGTTCATCGCCATGGGCCACCGCACCGCAAAATTCTTCGGTGTCGACCCGGCCGGCATCATGGACGCCAAGAGCATCGCCGATCAGCGCCGCTTCTTCGACGAAGAGCTGGCGCCGGTCTTCGAAAAACCGCTGCTAAAATGGGCGACATCGCGAAAGGCTTCGCTGTTCGGCCTCGGCATTCCGCCGGCCCAGTACGATTCGCTGATCACCTCGGGTGACGGCACCATGGCCAGCGTGCTGAAGGCACGACTGGAAAAGCTCGCCTGCGATTTTCCGCTGAAGACCAATTATTTCGCCTGGCAGGCTTTCGCCCGCCGCTACCCTAATCCGGGCGAGGCCGCCCTGCCCGCCTATCTCGAAAAGCGCAACTACAAGACGATCCGCAACAATGTCGATCGCGTTGCCATCCACCACGCCAATCTGATCGAGTTCCTTGCCGGCAAGGATGCCGGCTCGGTCGACCGCTTCGTGCTGCTCGATGCACAGGACTGGATGACCGACGACCAGCTCAACGGGTTGTGGGCCGAGATCACCCGAACCGCCTCCACCGGCGCCCGCGTCATCTTCCGCACCGCGGCGGAACCCAGCCTGCTGCCCGGCCGCGTCTCGAATTCGCTGCTCGACCAGTGGCGCTACGAGAACGACGCCTCGCGCGAGTACTCGGCCCGCGATCGCTCGGCCATCTATGGCGGCTTCCATCTCTACGTGAAGCACGGCGCATGAGCGCGACCGAATTGCCGGCCAGCCATGCCGAGTTGATGGACGGCGTCTATCGTTGGCAGCGCCACATCTACGACCTGACCCGCAAATACTATTTGCTCGGCCGCGACCGGCTTATCGCCGAACTGGATGTGCCGGCCGGCGGCACCGTGCTCGAGCTTGGCTGCGGCACCGGCCGCAACATCATCCTCGCCGCCCGCCGCTATCCCGGCGCGCGCTTCTTCGGCCTCGATATTTCGGCCGAGATGCTGGAGACGGCCACCGCCGCCCTTGCCCGCGAAGGCCTCTCCGGTCGCGTCACGCTGGAGCGCGGCGATGCCACGGATTTCGACGCAAAGGCGCTGTTCGGCGTCGAAAGTTTCGACCGCGTCTTTGTCTCATATTCGCTGTCGATGATCCCCGGCTGGGAGAAGACGGTATCCGCGGCTCTTGCTGCCCTGTCGCCTGGCGGCTCGCTGCATGTCGTCGATTTTGGCCAGCAGGAAGCCCTGCCCGGCTGGTTCCGCACGCTGCTGCGCGGCTGGCTGAAAAAATTCCATGTCGAGCCACGTCAATCGCTGCGCGCGGTTCTGGATTCGGAATCTGCAAGAGTTGGCGCAAGCTTCCGTTTCCAAACGCTTTATCGCGGCTATGCCTGGCTCGCTGTGGTCGGCCCCAGTCGATAGCCAGGATGTGTTGAGATTCAGGTCAGGCCGAGTCGAAAACGGTGGGTTCCGAGAACCGGAGCGGAGCGTACTTTTGGGTACGTGAGCACCGGAAGCGCAGGAAACCGCCGTTTGCAGGCCGGCATCACCTGAATATCGATACAGCCTAATGCAGCACCTTGACCAGCGCCGCTACCATCGCCTGCGGCCGGTAGCCGAGCCTGGCCGGCGTCAGCCCGAGCCGCAACACAACCAGTTGCTCCGAGGGGATGATGGCGACCGTTTGTCCGTCATGCCCCTCCATCCAATAGGTGTCCTTGGGCAGGCCGACGGCAATGCCGGCGCCGGGGTTTTCCTCGTCGCCCGGCCCTTCGATCCATAATTGTCCCTTGCCGTAGACGTTCGAGGCAGTTGCCGGTTCCCGCATCCAGTCGACGAAGCCGGCGGGCAGGATCGCTTTGCCGTTCCAGACGCCGCCCTGCAGCAGGAACTGGCCGAAGCGCGCCCAGTCGCGTGACGTGGCATAGAGATAGGACGAGCCGACGAAGGTGCCGTGCTCGTCGGCTTCAAGCACAGCGCTCTGCATGCCGAGCGGATCGAACAGCGCGGTCCTCGGCCAGGCCAGTGCCTTGTCCTTGTCGCCGATTGCGTCCTGCCACAGCCTGGACAGCATCACCGCCGTGCCGCTCGAATAGGAAAACACCTTGCCGACCTCGCCGGTCAGCGGCTTGGATCCGGCAAAGCCCGCCATGTCCGGTTCGAGATAGAGCATCCGCGTTACATCGGCGACGTCGCCATAATCCTCGTTGAATTCCAGCCCGCTCGACATCGCCATCATGTCGGCGAGGCTGATCATGGCGCGGCCATCTCCCTTCCAGGGACCGAACAGACCCTGGTTGGTCATCGCCAGCTTGCCGTCCTTCACCAGCGTGCCGACGATCGCCGCATTCACCGTCTTGGTCATCGACCAGCCCAATAGCGGCGTCTTTTCGGAAAAGCCGTCGCCATAGCGCTCTGCGACGATGCGGCCGTTCTTGACCACCACCACCGCCCGCATCCCGGCGCCGGTCATTGAAGGATCGTCGAGGACTTTCGCGACCTCTGGATCCTGCGAGGCACCGACATCGTCGCCTTCCGGCCACATCGCATCGGGCAGCGGCGCCGGCGTCGGTGCAGCTCCCGCGACAGCCTCGGCGGCGGCAATATCGCCGTCGGGAACCGAGGCGCAGCCGAGCCCGTCGCGCGCAACCGCGACACTCTTGCCGAGCGCGCCGAACAGGCCCGCCGAAACCGTTCCCTCCTCCTTGTCGACCGACACTCTCATCAGCTTCAGCAATGGATGACCCGGCGCCTGCACATCGACGGCAAGCACGTCGTCGGCATCTCGCCCTGCAATGAAGACGTTCGAGCAGACGATCTTGGCCGCATAGCCGGAACCAACGCGGATCAGTGCCGGCGGGGCGAAATACAGCCAGCCGGCGAGTACCGCGGCGGCCAGCACAGCCAGGCCGAGCAGCCATTTGACGAACTTCAAAAGGATCTGCATTTTGAGTTCCCCCGGCGCGCTCGATCTACGTCATCGATTTGCCGCCATTGTTTCGGCAAAATCGCGGCTCTTGTCGAGCGCCGTCAACCGAATATCAACCATGATCGGCGATCACAGGTGCATGTCGCCCAAAAGTGCGCAGCGGTTTTGGGACAAGGACATGCATAGACAGAGATCTAAGCGCGTCGAAGCGACGCGCTTGGGACAGACCGGGCGATCCTGTGGGGTGACCGTCCGGCGGGGCTTGAATGCGTGCGTCCCAAAACCGCGCAACGGTTTGGGAACGCATGAAACGAAGATCAAGGCGCATCGCGTAAGTCGGTTTCAGACACGCCGCGCCCGGTCGAGGGGCCACCCGCGGAAAGACCCATCAGCGGCCGGCTGAAACCGGCTCGGGAAGTAGCGATGCGCCGTTTCGCGGTCCTCATCACGCTGATGCTGCTTGGTGCCTGCTCGACGGTCGAGGATCTGACGCCATCGCTGTCGTCATCCAGCGCCCCGACGGTTGCGGTACGCGCGCCGCGTTTTGCCGATTCCGACCCGCATGAATGGGACAGCGGCGCACCGTGGAGCTATGCCGTCCACGGCACCGACGTCTCCAAATACCAGACCTCGATCGACTGGCCGGCGGCCAGGGCCAGCGGCATCTCTTTCGCCTTCATCAAGGCAACCGAAGGCGGAGACCGGTTCGATGAAGCTTTCAACGAGCATTGGAGCCGCACCAAGGCCTCAGGCGTCCCCCGCGCCGCCTATCATTTCTTCTACTTTTGCACGCCCGCCGCTACCCAGGCGCGCTGGTTCATCCAGAACGTGCCCAAAGACGGTTCGGCGATGCCGCCGGTTCTCGACATGGAATGGAACCCGAAATCGCCGACCTGCAAGCTGCGGCCCGATCCCGCCACGGTACGCAGCGAGATGAGCACATTCCTCGAAATCGTCGAAAAACACTACGGCAAGAAGCCGATCATCTATACGTCGGTCGACTTCTTCGAAGATAATGGTTTATCGGGCTTCCCCGGCTACCCCTACTGGCTGCGCTCCGTCGCCGGGCATCCGCGCCAGAAATACGGCAGCCATCCCTTCACCTTCTGGCAGTATACCGGAACGGGCGTCGTGCCGGGCATGGCCGGAAACGCCGACATCAACGTCTTCAACGGCTCCGAAGCCGCGTGGAAGGAGTGGTTGCGGCAGAACACCCGTTGACACCAGGCCTGCCGCCTGCTTTTCGACACAGCCAATGACGAATGCCCGCAACCGCTGGTAATCTTCTCGGAAGGATGGCGATGCGATCGCGCTTTGGATTTCTCGCGGCGCTGCTCCTGACCGCCGTGCCGGCCGCGGCACAGCAATGCGGCGGCGATTTCGAGGCATGGAAGCAGGGCGTGGCGGCGGAGGCCAGGGCGGCGGGCGTCGGCGCTGCCGGCCTTGATGCGCTGGAAAACGCCACCCTCGATGAGAAGGCATTGGCACGCGACCGCGCCCAGGGCGTCTTCACCCAGACCTTCATCGAATTCTCGAACCGCATGATCTCGTCGCATCGGCTGAAGCAAGGTGCGGCCAACCTGCAAAAGTATGCCGAGATCTTTGCCCGCGCCGATCGCGAATTCGGCGTGCAGGCGCCGGTCATCGCCGCTTTCTGGGCCCTGGAAACCGATTTTGGCGCCGTGCAAGGCGATTTCCACACACTGAACGCACTGGTCAGCCTCTCGCATGACTGCCGCCGCCCGCAGTTGTTCCGGCCGCAGATCGTGCCGCTGCTGATGCTGATCGATCGCGGCGTGGTGCCGGCCGACGTGACCGGTGCCTGGGCCGGCGAGATCGGCCAGACGCAGATGTTGCCTTCCGACTATCTCGGTCACGGCGTCGACGGCGACGGCAATGGCCTGGTCGACCTGCGCGGCAGCGCGCCGGACGTGATCATGAGCACGGCCAGCAAGATCCAGTCGCGTGGCTGGAAGCGCGACCAGCCCTGGATCGAGGAAGTCCGTGTTCCCGACGATTTGCCGTGGGAGCAAACGGGGCGCACCAACAAGCTGCCGTTGACGCAATGGACCCAGTGGGGCGTTACCAGGCCCGACGGCACGCCGCTTCTCGACAACGGCCTCAAGGCCGGCCTGGCGCTGCCCATGGGTCGCAACGGGCCAGCCTTCCTCACCTACGACAATTTCGACGTCTATCTCGAGTGGAACCAATCCTTCACCTATGCCCTGACCGCGGCAAATCTTGCCGCCCGGCTGGGGGGCGCGCCGCGATTCGATCCGCGCAACCCCGAACCCGGCCTCAACGGCGACCAGATGAAGGCGCTACAGACCAAGCTCGAGGCGAAAGGCTATGACGTCGGCACCGTCGACGGCATTCTAGGCACCAACACCCGCGAAGCGATCCGCAAGGAGCAGATGCGGCTGGGCCTGCCGGTCGACGGCTGGCCGACGCTCGAGCTGCTGGCGAGACTGTGAATGGTGAATTGTGAATTGTGAATTGTGAATTGTAAATGGAATAGCACCGGAGCCGCACTGAACACCAGAGCTACTACTATTCACTATTCACTATTCACTATTCACTATTCACTATTTTCACATCACTGCTAGGCAAGCAGGAAATCGATAAAGGCTCGCAGCGGCGCGGGAACCTGCCGGGAACTTGCGTGATATAGATAAAAACCCGGAAATCTCGGCGACCAGGCTTCGAGAACACGGATTAGCTTTCCCGCTTCGATCCACGGCCGGACCTGGTATTCCAGCATGTAAGCCACGCCGACCCCATCCAGAACCGCCCCGATCATCAGGTCCGTATCGTTGACCGTCAGGCCGCCGCTGACGGCCACTTCCAGGGCACGTTGGCCTCGGGCGAACTCCCAGCGGTAGAGATTGCCGCCGCTCGGCCACTGGAAATTGATGCACTGGTGCTGATGCAGGTCCGCGGGGTGACGGGGTATCGGGTGATGCTCCAGATAGTTCGGCGCCGCCACTGCAGCCATCTCGAGCTCCTCGCTGAGCTTCACCGCCACCATATCCTTGTGCAGCCGCTCACCCAGTCTGATTCCGGCATCGAAGCGGCCCTCGACGATGTCGGTGAGCATGTCGTCGACAATGATTGTGAGGGCGATATCGGGATAGGCGCGGCGGAAATCGCCGAGGATCGGCGCGATGAAACGCGTGGCGGCGATGCGCGGAACATTGATGCGCAGCGAGCCTGCTGGCCGGCCGCGTGATGCATGAGCGTCCGCGACGGCCCCTTCCAGTTCGCTGAATGCCGATGCGATGCGGGCAAACAGCTTCTCGCCCTCAGCGGTCGGCGACATGCTGCGCGTTGTGCGGTTGAGCAGGCGGACACCGAGACGCTCTTCCAGCCCGCGTATCGTCTGGCTGAGTGCTGGAGGCGAAATCCTGAGCTTGCCCGCGGCGCGGACAAAGCTGCCCTCTTCGATAATTGTTGCAAATGCCGTGAGTTCGGAAAACTCGCTTCCTCGCATTATGTACCTCAGGCTTAACAAGTCAGTTAGATAATAGGCTATTCTCTGAGCAATAGCATGCTCCTAGCTTTTCCCCGGAACGCCGCTCGATCGAGGCGACCGTAGTCAGACGAAGGAACAGCCATGCATCGTCCACTTGAAGGCAAAACCGCACTTGTGACCGGTAGCTCGCGCGGCATCGGACGCGCCATCGCGGAGGGGTTCGCGGCCAAGGGTGCTGCCGTGGTCGTCAACTATGTCGGCAACGAGAAGGCAGCCAGGGAAGTCGTTGCCGCCATTGAAGGGAATGGCGGAAAAGCCGTCGCCATCCAAGCGGACGTCTCCAGCATCCTCCACATTCGCAAGTTGTTCGACGAAACCGAACGGCAGATGGGGCCGATTGACATCGTCGTCGCCAATGTCGGTGTCGCCGTCATAAAGCCGCTCGTCGAGGCCACCGAAGCGGACTTCGATCACGTCTTCGGCGCCAATGCCAAGGGCACCTTCTTCACGCTTCAGGAAGCGGCGCGCCGCGTTCGCGACGGTGGCCGCATCATTGCCGTCTCCACCGGTGGAACCAGGATGTTCTTCACGCAGACGGCGCTTTATCTCGGCAGCAAGGGAGCCGTCGAGCAGTTCGTCCGCGTCCTCTCGCGCGAACTCGGCCCGCGTGCCGTTACCGTGAATGCGCTTTCACCGGGCTTCACCGACACCGACCTGCTTCCGGAGCGGGACCGGGCCGTGGCCGCCGGCATGTCGCCCTTCGGCCGGATCGGAGCACCGCGCGACGTCGCCGATGTCGCGGTTTTCCTGGCTTCCGACGAGGCTCGCTGGCTGACCGGCGAGAACATCCAGGCCGGCGGCGGAGTAGCCTGACTACGCGGGCCGAATGGTGAATGGTGAATGGTGAATGGTGAATGGTGAATGGTGAATGGTGACAATTCACCGAAGCGGACGGAACGCAAGAACTACTTCCAGTCACTATTCACTATTCACTATTCACTATTCGCTATTCACCATCAACTAATCCGCCATCGTCTCCAGGCTGGCAAACCCCTGCGGCGCATCGCCTTCGTCGAATGGCGTTGCTACCTCGACGAAGGTGTCGGGATAGAAGCCGTTGAACCGTGTCCGGAGCGACAGCGAATAGGCGCCGATGTGGCCGATCTCGATCCAGTCGCCGGTATCGACGGTTTCGGGCAGCCAGAACGGCCGCGACAATATATCGACGGAATCGCAGGTCGCGCCGCAGACCTTGAATGGCACGATGGTCTTGTCCTCGCCATTGCGCGAGCGGATCGCGGGATCGGGGATGAAGCGTGCCGGCAGCGTGATCTTGCCGGTCCAGGAATCCGACAGCGACGCCCAGATGCCGTCATTGATGTAGAGCCTTTTGCCCTTGCGCAGCAGCACGCGCACGATCAGCGACAGGCAGCGCGCCACGATCACCCGGCCGGGCTCGGCCACCAGCGGCATCTGGTCGAACTGGTACTCCTGGAGGTCGCCCGATAACCGCGACATGATCTGGCCGAGCGACGGCATTTCCGGTTTGCGGCTGTTCGGGTCATGGCCATATTCGGCCGGAAAGCCGCCGCCGACATCGAGCCCGGCAATGTCGAAACCGACGCGGTTGCGCACCCAGTCGGCGGAGGCCAGCGCCCGCTCATAGGTGTCGGGATCCTCGATCTGGCTGCCGACATGAAAGCACAGCCCGACCTTGTAGCCGGTCCGGTTCAGCCGTTCGGCGAGTTCCACCGCATTGGCCGGTCCGGCGCCGAACTTCTTCGACAGTTCGTAGGCCGCCGAGCCTTTCGTCTGGATGCGCACGAACACGGTGATCGCGCCCGGATCGATGTCGAGCGCCCGCACCACCCTGGTCAGCTTGGTGATTTCGTCCTCATGGTCGAGCGAAATGACGCGAATGGCGTACTTTTCCAGCGCCAGCCTGATGTCCGACTGCGCCTTGACCGGGTGCATGTAGAGCATCTCGGCGTCCGGCGAGACGGCGCGCACGGCAGCGAATTCGCCGGGCGAGGCCACATCGAAGGCGCTGACGCCGGCCTCGACCAGTGCGTTGAGCACGATCTGCTCGCCATTGGTCTTGACCGCATAGGCGGTCTTGCCGGGAAACATGCCCATGAACTGTTTGGCATCCGCCTTCAGCACCTGCGGGCGGAAGCAATAGATCGGATCGTCCGGGCGCAGCGCCAGCGCTGCCTCGCGGGCATTTTCGAATCGCTGCATGGACGAATCCCTTGACTGAGGCTGCGCACAATTAATCCAAGCTAGCGGCTAATGAAAACAATTCTATGTCTCGCCGCCCCGGCTTCGCGGCGCTACGCCTTTCTGTACGCCGGTTATGGGCGAGCTAGGCCATCGCTCAGGTTTCGGGTGGCCCTTGCGGCCGGATCGGGTATGGCGTGAACAGACGCCTGAAGAGCAAGGCATCTCGTCTGGGAGGACGATCAATGGCGATGGCTGCCACCACCACAATGCGCGGGCCGATGGTGCTCAAAGACTGGGCGCAGCTTCTGCTGCTCGGCGCCATCTGGGGCGGTTCGTTCTTCTTTGCCCGCATTGCGGTGGCGGAACTTCCGCCGCTGGTGCTGGTGCTGTTCCGCGTCACCATCGCGGCGGCGGCACTTCAGCTCTATCTTGCGGTTCGCGGCCCGTCCTTTCGCCTCGCTTTGCCGCATGCCGGCCTGTTCTTCCTGCTGGCGCTCGCCAACAATGTCATCCCTTTCTCGCTGATCTTTGCCGGCCAGACCGAGCTTGGCGCCGGCGTCGCCTCGGTGCTCAATTCGACGACGCCGTTCTGGACGCTGATCCTCGCCAACGCCCTGACCAGCGACGAAAAGCTGTCATGGAACAAGCTTGCTGGCATCGCCCTCGGTATCGCGGGAACGGCGGTGATGATCGGTCCCGGCCTCGTCGCCGGGCTCGGCGGCCCGGTCTGGGCGAAATTCGCGCTGATCGGTGCCTCGGTCTCCTATGCGGTGGCGCTGATGATCGCCCGCCGCTTCAAGGGTGTGCCGTCACCGGTCATTGCCACCGGCCAATTGACTTGCTCGACCATCATCATGATCCCGGTCGTTCTGTTCACCTACGGGACCGCCAATCTGTTTTCGGCCTCGCCGCCGGTGTGGGCGGCGGTGCTGGCGCTGGCGCTGCTGTCGACCGCCTTCGCCTATATCCTCTATTTCAACCTTGTCGCCTCGGCCGGCGCCACCAACGCCTCGCTGGTCACGCTCATCGTGCCGGCCAGTGCCATCCTGCTCGGCTTCCTGTTCCTGGGCGAGCGGCTCGAACTGTTCGAATTGGGCGGCATGGCGCTGATTGCGCTTGGCCTCGTCACCATCGACGGTCGCCTGTTCGGGCGGCGTTAATGCATGTTCCCAAAATGTCAGCTCGAAATCGATTCGATTTCGGCCAACGGTAGCGCTGCCATGCCCCGGCTTTGCCACAAATTATTCACAGGTCCCGAGCCGGCTTTTGACAAAGAGTTTCAATGCCTAACGGCAAACGGCAGGTCGCAAATTCCACAATTTCGTCGCATTGCAGCAAAGTTTCTCCTTGCCTGTGGCACAAATGACCCTAGACTCTCGCCATAGCTCTTTAAGAGGAGGCTATGACATGGGACTGACGAGGCCGATCAACGCATTGATGATTTGTGCTGCGTTTGCATTCATCGGCGCCCTCATTATGGGCGTCCTTCCATAAGGCCGCTGAGCGGGGGAAGACCAGCACCGAATACTCCAAACCATTGAAAAGGCCGGGCATTTTGCCCGGCCTTTTGCATTCCCCCGATCTTTGACATTTCAAAAAGGGGCTTTGCCGCTTTACGCCGCGGCGGATCCAGCCGCCTCGACTTCGTGCGACCTGATGCCGATCATGTGGCAGATGGCAAAGACCAGATCGGCCCGGTTCATCGTGTAGAAGTGGAAATCGCCGACGCCGCGCTCGACAAGGTCCAGCACCTGCTCGGCGGCCACGGCAGACGCCACCAGCGCATGCGTTTGCGGGTCGTTCTGCAGCCCATCGAAGCGCTCGGCCAGCCATGCCGGCACCAAGGCGCCGCAACGCGCCGAGAAGTTGGCGACCTGCGTGAAATTGTGCACCGGCAATATGCCAGGCACGATCGGTATGTAGATGCCGGCCCGCCGTGCCCGCTCGACATAGCGTTCATAAAGGTCGTTGTCGAAGAAGAACTGGGTGATCGCCCGCGTCGCTCCGTTGTCCGCCTTGCGCTTCAGCATGTCGAAGTCGGTGGCGAAATCCGGGCTTTCCGGATGTTTTTCCGGATAGGCCGAGACCGATATGTCGAAATCGCCGGCGCCCTTCAGCGCATCGACCAGTTCGGCGCCATTGGCATAGCCTTCCGGATGCGGCCGGTAGGCCGCGCCGACGCCCTCGGCCGGATCGCCGCGCAGGGCGACGAAACGCTTGACGCCCATGTCGGCGAATTCCCGGATCACCGCATCGACCTCGTGACGCGCCGCATCGACGCAAGTCATGTGCGCCGCCGGTGTCAGCGTCGTTTCATTAAGGATACGCTTGACGGTGCGGGCCGTGCGCTCGCGGGTCGAACCACCGGCGCCATAGGTGACGGAGACGAATTTCGGCTTGAGCGGCTCCAGCCGGGTGACCGTGTCCCACAGCCTTGCTTCCATCTCATCGTTTTTCGGAGGAAAGAACTCGAATGAAACCCTGACCTTGTCGCCGATGTCGGGGCGGCGGGAGAAGCGGAACTGGTTCATCAGGCTGTTTCCCCTATCGGATACGCATTGGCCGGTTGTCTGTCGTTGGAAGGCTCGGCAATCAGCATCCGCCGATCGCGGCCGAGCCAGAGTTTGACGGTGAGCTTGGCCTCGTTGCCGCCGCGCGGCTCGAATTCCTGGCTGTCCTCGAGGTCGAGGCCGGCCTCGGAAAACCAGTCGCCAATTTGCCGGTCGGAAAAGCCGAGGCGCATATGCGCGTGCTCCTCGCGCAAGAACTCCAGCGTGTGCGGCGCGAAATCGACGATCACCAGCCGGCCGGCCGGGCGCAACAGACGAGCCGCCTCGCGGATGGCACGGGCAGGATCGTCGAGATAATGCAGCACCTGATGGATGGTAACGAGATCGAAGGCGTCGCGTTCGACCGGCGGCGCAAAAATGTCGCCCTGCCGCACCTGCGCATTCGAAACGCCGGCCTTGTCGAGATTGGCGCGCGCCACCGTCAGCATCTCGCGCGACATGTCGATGCCGACACCGCGCCGATAGAGCGGCGAAAAGATCTCGAGCAGCCGTCCGGTGCCGGTGCCGAGATCGAGCATCGACTGGAACGGCCGCTTGCCGACGAGCTTGATGAGGGCTGCTTCGACCGCGCGGTCCGGCACATGCAGCGAGCGGATGTGGTCCCAGCTTGCGGCGTTTACCGAGAAATATTCGGCAGCCCGGTCCTGCCGCTTGCGCTTGACCGCGGCCAGCCGTTCGAGATCACGCTCGACCTGCGGATCGGCGCCGCGGATGCCGGAAACCAGCCTGAGCACGAAATCGCGCGAGGAGTCGGAATCCGATAGCCGGAAGAACGCCCACGAGCCCTCCTGGTAGCGGCCGATCAGCCCTGCCTCCAGCAGCAATTTCAAATGGCGCGAGACGCGCGGCTGCGATTGGCCGAGGATTTCGGTGAGATCGGACACGGTCAGATCGCCGCGCGACAGCAGCGCCAATATACGCAGCCGGCTGGATTCGGCAGCCGCCTTCAATGTATCTACCATCGTGTCGAGAGCGACATGCATGCGAGCATTCTCTTTGAAAAGATATAAACATATGTTTATGTCGGTTTTGATAGGCTTGCAAGCGCTATGTCGCTTCCGGACAAGAAAATGACGCATGCGTGGCGGACCGCGCAAGGCCGCAAGCATGATCGAGGCGAGACCCATGTTCGAAACGCGCAGCGGCGAAAAGCTTCTGGAAACCGACCCGGCAACGATGCCGCCGGATGGCCATGTCGTCTTCATCGGCCGCATCGCTTCGCCTTGGGTCACGCGGGAGACCTGCCCCAAGAACATGAAGGCAGCGCGGGAGACGGGACAGCCGGCGGTTCTCACGATCGATCCGCTCTATCGGGACGGCCTGCTTGGGCTGGAACGTGCCAGCCACGTCGTCATCCTGTCTTGGCTGCACCATGCGCCGCGGCAACTGATTGTCCAGAAACCCCGCCATGCCACGGAGCCGAAAGGCGTCTTTTCGCTACGCTCCCCTGCCCGGCCGAATCCTGTCGGACTGCATATTGCCAAGCTCGTCGCACTCGACATCGACACCGGCCGTGTCGAGCTTGACGCCATCGACGTGCTCGACGGCACGCCGGTCATCGACATCAAGCCCTATTTCGCCTCGACCGATGCTTTCGCCGAGGCGACCATGGCTGGGCGGAACGAGTCGTCCAGATCGGACGAGCAGTGAGCGCCCCGACCGGCCGCCGCCGCGCCATCGCCAAGGCGCTGACAGCGCTTCTGCCGCTGGCGCCTTATGCCGACATGGAAAAGATCCGTGCCGATGCCGGCGCCGTGCACATGAAGAGCTTGCCGCCGAGCATTGCCGTGTGGCTGGCGACGATTGCGCATATTCGCCACGCCCACACCGACTACGAAAAACTGCTCGCCGAAGGCTATGACCGCGATTCCGCGCGGTTCTTCGTCATCGAGCAAACCAACATCGTGCTGACCCGCTGGCGCGCCACCCGTTTGCTCGACGATGAGGATGAGGCGTAGAGGATGGCAAGCACACGCGTCGAGTTCTGCGCTCTTCACCGTTGTGATTAGCGAAATCGAGACGTGACGGCCAATCTCCCCCCAAGTGGGGGAGATGTCCGGCAGGACAGAGAGGGGCGCTGTCCCGCCAACCTCACGTCGGCAACATCGGAACCTTCGAAACCTCAAAACAAAAAACCCGCCTCGGTGGGCGGGTCGTCGGTGCGAATCAGCACCAAAATTAATAGCATAGCTGCCGGCACAAAGCAAGAACAAAATACGCCGTGACCGGCAAAGTCGCCTTGCCTGGAAAACAACTAGGCCCGGTAAATCCACTGCTCCGGCACGCGCACCGATATCTCCTCGCCGGCCGTGATCGTGCCGGGCTTCTCGACCCAGGCTACGAGCCCGCGCAAGCGCTTCGCCGCCTTCGGGAACAGCAGCGCGCCGCCGTCATGATCGGCCATCCCGGCATTTTCGGCGACGGATCGCCCTGCGATGCGGCAAGGCCCATTCTGCGCGTCGATCTTGACGGCAGCGCCGCCTTTGAAGAACAGCAGCGTGCCAGACGGCAGCATGGAGAGGCGCGGCAGGCCTTCGATCAGGAGATTGGCGCCGATCCATTCCGGCTTGATCTCGGTAATGCCAATCCGTTCGGCAACGATTGCCAGTTCGTCCGCCGCGACGATCGACAATTGCCGCTCGTTGCGCATCTCGGTGCCGCGCGGATACCAGGGTTCCCGCCCGCCGGAGCGCCGCGTCGTGCCGGCGCGGAAATCGCCCTCGATGCCGTCGAAACCGAGTTGCAGCGCATCCACCGCTCGTGTCTCAAAACGATCGAATGGTGCGAGATAGAGCGCCGCCACCCTGGCGGCGAGTTTTCGCGCCGGCACGATCTCGACCGGATTTCCGGTTGCGGGAAACAGATCCGGCATTGGTTTCATTCCTAGCGACCGGATGCAGTTAGCCGAAGTCGATTCATAGGGTCCAGTCGAAAGCGTTGATGCTCCAATCAAGACGGCTGATACGGGTCGGCACCACCAGCTTCCCGGTTGAATCAGCCCCATGCAAAAGCGTGCCGCATTGCTGCCGCGCTGCATCGGTTGATAATATCGGTCAGGTTAAGCCCGCGGAGGTTATGCGGAGGTTATCATGCATCCCGCATCGGCAATCGCGCAGCTCTGGCTACTCTGGGTTGTCTCATGGGCCGCGGCCGCCTTCTGGGCCGACCGGGCCGAAAAACGCGCCGGCTTCGAGGCCGAACTGCCCTACCGGGCGGTGCTGGTGGTCGGCACGATCCTGCTCTTCATCCCGGCGCACGGTTATGCCGGCCCGCTGAGGCTTTGGACGCCGAACCTTGCCGAAGCGTGGATCTGCGTCGCGCTGATTGCTGCAGGCCTGGCATTTGCCTGGTGGGCGCGGCTGCATCTCGGCCGCCTGTGGTCGGGCACGGTCACCGCCAAGGCAGAGCACCGCGTCATCGACACCGGTCCCTACCGGCTGGTTCGCCACCCGATCTACACCGGGCTGCTTCTGGCGATCCTCGCCACCATGGCGGCGAAAGGCACCGTCTGGGGCGTTGCCGGCGCCATTCTTCTCACTGCCGGCATCGTCATGAAGGCAAGGCTGGAGGAGCGTTTTCTGCGCGGCGAACTGGGTAGCGCTTACGACGACTATGCCAGGCGCGTTCCGATGCTGGTTCCGTTCGCGCGGAAATAGTCAGAGCATGCGCAACAGCGCGCCGCCGATCGAGTAGCCGGCGCCGAAGGCGCAGAGCAGGCCGTAGTCGCCGGCTTTCATATCGGCATGGTTCTCCGACAGGGCGATGATGGCACCGGCGGCAGCCGTGTTGCCGAGGCGCTCCAGCACCATCGGCGCGCGGTCATGGTCGACGTCATGGCCGAACGACAGTTTCAGGATCATGGCGTTCATCCGCGCATTGGCCTGATGCAGCCAGAAGCGCCGGATCGCTTGCGGAGTCAGCCCGTGTTCGGCCAGGAACTCGACAATGAACTTGTGGCCGGCGACGGTGACTTCCTTGAACACCTTGTTGCCGATCTGCTTGATCAGATTGCCTTCCAGATCGATCATGTACGGATCGTCCTGGGTGGCGCGGGTATAATAGCCGAGATTGGTACGGATGCTGTTCGACATCTGCGTCCAGGCGCGCGTGTCGAGCACCTCGAAGCGTCCCGGCCGCTTCTCGCCCTGGGCGAGCCCCTCGACGATCATCGACACGGAAGCGTCGCCGAAGATGAAATGCGTCTGCCGGTCGCGAAAATTGAGATGGCCGGTGATGATCTCCGGCGTCGTCACCAGCACGCGTTTGTGCGCCCCTGCCCGCACCAGATTGACCGCAATGTGCAACGCCGCCGCCGCCGAAGAGCAGCCAAGCCCCATGTCGAAGCCGGCGCCTTTCGTGCCCAGCGCCTGCTGCATTTCGATGGCGATAGCCGGATAGGGCCGCTGATGGTGCGAGGCCGAGCAGATCACCAGGTCGATATCCCCGGGCTTCAGCCCGGCATGATCGAGCGCCTTGCCGGCCGAGGCGATGCCGAACTCGGCCTCCAGCGACAGCGCATCGTCGGGCCGGGCCGGGAAGCGCGGCGCCATGCGGGTCGGGTCGAGGATGCCCTCCCGTTCGATGACATGGCGGGTCTGGACGCCCGAGGCATGGACGATGAAGGCACTGTCCGATTTCTGCAGGAGCGGCTCGCCCGACACCTCGCGGCGGACGTTCTCCATGTCCACCCAGCTGTTGAAGCTGGCGACGAGCTCCTCATTGGTGATCGAAGCTTCGGGGATTTCAACGCCGATGCCGCTGATGATGACGCGATGCATTTCCAGTTCGTCCCGTGCGCAGGCGTTGCGGCTTCATGTCGACGCCGCAATAAGCTCGGCGCAACCTCTTTTGCACCTAGCCAGTTTATGCCGGCTTAAATCAAGTCCCTGGAAGGTCTTTACCAGGCGCAGAGCTTGGTATTGGTCTGCGGGTTGTTCCAGCAGGCACCGTCATCGTTGCTGCGCACGAATTGCCCGGGCAGCGGCACGTTGCGGCGGCCGAGATTGACATAGCCATAGGCAAAACCCGGCCCGTCGATCTCCAGGACGTAAGTCGGATAGCCCGGCGCCGAGATGCGAAAGCTGCCGGCATCGTCCAGCGCCCGGTAGCTGCACGAGAAATAGCCGTCGTCGCTGGTGAAGCAGCGCGCTCGCTTGGCCTCCGCCGATATCGAAAAGGCAAGCACAGCGGCCGCACAAATGCTGCCGCCGAAAATGAGCTTTTTCAGTGTCATCATCCACCCCCCAATGGCCCATGAAGGGCCGTTATCCCTTCCCCAGCGAGATGCGCATGACGGCGAAAGCCGGTCAAGCATCCGCTGCTGGCTGTTTTTGGGTGTAGCTAAGAGTTTCTAGGCAGAACGCCGCGCCACGATGAAGACACGGGGAAAGCGCAGCAACACCTTGCCGCTTGCCATTTTCGGATAGGCTTCGCTGATCCTGTCCGTGTAGCGCTTCAGGAAAAGTTGTCGCTCGTCTTGATCGAGCGGATCGAGGAACGGCTTCAGCCCGGTCGACTTCACCCATTCGACGATCGCCTCGGCATCGGTCAGCGGATGGTTGTAGATCGTGTGCCAGATATCGAGCCGATCCGCGAATGGCGACAAAAGGTCGTAATAGAACGCGACCGGCGGCAGCGGCGCGCGGGCAGCGTCGCCGAGCTTTTCGGCAAACGGCATCTCGGCCGCGGTCTCCCGCATCAGCCGGTGCGATGGCTCGCCCATATTGTCCGGCATCTGCACGGCAAGCGCGCCGCCGGGCGCCAAAAATCCCATCAGCCGCTGGAAGACCGCCGGATGCTCCGGCAGCCATTGAAACACCGCATTGGCGAAGATCACGTCGACGGGTTCGTTCGGCTGCCACGTCGCCGCATCCGCCAAGGCAAAGGTGACGCCGGGCAGGCCGGCCTTCGCCTTCTCGATCATGTCGGGCGACGTATCGAAGCCGCTGATCTGCGCCTGCGGCCAGCGCTCGACCAGCAATTCGGTCGAATTACCCGGCCCGCAGCCGATGTCGACAACCCGGCGCGGTGCGTGCACCGGCACCTGCGCGACCAGATCGCGCGCCGGCCGGGTGCGCTCATCCTCGAATTTCAGGTAGAGGGCGGCGGACCAATCGGCCATCTTGGTTCCTCAGATCATTTGAGAATTCGCCGCCCTGTAAATGTCTTACCGCGTCAGCCGCTTATACGTCATCCTGTGCGGGTTGACCGCATCCGGACCAAGCCGGCGGATCTTGTCCTGCTCGTAATCCTCGAAATTGCCTTCGAACCATTCGACGTGGCTGTCGCCCTCGAAGGCGAGGATGTGCGTCGCCAGACGATCGAGGAACATGCGATCGTGCGAGATGATGACGGCGCAGCCGGCGAAGCTCTCGAGCGCGTCTTCAAGTGCGGCCAGCGTTTCGGTATCGAGATCGTTCGTCGGTTCGTCGAGCAGCAGCACGTTGCCGCCGGTCTTCAGCATCTTGGCCAGATGCACGCGGTTGCGCTGGCCGCCGGATAGGTTGCCGACCTTCTGCTGCTGGTCGCCGCCGCGGAAATTGAACGATGCGCAATAGGCGCGGGTGTTGGCTTCGAACTTGCCGAGCTTGACCACTTCGGCGCCGCCCGAGATCTCTTCCCAGACGGTCTTGGTCGGGTCGAGTGCGTCGCGGCTCTGATCGACATAACCGAGCTTGACCGTCTCGCCGACGCGGATGGTGCCGGCGTCCGGCTTTTCCTGGCCGGTGATCATGCGGAACAGCGTCGTCTTGCCGGCGCCGTTCGGGCCGATGACGCCGACGATGCCGCCCGGCGGCAGCTTGAATTCAAGATCGTCGATCAAAAGCGTGTCGCCAAAGCCCTTCGACAGGCCCTCGACCTCGATCACCACATTACCGAGCCGCTCGCCATGCGGAATGACGATCTGCGTGTCGCTCGGACGCCGCTTGTCGGCGGCATCCAGCAGGTCCTGGAACGCCTGGATACGCGCTTTCGACTTGGTCTGTCGGGCCTTCGGGCTGGACTGGATCCACTCGCGCTCGCGGCCGATCGCCCGCTGGCGCGCATCGTCCTCGCGGCCTTCCTGCTTGAGCCGCTTGGCCTTGGCTTCGAGATATTTGGTGTAGTTGCCCTCATAGGGAATGCCGCGGCCGCGGTCGAGCTCGAGGATCCATCCGGTGACATTGTCGAGGAAGTAGCGATCGTGGGTGATGATCATCACCGCGCCCGGATAGGCGCGCAGATGCTTTTCCAGCCACGCCGTCGTCTCGGCGTCGAGATGGTTGGTCGGCTCGTCGAGCAGCAGAAGGTCGGGCTGGCGCAGCAGCAGCTGGCAGAGCGCGACGCGGCGCCGCTCGCCGCCCGACAGCTTGGTGACGTCGGCGTCCTTGGGCGGGCAGCCCAGCGCTTCCATCGCCATCTCGACCTGCTGTTCGAGATCCCACAGGTTGAGCCGGTCCATCTCGTCCTGGAGTTTGGCCGACTCGTCGGCCGTCTCGTCGGAATAGTTCATCATCAATTCGTTGTAGCGCTCGATGATGGCAGTCTTGGCGGCGACGCCTTCCATGACGTTCTCGAACACGGTCTTGCTCGCATCGAGTGCCGGCTCCTGCGCCAGGTAACCGACGGTCGCGCCTTCGGCCAGCCACGCCTCGCCGCTCCACTCCTTGTCGATGCCGGCCATGATCTTGAGGATCGTCGACTTGCCGGCGCCGTTGGGACCGAGGATGCCGATCTTGGCGTCCGGGTAGAAGGACAGATGAATGTTCTCGAGCACCTTCTTGGTGCCGTAGGCCTTGTTGAGGCCGGCCATGTGATAGATGAACTGGCGTGCCACGCGCGCTTTCCCTGAAAAGTCGACTGATGTCGGATTGAATGGAAGTTGGGGGCTATGTAAGCGATGCGGCCCCGAACGGCAAACAGTTTTGGCCCCAAGCGGATTTGGTCGCACCCGCAAACGCTTAGCCGCTTCATTTCGTGCCGGCGCCCTTGCGAAAGCTCCCATTAACCATTCCGCGTCAAAACAGTGTTGGATGGGAAATCGCTGGCAGCCGCGATTTCGGGGAGAGAGATCGGGCCGTGCTGAACAGTTTCCTGCTTTTTGCCGAAGCGGTTCTCTATTTCGGCATCATGGTCACGCTTTTCCGGTTCAGGGGCCGCATCGGCCTCGGCGTCTTTGTCTGCGCTCTTGGCGTCATGCATTTCCTGGAAACCTACCTCGCCAGCGTCTTCTACGTCGCGCTGCCGTTCGGCATGGTATCGCCGGGTTCGGCCGTGCTGTTTTCCGGCAAGCTGGTCATGCTGCTCCTGCTCTACATCAAGGAGGACGCGGCAACCGTCCGGCAGCCCATCTACGGCCTGCTGCTCGGCAATGCCCTGATGATCGGCCTCGTGCTGATCCTGCGCCTGCACGATATTGCCGCCCTGCCCGGCGGCAAGCTTCCCGACATCGGCTTCATCGACGAGATGGGCTGGCTGATGGTGTGGGGCACGACGCTGCTGTTCATCGACGCCATCCTGATCATCCTGCTCTATGAAAAGCTCGGCAAATATCTGCGCAAGGCGCTTTTCACCCGCATCCTGGTCTCCGTCGCCTGCGTGCTCACCTTCGACCAGGCAGGCTTTTTCACGGCGCTGCATTTCGTCACCGGTGCGCCGGTGGCGGTGTTCTTTGGCGGCTGGTTCGCCAAGATGGCAGCGGCCCTGGTCTACAGCACTATGCTGGTCGCCTATATCAGGTGGTTCGAGGCGCGGCAGGTGCCGGCGCCGCGCGGGCTTTCCGACATTTTCGACACGCTGACCTATCGCGAGCGCTATGAAGCGCTGGTCGAGCATGTCGGTCGCGACGGCCTCACCGGCCTGCTGCACAGGGGGCGCTTCGACAGCGATGGCGAGGCCGCCGTTGCAACCAGCCTGCGAACCGCCAGGCCGCTCAGCCTGCTGATCATCGATGTCGACCACTTCAAATCGATCAACGACCGCTTCGGCCATGCCGAGGGCGACAAGGTGCTGAAAGCCCTGGCGATTTTGCTTGGCGAACTTGTCGGGACCGAAGATCAATTGTTCAGGATCGGCGGCGAGGAATTCGCCATCCTCGGCTGGCGTCCGCAGCCGCTCGCCAGACTGCTGGGCGAAACCGTCAGGCAAGCGGTCAAGACGTCCGCAAGCACCAGCCGGTTCGACATCACCGTCAGCGCCGGCATCTCGACAGTCAGCGAGACGACCCGTTGCCTTGCCGATCTCTTTGCGCTCGCCGACCAGCGTCTCTACAAGGCCAAATCGACCGGACGCGATCGCGTTGTCGGCGAACCGGGCGGCAACGAAGCAGACGGCCGCAACACATGGACCAGGCCGGAGCGCAGCGCCGGCGCGTAACGCTACCCTGGCCTCCGATTGGCTCAATCAGGATCGTTTGCGCCGCTGCCATCCGCCGATCGCAACCGAAATCGCCATCAGCGCGATCGCCAGCCATTTCAACGCGGTAATAATCGGACCGGCATCGATGTCGTAGGCAATGAACAGAAGGATGCCCGGCATCAGCAGGCCGCAGAGCACGAGCGTGATCCGGTTGATCTGCCATGACACTTTTGCGGCAAGCGCCTGGTCGCCGGGCACGGCGACGAGCGCGGCACGTAGCGACTTCGGCGCCACCAGTGCGGTCGAAAGACTCAGCGAAATCGGCAGGCCGATGCCGATGATCAGGAAGGCGCATGCGGCCAGGAGCAGCGAAAACTTGAGCGCACTGGTTTCGGCCGGCACCGGGAACAGCAGCGCCGCCAGCGGCAGGAAGACACCGAAGATCCCGAGCGCAGCAATGGCGATGAAGATCGCCGCGTTGACCAGCGTGAACAATTGGTAGGTGCCGCCGCCGACGGGTTTGGCAAGCGTGGTCATGCGCACCCACTCCACTTCGGTGTAGGAAAAGCCCGGCCACTCCATATGGCCGTCGCGGATCGCCGTCATGCCCTTGGCCCAGAACGCCAGCCGCGCCAGCGCGCCGCTCGTCATGCCACTCATCGCCACCCCCTACGAATGATGCCCAGGGATCATACCATCCCCGGTGCAAAGCGACAGTTGCGTTCGGCCTGTCTACTGGAACCCGACGGCATCGACCGTGCCCTTCGGGCAGCCGGCCTTGGTTGTCGGTGCCGAGGCAAGCAGCAGGGCACCGAGCGAGGCGTTCGAGGCGATCGGGCCGGCCAGGCCGAGCGTCAGCTCGCCGATCAGCCGCCTGCCGCTCGAGGGATCGACCACGCAGGATACGCGGACCCGGTCGCCCGCGCCTTTGCCGAAGGGCTGTCGAAGGTGCTGGCAATCTGATCGGACGTGAGCTGCTTGCCGATGTTCTTGGTGAAGAGATCGCGCACCGGCGAAGCGTTCACCGCGCGCATCAGGTTCAAGGCGTCGGAGAAATACTCCTGCTGGCTCTTGCCGTAGCAGGTGCCGTGCTTGATCCATTCATGCCTTTCGAGGGCGGATGCGGTGCCCGGCATCACCTGGTCGAGTTCCGACCGCGTATTCGGGTCCAGCGTGACCGGCGGCAAATCCCGCCAGTGCGCCGGATCGTCGTTCGCCTTGTCGCCTGCCGCGACCTGGCAATAGAAATTTCCATTCGGCTGCGGCCACAACCCATGCAAGGTGAAGTGGGTCGCATCGAAACCGGCGGCGGTCTGCGCCCGGCATTCGGCCTTGCTGGATTTGGTCTCACAGAAAGCCGGCTGCCAGCTCAGCGCGAAGACATATTCCGGTTTTCCGGACGCCGATGGCTTGTTCGGATCGGCAGGCGCCGGTGCAGCCGGCATCGTCGATCCGCTGCCGCCCGAAACGTGGCCGCAGCCGGTCTTGACCCAGCGGCGCTCCGGATCGGCGCCCGGCACGCGAATGAGATAGTGCGTGGGCGCGTCCTTGTTGCCGGCCAGGAGATCATAGCTCTGGCCAGCCGCGGTCGAGATGTTGCCGGGATTCTTGCCGCTCTTGATCGCCTGCGTTGCCGGACAGGCGGTATCGGCGACGAAAGCGCCGGTCATCTTCACATCGGCCCGCGCCGCGCCGGCAAGCAGCACGGCCGCAAGCGCCAATCCGAAAACAAAACCTGTCCGCATAAGGGTCCCTCGGCTGAAAAACTGCGGCAACAGACTGCCGATGCCACCATGTCAGAATTGCGAACGTGCGGTAAACGTCAGCGCGCAAATCGGTCACGCCGGATTGACGCAAAACCGGCGCCGGCGCAAACAAAACTCGCGTCCGGTATCGTGTCGGGGCGTTGGAGACGACGCGGCGATGTCATTCGACCAACAGCTTGTGCTTCGATCGCCGACCGGCGCCGAGCTCAACCTTTATGTGAAACACGCCATCGGCCAACCGCGCGCCATCGTTCAGATCAACCACGGGTTGGCCGAACACGCCGCGCGCTATGCCCGCTTCGCCGATTTCCTCGGCGCGCGCGGCTACCAGGTCTTCGCGCACGACCACCGTGGCCACGGCGCCACCAAGGCGCCCGACGCGCCACCTGGCAGGTTCGCCGATGCGAATGGCGGTGCCAAGGTCATCGCCGATGTCGCCGCCGTCCACGATCTGATCGCCAGGGAAAGGGCTGGCCTGCCGGTCATCGTCTTCGGCCATTCCTTGGGCGCGTCGGTCGCGCTGAACTTTGTCCTCCGCAACTCGGCGCGCATCCATGCCGCCGCGATCTGGAACGGCAATTTCTCGGCCGGACTGCTCGGCCAAATCGCGCTGGCCATGCTTGGTTGGGAAAAGTTCCGGCTTGGCTCAGACGTGCCGTCGCGCATGCTGCCCCGGCTGACGTTCCGGGCCTGGGGCAAGGCGGTGCCCAATCGCCGGACGCCGTTCGACTGGCTGTCGCGCGATGCCGTTGAAGTCGAGAAATACATCGCCGACCCGCTCTGCGGCTGGGACGCATCGGTGTCGATGTGGCAGGACATCGTCAAGATGACGCTGCATTGCGGCAGCGACCGCAATTTTTCCGGCGTGCGGCGCGACCTGTTCGTCAATCTGGTCGGAGGCGAGCAGGATCCGGCCTCGGACGGCGGCAAGGCGGTCAGCCATCTTGCCGGCCGGATGCACATGATGGGTTTTTCGAATCTCGTTTCAAAGGTTTACGCCGAAACCCGCCACGAAAGCCTGAACGAGATCAATCGAGACATCATCATGGAGGATTTTGCCGCCTGGGCCGACCGTGTGCTGAGGGCACAGTGATACTTGGCCCATTGCAAGGGCCGTGACAGCGGCACCCGGGATTGATAGTGGGATGTCGCCCAAAGCATGCCCTTGGGCTCGACCCGAGGGTGCGCAGCGGTTTTGGGATAACGACATGCACAAAAAAGATCTAAGCCTGCGCTTTCGACCAACCATGGTGATCCATGACTGAGCCTCCGCTCAAAGGCATCCGCGTCATCGAACTCGCGCGCATCCTTGCCGGGCCATGGGCCGGGCAGTTGCTTGCCGACCTCGGCGCCGACGTGATCAAGGTCGAAAGCCCGGACGGCGGCGACGACACCCGCAAATGGGGACCGCCCTTCGTCATCGGCCATGACGGCGAGAACCTTTCGGCCGCCTATTACCATTCCTGCAACCGCGGCAAGCGCTCCATCGCCATCGATTTCTCGACGCTCGAGGGCGCCGAGAGGGTGCGCCGACTGGTCGCGACATCGGACGTGCTGATCGAAAACTTCAAAGTCGGCGGACTGAAGAAATACGGCCTCGACTATGACGGCCTGAAGAAAATCAACCCGCGGCTGATCTATTGCTCGATCACCGGTTTTGGCCAGTCGGGACCGTACGCGCCGCGCGCCGGTTATGATTTCATCATCCAGGCCATGGCCGGCATGATGTCGATCACCGGCGAAGCCGGCCGCGAACCGCAGAAGGCGGGCGTGGCTATTTCAGATGTTTTCACCGGGCTTTATTCGGTCATTGCCATCCAGGCGGCCCTTCGCCATGCCGAGAAGACCGGCAAAGGCCAGCATATCGACATGGCGCTCTTCGACACCCAGATCTCGACGCTCGGCAACCAGAACCTCAACTATCTCGTCTCCGGACAATCGCCGGTGCAGATGGGCAATGCGCATATGAACATCGCGCCCTACGAAGTGGTGCCGGTGAAAAATGGCCACATCATCCTGGCGGTCGGCAATGACGGCCAGTTCGCAAAGTTCTGCGCTGCCGTCGGTCTCGACGAGCTGGCGTCGAACCCTGACTTCGCCACCAATCCCGCCCGCGTCGCCAACCGGGCGAAGCTGCGCGAGCACATGATCGAGGCGCTGAAAGCCTTCGATCGCGACCCGCTGCTGGCCAGACTCGAGACAGCCGGAGTGCCGGCCAGCCCTATCAACAACATCGGCCAGATGTTTGCCGACCCGCAGACCATCGCGCGCGGCATGCGGCTCGACCTCGATGACGGCCATGGCAATCTCTTGCCCTCGGTGCGGGCGCCGATGGTCATGTCCGGCACGCCGCTGGTCTATGAGCGCCCGTCGCCGCGTCTCGGCGAACACACCGAAGAAATCCTTGCCGAACTGGAGAGGTCAGGAAAATGAAGACCGGCGGACAACTCATCGTCGATGCGCTCGAAGCCAACGGAACGGACCGTATCTATTGCGTGCCCGGCGAATCCTATCTGGCGGTGCTCGACGCGCTGCATGATTCACCGATCCGCACCATCGTCTGCCGCCAGGAGGGCGGTGCCGCAATGATGGCCGACTGCCATGGCCGCCTGACCGGCAGGCCCGGCATCTGCTTCGTCACCCGCGGCCCGGGCGCCACCAATGCTTCGGCCGGCATCCACATCGCCATGCAGGATTCAGTCCCCCTCATCCTGTTCATCGGCCAGGTCGCTAGCCACGCCAAGGGGCGCGAGGCATTCCAGGAGGTCGACTACGTCAGGTTCTTCGGCGATATCGCCAAATGGGTGGTCGAGATCGACGACGCCGCGCGCATCCCCGAATTTGTCACACGCGCTTTTTCGGTGGCGACGTCCGGCCGGCCCGGCCCGGTCGTCATCTCGCTGCCCGAGGACATGCTGACCAGCCTCGCCGAGGCACCGGAAGCCCGGCATTACACCCCTGTCGAGACGCGGCCTGGCGAAATCGAGCTCGACGCGCTGGAAGTGTTGCTCAACAAGGCAAAGCGGCCCTTCGTCATCCTCGGCGGGACGCGCTGGGACGCGGAGGCCGTTGCACGGATGCGGGCGATAGCCGAAGCCTGGTCGCTGCCGGTCGGCTGCTCCTTCCGCCGCCAGATGCTGTTCGACCATCTCCACCCAAACTATGCCGGCGATGTCGGCATCGGCATCAATCCCAAGGTAGCAACCGCCATCAAGCAGGCCGACCTTGTGCTGCTGATCGGCGGCCGCATGGGCGAGATGCCGTCGTCCGACTACACGCTGCTGAAGAGCCCCTACCCCGACCAGACGCTGGTCCATATCCATGCCGACGCCGGCGAACTCGGCCGCGTCTACCGGCCGGCGCTGGCGATCAATGCCTCGCCTGCCGCTTTCGTCGAAGCCTTTGCCAGACGCAAGCCGGCCGCAACGCCGGTGTGGGCGGCGGAGGCAGCGAAGCTGCATGCCGCGTATCTCGACTGGTCGACGCCACCGGAAAGTGGGCCCGGCGCCGTCCAGATGGGGCCGATCATGAATTATCTCGAAACGATGCTCCCGGACGACGCCATCCTCACCAATGGCGCCGGCAACTACGCCACCTGGGTGCATCGTTACCATCGGTTCCGGCGTTTCGGCACGCAAGCCGCGCCCACGTCAGGCTCAATGGGCTACGGCACGCCGGCGGCGGTCGCCGCCAAGCAGCTTTTCCCCGACCGCGACGTGATCGCCTTCGCCGGCGACGGCTGTTTCCTGATGAACGGCCAGGAATTCGCCACCGCCGTGCAATACGGGCTGCCGATCATCGTCATCGTCGTCAACAATGGCATCTACGGCACCATCCGCATGCATCAGGAGCGCGAATATCCCGGACGCGTCGTCGCTACGGATTTGAGGAATCCCGACTTTGCTGCTTTGGCCCGCGCCTATGGCGGCCATGGCGAGACCGTGGAAAAGACCGCCGACTTCGCGGCGGCCTTCGAGCGGGCGCGGGCCAGCGGCAAGCCGTCGATCGTCGAGATCAGGCTCGACCCCGAAGCCATCACGCCGACCCGCACGATGACCCAGATTCGCGACAAGGCCTGACAAAACAGGGCAGTTGCCCTGTTTTGTCGTCGTGATCTGCCTATTCGGCCTTCTCGATCTGGCCGCGGATCTCGCCGTCCGCGTGGGCCGCGGTGTGGATGTTGACGTAGTATTTGCCCGCCTCAAGATCGGTGGCCTGGGCATCGGTCAATGTCGCCGAACCCTTGATCGGGCTCTTCAGCTTGCCTTCGAACGGTACCACCGGGTCGGCGTTTTGACCCTTTTCCGCCGGGCCGTGAATGTGTGCGGCCTTCGCCGGTCCGCTGAGGCCGGAATATCTCACGGTCCAGCTGAGTTTCTTGGTGGCGGTGTTGAACCTGAGCGTGGCGGTGCCCTTGCCCTTCGTGGTGACGGGCGGGTTCTGCTGAGCACCATCGAGCGTCGCCGTCATCTTTACGGTTTCGGCCAGGGCCGGTGACACCGAGAAGATGGCTGCAGAAATGGCCAGCGCCGAAAGCATCGGCGTGAAGGACTGGATGCGCATGGAAACCTCCGTTGTGACATCCTTGAGTTGGATGCACCGGCACAACGATTTTGCGAGCGGATGTTTCCGCGGGTAACGTTCATTTTACCCCACTAAAAAGGGGCGGTCACCCGCCCCTTTTCCGCTACAAGCCAGTTTGACAGCCCTATTTGATGGCCTTGTCGGTGATCGCTGTCGTGTAGGCGCCGGTCGGCTCCTTGCTGATGATCTTCTGGTCGAGCAGCGCCTTGGCGGTGCGCTCGTAGGTCGCCGGATCGAGCTTGCCATCGGCATTGTCGATCAGCTTGGCGACTTCGCCCATCATCCGCTTTTGGTGGTTCTCGTCCTGGCCGCCATTGTCCATGACGATGCCGGCCGCCTCGTCGGAATTGTCGACGGCGTATTTCCAGCCCTTCATCGAAGCGCGCACGAAACGCACCATCTTGTCCTCGAAGGCCGGATCCTTGAGCTTGTCCTCCAACGCATAGAGCCCGTCTTCGAGCAGATCGTTGCCCATGGCGGAATAGTTGAAGACGGTTAGCTCTTCCGGCTTGTAGCCGGCGTCGATGAGCTGCCAGTACTCGTTATAGGTCATGACCGAAATGCAATCCGCCTGCTTCTGGATCAGCGGCTGCACGTCGAAGCTCTGCTTGAGCACGGTGACGCCGTCCGGCCCGCCGTCGGTCTTGAGGCCAAGCTTGTTCATCCAGGCATAGAACGGATACTCGTTGCCGAAGAACCAGACGCCGAGCGTGTGGCCCTTGAAGTCGGCTTCCGTCTTGATCGGGCCGTCCTTCGGGCAGACCAGCTCCATGCCGGCCTTCTTGAACGGCTGGGCGATGTTGACCAGCGGCACGCCCTTCTCGCGCGCAGCCAGCGCACCGCCCATCCAGTCGACGATGACGTCGGCGCCGCCGCCGGCAATAACCTGCTCCGGTGCAATGTCCGGGCCGCCGGGCTTGATGTCGACGTCGAGGCCCTCGGCGTCATAGAAGCCCTTGGCCTTGGCGACATAATAGCCGGCGAACTGTGCCTGGGTGACCCACTTCAGCTGCAGCGTCACCTTGTCTGCGGCCATCGCCTGGAACGCGGCAAGCGACATCGCGCCGGCCAGCATCGAAACAACAAGTCTTTTCATGTTTTTACCCTCTGAAGTTAGCGCCCTAAACCCACCGCCCCTATCCACCACGGACAGAGGGATGCCAAAACGTGATTGCTCTCTCGAAAAGAGCGACCACGCCATAAAAGACCGAACCCGCAAGTGCTGCAACTGCGATTTCCGCCCACACCATGTCGATGTTCATCCGCCCGACTTCCGTCGAAATGCGGAATCCCATGCCGACCACCGGGGTGCCGAAGAACTCGGCGACGATGGCGCCGATCAGCGCCAGCGTCGAATTGATCTTCAACGCATTGAAGATGAAGGGTGCCGCCGCCGGCAGCCGCAGCTTGAACAGCGTCTGCCAGTAGCTCGAGGCGTAGGTGCGCATCAGGTCGCGCTCCATATGGCCGGAGGCGGCAAGCCCGGCGACGGTGTTCACCAGCATCGGGAAGAAGGTCATGATGATGACCACCGCTGCCTTCGACTGCCAGTCGAAGCCAAACCACATGACCATGATCGGCGCGACGCCGATGATCGGCAGCGCCGACACCATATTGCCGATCGGCAAAAGCCCGCGCCGCAGGAACGGCACGCGGTCGGCGGCTATGGCAACGAGGAAGCCGGCGCTGCTCCCCACCACATAGCCGAAGATGACCGCCTTGAAGATGGTCTGCCTGACATCGGCCCCCAGCACCGGCAGCGAGCCGACGATGCGTGCACCGATGGCGCTTGGCGGCGGCAACAGGATGAAGGGAATGCCGGCACCACGCGTCACCGCTTCCCAGATGATCAGGATCCAGGCGCCGAAGATGGCCGGAATGATCAGGCGCAGGGCGGTTGACGCCCAGCGCGATGTCGGGCGAAACGACGACAAGACCGTTACGCAGCGCCAGGCCAAAAACCACGCCGCGGCGAGCAGCAGATAGAAGGAGCCGCGAGCGCTGCCTTCATTGCCGGTTATGCCGGCGAGCAGCATCCACGCCGCGCCGTGCGCGCCAAGGAACAGCAACACCACCCCGATCATCGGTGGCAAGTTGTCGGCTTCGATTGCCACGAGCAGCAAAATGAAAATCAAAACCGTAGTCGCCATGCCGTAACCGGGCGTAGCACTGACGAGCGGCCAAAGAAGCAGCGCGCCGACAAGCAGGACAAGCGCGGCATACCCTTGCCAGGATCGAGGGGTGATTGAGGAAAGGCTCAGGATGGAGCTCATGCCGGCCTCCCGCCCATGGCGCGGTCGACTAGGCGCCCGGCAATGCCGACCAGCATAACCAGCAGTGCCGCGACCACCGAGCCGGCAACCAGCGCCGACCAGATGTCGATCGTCTGGCTGTAGTAGGCGCCGGCGAGCAATTTGGCGCCGATGCCGGCGACGGCGCCGGTCGGCAGCTCGCCGACGATCGCGCCGACCAGGCTGGCGGCCACCGCCACCTTCATCGAGGTGAACAGGAACGGCACCGAGGCCGGCACCCGTAATTTCCAGAAGGTCTGCGAGGGACTGGCATTATAGGTGTGCATCAGGTCGAGATGGGTGAGCTCGGGCGAGCGAAGCCCCTTCACCATGCCAACCACCACCGGGAAGAACGACAGATAGGTCGAGATCAGCGCCTTCGGAATCAGCCCGGTGATGCCGACCGCCGCCAGCACGACAATGATCATCGGCGCCACCGCCAGGATCGGAATGGTCTGCGAGGCGATGATCCACGGCATCAGACTGCGGTCGAGCGTCGCCACATGCACGATGCCGACGGCGATGACGATGCCGAGCGCCGTGCCGAAGGCAAAGCCGAGCAGTGTCGACGACAGCGTCACCCAGGCATTGTAGACAAGGCTGCGGTTCGAGGTAATGCTGCGCAGAAAGGTGTTTTCGAAAAAATTTACCGCCACCTGATGCGGCGCCGGCAGCGTCGGCTTCGGCTGTGCCAGCGTCTTGCCGATGAATTCCACAATGCCCGGTGTCTGATTGGCGCGGCGGTCGAGATCGCGCTGGAACGGCGCGTTGAGGATGACAGCCATGACGTACCAGACGACGACGACGCCCAGGAGAATCGAGGTCACCGGAACAAGCTTGTCGCGGAAGCTATCCATCTAGCGACACTCGGGTGCTTGGCGCCCTCCTCTCCCCAACGGGGAGAGGGTGGCCGGAGCGAAGCGGAGGCCGGGTACTTTCGCCCCGGCAATCGTTTCTTTCGTCTTCCTAGGGCCGAGCAGCCGCGAAGCGGCGTGCGTAAAGGGAGCGCCCAACCACGCTTTCGTCATCCTAGGGCGAAGCAAGGAGCGAAGCGACGCGGCGCAGACCCTAGGATCCATGCCGTTACCTTCCCGCTCCGCAACGGTGCGGAAAATGGCTCCCTGCGCACCGCTCCGAGTGGCGCTTATTCTCGACTGTTTGCGCCCTTCGGCCGAAGTCACGGCATGGATCCTAGGGTCTGCGCGCGCCGCTTCGCGGCGGCTCCGCCCTAGGATGACGAAGGCGTGGGTGGCCGCTTCGTCGTTAGGCGAAGCCGGAATCCTGTCCTGCGCCTCAATCATCATAGCTGTGCCCTGCCCTCAGCCCGTCGCGCACCCGTGCCGCGATGGCCAGGAACTCCGGCGTCTCGCGGATATCGAGCGGCCGCTTTTTCGGCAGCGTCGATTCTATTACGTCGCTGACACGCCCCGGGCGCGGCGACATCACGATGATGCGCGTCGACAGATAGACCGCCTCGGGGATCGAATGGGTGACGAAGCAGATGGTCTTGTTGGTTCGTTCCCAAAGCTCCAGCAGCTGTTCGTTGAGGTGGTCGCGCACGATCTCGTCGAGCGCGCCGAACGGCTCGTCCATCAACAAAAGGTCGGCGTCGAAGGCCAGCGCCCGTGCGATCGAGGCGCGCTGCTGCATGCCGCCCGAAAGCTGCCACGGGTATTTCTTCTCGAAGCCGCTGAGGTTGACGAGGTCGAGGGTTCGCTTGATGCGCGCCGCCTGCTCCGCCCTCGACAGTCCCATGATCTCCAGCGGCAGCGCCACATTGCGCTCGATCGTGCGCCACGGATAAAGTGCGGCCGCCTGGAAGACATAGCCATAGGCGCGGCTCTGGCGCGCCTGCTCGGGCGTCATGCCGTTGACGGAAATGGCTCCCGATGTCGGCTTCTCCAGATCGGCGATCACGCGCAGCAAGGTCGTCTTGCCGCAGCCGGACGGCCCGATGAAGGACACGAATTCGCCCTTGCCGATGGTCAGGTCGACATTCGACAGCGCCTGCACCGGACCGTCATTGGTCTGGAAGGTCAGGCCAAGCTTGCTTGCCGAAACAACGGTTGGCGATGCTCCCGTCATCGGCCGTAGCCTGTCGCTTCCGGCCACTGCCGCGGCCGGAATCCCATTGATTTTACCCCGATGTTGCTTTCCACTCGCCCAGTCCTACTCGCCCCAGTTTTACTCGCCCCAGTTCTGCTCGCCCTTGTCGCATCAGATAGACGCCCGGAGTTGCCCCGATGTCGCCCAAACCCACTTGCCATCTTATCCGCCCTGAAAGCTCTTATGAAGGCAAACAGGGCCTGAGTTATTTCGCCGGTATCGCCGCCGAAACAGTCGGCTCGTCCGGCATCTGCATGCATCTGCTGACCATGCCTCCGGGCGCCCGCGCCAAGGCGCATATGCACGAAAACCATGAAACCGCGATCTATGTGCTCTCCGGCGAAGTTCATACCTGGTATGGCGAGCGGCTCGAACAGCACATCGTGGTCAAGGCCGGTGATCTTTTCTATATTCCCCCCGGCGTGCCGCATCTGCCGGCCAATCTGAGCGACAGCCCCGCCTCGGCGGTCATCGCCCGCACCGACCCCAACGAACAGGAAAGCGTCGTCCTGCTGCCGGAACTGGACGGGTTGGTCGCCTGACGCCGGCATCGAGGCAGCAGCCGTCATCGGCACCGTCACGAACATGATTTCAGCGGCCCTATCTCCTCAAGGCCGGGAATGGTCACGAAGAAACCGTCCCCTCCTTTGTTGATGACCTTGACGACATCAGTGCTCGTCCCCTCCTCGCCCTCGGCGAAACAGGTGGAACTCAACAACAGGGTGCCAGGCGCCGTCGTCAGTCGCTGTGCGAACTGGCAGCCGCTGCCATAGGTTTCGACGCCGTCGGCGGTCAGCACGACATAATCGTCGCTGTCCTGATAACCGAGCCGTACACCAACGCAACCGACCTCATTGCCAAAGGAGCCGGCAAGGACGTCCGCCGCCGCCGGCCCGGCGGCAAGGATCACCGCGGCCATTGAGATAATCGCTCCCTGGCTCGCCAAGCTCAAACGCCCGTCGCCGGGATGCCTGTCCGTTCCACCTTGCGCGGCGCGGAAATTTCCTTCCACGTCGACAGCGCCCGATTGACCGCCGCATTCGGTTCGCGAGCGACGAACTCGCCATGGCCGGGCTTTGCCTTGACTTCGTTTTCCTCGATCGACAGTTCGCCGCGCGAGAAGACGAAGCGCGGCAGGCCGGTTACCTCAAAACCTTCGAAGACATTGTAGTCGATCACCGACTGCTGCTTCTTGGCCGTGATCTTCTTCTTGCGCTTCGGGTCCCATACGAGGATGTCGGCGTCCGCGCCTTCGACGATGGCGCCCTTTTTCGGGTACATGTTGAGGATCTTGGCGATGTTGGTCGAGGTCACCGCGACGAACTCGTTCATCGTCAGCCGGCCGGTTTTGACGCCGGTCGTCCACAGCACCGGCAAACGATCCTCGAGCCCGCCCGTGCCGTTCGGGATCTTGGTGAAGTCGCCGACGCCGTTGCGCTTCTGTTTGGTGGTGAAGGCACAATGGTCGGTCGCCACCACTTGCAGCGACCCGGCCTGCAGGCCGGCCCACAGCGAATCCTGGTGCCATTTGTTGCGGAAGGGCGGGCTCATGACGCGCCGCGCCGCATGGTCCCAGTCCTTGTTGAAATATTCGCTCTCGTCCAGCGTCAGGTGCTGGACCAGCGGCTCGCCGAACACCCGCATGCCTTTCTGGCGCGCCCGGCGAATGGCCTCGTGCGCCTGCTCGCAGGAGACATGCACGACATAGAGCGGCACGCCGGCCATGTCGGCGATCATGATGGCACGATTGGTCGCCTCGCCTTCGACTTCCGGCGGGCGCGAATAGGCGTGTCCCTCCGGGCCGCTATTGCCCGCCGCCAGCAGCTTTTGCGACAGTGCCGCCACCACGTCGCCATTCTCGGCATGGACCAGCGGCAGCGCGCCAAGGTCGGCGCAGCGCTGGAACGACGAATACAACTCGTCGTCGTCGACCATCAGCGCCCCCTTGTAGGCCATGAAATGCTTGAACGAGGTAATGCCCCTGTCGACGACGGTGGCCATCTCGTCGAACACCTGCTTGCCCCACCAGGTGATCGCCATGTGGAAGGAATAGTCGCAGGACGCCTTCGAAGTCTTGTTGTCCCACATCTGCAGGGCCTCGAGCAGAGACTGCTGCGGCGCCGGCAGGCAGAAATCGACGACCATCGTCGTGCCGCCGGCAAGCGCGGCGCGCGTGCCGCTCTCGAAATCGTCGGACGAATAGGTGCCCATGAACGGCATTTCGAGATGGGTGTGCGGGTCGATGCCGCCCGGCATCACATAGCAGCCGGTGGCGTCGAACTCGTGGTCGCCATGCAGGTCCGGGCCGATGGCGATGATCTTGCCGTGCTTGAACAGCACATCGGCCTTCCACGTCCGGTCGGCGGTGACGATGGTGCCATTCTTGATGACTTTGGACATTTTCTTGTTCCCTTATTCTCTTCGCGCTTCTTGCGAGCGGCGTTGCGAGGCGGCAGCTATCCCATCATACGACAATCACCGCCGTGTCGACCACCGCATGGAACAGCACGTCGGCGCCGGCCGCCGCCCATTCCTTGGTGATTTCCTCGGCCTCGTTGTGGCTGAGACCGTCGACACAGGGGCACATCACCATTGCGGTGGGTGCAACGCGGTTGATCCAGCAAGCGTCATGGCCGGCGCCGGAGACGATGTTGCGATGCGTATAACCCAGGCGCTCCGCCGCATCCCGCACAGCCTTGACGCAGCCCGCGTCGAAGGTGACCGGATCGAAATGGCCGACCTGATCGATTTGATATTTGATGTCGAGCGCGTCACAGATCGTGTCGATGCCTTCGCGGATGCGGCCGTCCATGGCGTCCAGCACCTCCTTTTCCGGCGAGCGGATGTCGATGGTGAAGACGGTGCGCCCGGCAATGATGTTGCGCGAGTTCGGATAAACCTCCATATGGCCGACCGCGCCGACGGCGTCGGGTTGGTAGTCCATGGCGATCTCGTGCACCAATTCGATCACGCGCGCCATGCCGAGCCCGGCATTGCGGCGCTTCGGCATCGGCGTCGAGCCGGTATGCGCCTCCTTGCCGGTCAGCGTCACCTGCAGCCATTTCAGTCCCTGGCCATGGGTGACGACACCGATGTCGATGCCCTCATCCTCGAGGATCGGGCCCTGCTCGATGTGCAATTCGAAGAAGGCGTGGATCTTGCGCTCGCCGACTTTCTCGGTACCCTTCCAGCCGATCCGTTCGAGCTCCTCGCCGAATTTCTTGCCGTCCTTGTCGACATGCGAATAAACGTCGGCCTGATCGAGCACGCCGGCGAAAACGCCGGACGCCATCATGGCCGGCGCAAAGCGCGCGCCTTCCTCGTTGGTCCAGTTGGTGACGACGATCGGGTGCTTTGTCTTGATGCCGAGATCGTTGAGCGAGCGCACGACCTCCAGGCCGCCGAGCACGCCGAGCACGCCGTCATACTTGCCGCCGGTCGGCTGGGTGTCGAGATGGCTGCCGACATAGACCGGCGGCAGGCTGGGATCGGTGCCTTCGCGGCGGGCAAACATCGTGCCCATCTCGTCGACGCCCATTTCGAGCCCCGCCTCATCGCACCAGCGCTTGAACAGGTGCCGCCCTTCGCCATCCTCGTCGGTAACGGTCTGGCGATTGTTGCCGCCGGCAATGCCAGGGCCGATCTTCGCCATCTCCATTATCGAATCCCACAAACGGTCTGAATTGATTCGCAGATTCTCGCCGGGGGCGGCCATATTCTAAAACCTCATTGGTTGCGGCACGCCAGCGTCCCCCTCCCCCTCGAGGGGAGGGTGGCCGCGAAGCGGTCGGGTGGGGTCGGCTGACATGCGCGCGACCTTCTCCTTGACCACCTGTGCGACATGCCAAGCGCTGTTTATGACATCGGGCTCATCGACGCGAAAGATGTCGAACCCAAGCGATCGCAGATAGGCATCACGGACGGCGTCGTGCCGTTTGCCCTTCTCCTGTTCGTGCAGATCACCATCGACTTCAACGACCAGCTTTACCGCAAGGCAAGTAAAGTCGACGATATAAGGCCCGATCGGACACTGGCGGCGGAATTTCATGCCGGCCGATTTCAATTCGCGCAGTTCATACCAAAGCAGCGATTCGCCTTTGGTCGCATGAACTCGAAGCGCGCGCGCCTTTTGGCGCATTTCGAAGCTCACGCGGGTCCGGGGCATCAGAGACACCTATGCGGCCGAAGGTCAGGTTGGCGCGCTGCCGCACCGACCCCACCCGGCCGCTTCGCGGCCACCCTCCCCTCGAGGGGGAGGGAAAGCTGCACCTGGTTCAATCCACCGCCCTCAGCACTTCGCGCACATGGTCGATCAATTCGTTGATCTGGCCCTTGGTGATGATCAGCGGCGGCGACAGCGCGATGATGTCGCCGGTGGTGCGGATCAATGCACCACGCTCGAACGCCTTCACAAAGGCCGAGAAGGCCCGCTTCGTCGGCTGGCCGGCGATCGGCGCCAGCTCGATTGCACCGATCAGGCCGATGTTTCTGATATCGATGACGTTCGGCTCGCCCTTCAGCGAGTGCAGCGCGTCCTCCCAGTACGGCGCCAGTTCCTCGCCGCGCGTCAGCAGCCCCTCTTCCTTGTAGGTGTCGAGCGTGCCCAGCGCCGCCGCGCAGGCGATCGGATTGCCCGAATAGGTGTAGCCGTGGAAGAACTCGATCATGTGCTCGGGGCCGGTCATGAAGGCGTCGTGGATTTCCTTCTTGACGAACACCGCGCCCATCGGGATGACGCCGTTGGAGACGCCTTTGGCGGTGGTCATGATGTCCGGCGTGACGCCGAAATAGTCCGCGGCAAACGGCGTGCCGAGACGGCCGAAACCGGTGATGACCTCATCGAAAATCAGCAAGATGCCATGCTTGGTGCAGATCTCGCGCAGCTTCTGCAGATAGCCCTTCGGCGGCAGGATGACGCCAGTGGAACCGGCAACCGGTTCGACGATGACGGCGGCGATGGTCGACGCGTCGTGCAGGGCGACGATGCGCTCCAACTCGTTCGCCAATTCTGCGCCGTGCTCGGGCACGCCCTTGGTGAAGGAGTTCTTTTCCGGCAGATGCGTGTGTGGCATGTGATCGACGCCGCCGAGCAGCGTGCCGAACATCTTGCGGTTGGTGACGATGCCACCAACCGAAATGCCGCCGAAATTAACGCCGTGATAACCGCGCTCGCGGCCGATCAGGCGGGTGCGCGAGCCCTCGCCTTTTACGCGGTGATAGGCGATCGCCATCTTCAGCGCGGTCTCGACCGATTCCGATCCGGAATTGGTGAAGAACACATGGTCCATACCCTTCGGCGCGATGTCGACCAGCCGGTTCGCCAGCTCGAACACGATCGGGTGGCCCATCTGGAAAGCGGGTGCATAGTCGAGCTCGGCCGCCTGGCTCTGAATCGCCTCGGTGATCTTCGGACGGCAGTGGCCGGCATTGACGCACCACAGGCCGGCGGTGCCGTCGAGAACCTTGCGCCCGTCGCTGGTCGTGTAATGCATGTCCTTGGCCGACACCATCATGCGCGGCGCCTGCTTGAACTGCCGGTTTGCCGTGAACGGCATCCAGAATGCGCTGAGATCGTTCGGCGTGACTTTCAGCCGGTTGGACATGACCAAGACTTCCCCTTGTAACCTGTTTCGGTGCGGCTGACGCTTGGTCTTTCCAACACTTGGTCTTCGCGACGTTTTCGTGCTACGCAAATTTTTGACCGGTTGGACAAACGTTAGCACCGCCTTATCAGCGGTCAAGGGATTACTAGCGGAAATGCGGCTTTCGAAGTGCGCTCCACAGGGCGGAGAAAAACTGGTCCAGAGAATTGGTCCAGACACTCCTCGCAGTGAAGGTTTTTCGAGGTGACGGGGGCGGTCGAAAGCTCCGCTCCTCGCCGCACCCGCATCCAGCTGGAAAAGCGCGAGCTCATCCTCGAGGCGGCGCTCGAAGTCTTCTCGACCAACGGTTTTCGCGGCTCCACCATCGACCAGATCGCCGAAGCCGCCGGCATGTCGAAGCCGAACCTGCTCTATTATTTCCGCCGCAAGGAGGACATCCACGAGACGCTGATGCAGCGGCTTCTCGACACCTGGCTGGCGCCGCTGCGCGAACTCGACGACATCGGCGATCCCTTGACCGAACTGCGCAGCTACATCAGGCGCAAGCTCGAAATGGCGCGCGACTTCCCGCGCGAGAGCCGGCTGTTCGCCAACGAGATCCTGCAGGGCGCGCCGCGCATCATGCCGATGCTGGAGGGCGAGTTGAAGACACTGGTCGACGAGAAGGCCAACGTCATCAAGGGCTGGATGCGCGCCGGTAAGATTTCCCGCACCGACCCCTGGCACCTGATCTTCTCGATCTGGGCGACGACGCAGCATTATGCCGATTTCGACGTCCAGGTCCGCGCCGTGCTCGGCCCCGACCGCGGCGGCGATGGCCGCTTCGAGGATGCCGCAAGATTTCTCGAGCAATTGTTCATCGAGGGGCTGAAGCCGAAGGGCTAGCCTTGATGGTTCACGCGCTGCGCCGCTCGGCCGGAAGCGTCTCCAGCAGTTGTTCGAGCTTGGCGATCGAGTTCTGCTCGGCGAGCGGCGTGTAGACGATCAGCTTCATGTCCGAGCCGTCATCGATCGACAGGCTCATATGCTCGAACGCCATGGCGCCCGCTATCGGATGCCTGACATGCTTCACACCCGATAGGTTGCGGGCGACGTCGCGTAGCGGCCACCAGGCGCGAAACTCCGGGCTCGAGCGCGTCATCAGCGCGATCAGCCGCTCGAAATCCGGATCGCCGACATATCTGGCGCTTTCTGCCCGGAATGACGCCAGCACGGCACGCGCCAATTCCTCCCAGTCGACGAGCAGGCGCCGATGCTGCGGGCTGGTGAAAACCATGTGGACGATGTTACGGGCATCGCCTTCCAGCAGACCATAGTCGCCGAACACGGCTGCCGCGGCAGAGTTCCAGGCCAGCACGTCCCAGCGCCGCCCAACGACATAGGCCGGCTGCAGGACCAGGCTCTGCAGCATGTGCAGCAACGGGCCATCGACCTTTTCCGGCGCGTCGACGCGACGCTCCGGCTGCGGTCGGCCGGCAAGGATGAACAGATGCCGTTGCTCGGCCGCGTCCAGGCGCAGCGCCTGGCTGAGCGCCGTAAGCACTTCCACCGACGGCCGAACGTCGCGGCCCTGCTCCAGCCAGGTGTACCAGGTCGTGCCGACGCCGGCGATCATCGCCACCTCTTCGCGCCGCAGCCCGGGTGTGCGCCTGCGCAAGCCGGTCGAGATGCCCGTGGCCGAAGGCGTCAGCCTTTCGCGCCGCGAGCGCAGGAAGGCGCCAAGCTCGCGGCGGCGGCTGTCTTCGGCGGAGTGCGTGGTGGAATCCATCGGCGCTATTATAGCAGTATCGATACCAGGATAAAGTTTGAACTGTTTGGCAAGTGGCTGGTGCCCCATCTTTCCGCTCAGAACGATGAGACGGAGGCTCTGAACATGGAACTGAAAGACAAGACAATCCTCATCACAGGGTCGACCGACGGCGTCGGCCGCGTCGTCGCGCAAAGGCTCGGCGCCGGCGGCGCCCGCATCCTGGTGCATGGCCGCGACGCGACTAGGGGCAAGGCGATCGTGGCCGAGATCGAAGCCGCCGGCGGCAAGGCCGAGCTTCTCGTCGCCGATCTCTCCTCCCTGGCGGAAGTCCGCCGCCTCGCCGAGGCCGTGCGCGCAAGGACCAAGCGGCTCGATATCCTTATCAACAATGCCGGCGTCGGCACCGCCGGCCCCAACTCCAAACGGCAGGTCAGCGCCGACGGCTACGAACTGCGCTTTGCCGTCAATTATCTCGCCGGCTTCCTGCTCACCACGGAGCTGCTGCCGCTGCTCAAGGCCAGCGCGCCGGCGCGGATCGTCAACGTCGCCTCGGCAGGCCAGCAGGCGATCGATTTCGACGACGTCATGCTGACCCGCTCCTATGACGGCGTCCGTGCCTACTGCCAGAGCAAGCTGGCGCAGATCATGTTTACCATCGATCTGGCGGAGCAACTGAACGGCACCAATGTGACCGTCAACAGCCTGCATCCGGCAAGCTACATGAACACTACGATGGTGCGGCAGGCGGGCATCACGCCGTGGAGTTCGGTCAAAACCGGCGCCGAGGCCATCATCAATCTCGCGACGTCGCCGGCGCTCGAAGGGCGAAGCGGCCTCTATTTCGACGGCCAAAGAGAATCCCGCGCCGATGCCCAAGCCTATGACGCCAAGGCGAGGCAGCAGTTGCGCGAATTGACCCTCGGCCTAGTCGGGCTCGCACCCGCTTCCGCAACATCGAAGAAAGAAAATTCATGATCGAGAAAACCAGTCACACCGTGGTCGTCGGCGGCTCCTCCGGCATCGGCCTCGCCACCGCGAAAAAGCTGCTCGGGCCGGGCATGAAGGTGACGATCACCGGGCGCAACCGGGAAAGGCTCGACAATGCATGGCACAGCCTTGGCGGCGCGGTCGAAAGAGCTGCCTTCGATGCCGCGAAGCCGGACGAGGTTCGCCGGTTCTTCAGCGATCTCGGCCCTTTCGATCACCTGGTGCTGGCCGCCAGCGGCGGCAAGGGGCTCGGCCCGTTCGAAACGCTTGACCTGACCGACATCGGCGGCGGCGTCGACGAGAAGGTCCGGCCACAGCTCTCCTGCCTGCAGGCCGCCTTGCCGACGCTGAACAAGAGCGGTTCGGTGACTTTCATCTCGGCGGTGTCGGCGCAATTGTCGGCGCCGGGTGTCGCCGGCATCGCCGCCGTCAACGGCATGCTGCTGACCGTGGTGCCGATCCTGGCGATGGAGCTGAAGCCGTTACGCGTCAATGTCGTGGCACCGGGTGTCATCGACACGCCATGGTGGGATTTCCTGCCCAACGATCAGCGGCAGGCGGTGTTTGCCGAGTATGCCGGCAAGACGCCGGTCGGCCGTATCGGCCGGGCCGAGGACGTCGCCGAGGCGATTGCGTTCCTGGTTTCGAACAGCTTCGTCACCGGCCAGGTCCTGACCTGTGATGGCGGCTTGCGGTATGCGGCGTAACGGGCTACGTCGACGCGATGATCGCTGTCAAAGCAAGTGCGCGATCAGCGCCAGAAATCCTCCGGTCAGCGCGACGTTGCCGACAAAGCCATTGATACGGGACGCGCGCTCGGGCCCCTGGTGATCCCAGAAGTTATGGAACATCGGCGTGGCGACAATCAGGAACAGGATCAGGCATGCCGCCGCCGGAGCGGTCCAGATGCCCGCGATCACCAGCACTCCGGCGACGATCTGCAGGACAATCCCCAGCCACAGCACCAGCCGTGCCTGGGGCACGCCGCGCGTCGTCATCAATTGGGTCACAAAGGCCGCGTTCTGAATGTTGCGCAGGCCGGCAAAGACAAAGGCGCCGCCGAGCAGCAAGCGGGCGGCGACTAAAATCTCACTATCAAAGTTTGAAAACATGCTGTCGGTCCTTGGGCAGAAAAGAGGCGCGCGGCGCTAGGCCGCGCGCCTGGTCCATGGTCAAGCGGCCATGATCGCCGGCATCGGATGGATTGCATGGAACGGAACGCAAAGCCGGTTCCAGGTGTTGATCATGCCGAGCGCAACCGACAGCTTGACCAACTCTTCCTCCGAGAAATGCTTGAGCGTCCGTGCATAGAGTTCGTCCGACACACCGTTGTCGGCGATCCTGGTCAGCGCATCGGTCCAGGCGAAGGCTGCGCGTTCGCGCTCTGAAAACAGCGGCGATTCCTTCCAGGCGGAGACGAGATAGATCCGCTGCTCGCTTTCGCCTTCGCGGCGCGCTTCGCGGCTGTGCATCTCGACGCAATACGAGCAGCCGTTGATCTGCGACGCCCTGAGCTTGATCAGATGCAACAGGCTTTTTTCGAGCCCGCATTCGTCGACTGCCTTGTTGAGCGCCGACACCGCCTTCATGATCTCCGGCGCCGCGCCGAAAAATTGCAGCCTCTGTTTCATCGTCTGTAGCCTTTCATGCTTGCTTGGTTGAACTTGATTTCTGCGGCCGCTGGTGGCGCTCGACGAAGGCACAGTTGGCGGCGACCGAACGGGGATCGGCATCGGTCGTGTATTCTGCCACGATGTCGGACAGCCGGGCGTCGGCGAGCGCGGCGCGATAGGCACGCTCGGCCTTCAGCATGGCCACGTTGATGCCGCAAGGTTTGACATAGACCGAGGCATCGAGCTTCGCCGGGCCGCGCTGGCGGATTTCGGCGCAGCGGAATGCCGGTTCGCGCCCTTCGACGGCCAGCACGATATCGAGCAGCGTTATGCGTTCCGCCGGCCGCGCCAGCCGGTAGCCGCCGGACGGCCCCGGCACCGATTCCAGAATGCCCGACGCCGTCAGCGCGTTGAGATGCTTTAGGAGATAGCTCGGCGACAGCCCGAACGCTTCGGACATGGCCGCACCCGGCAAGGTCGCGGCGCCATCAACACCGGCAAGCATCGCGGCGCAATGAATGGCCGCTTCGACGCCTTCGCCCAGCTTCATTTCGCTCTCCTGTTCATGGATATAGATTATCGTGGATAGTTTTTATCCGCAATAGGAAAATTAAAAAGCGGCGCCCGTGAACGCCGCTTTTTTTCGCAATGCTATTCCGCCGCCACCTTGGCCATCGGATTGTTCGGATGCGTCGTCCAGTTGGCATAGATCGGCGACACCGGCTTGCCGGTGCGCTGATCCATCACACCGACCGCCAAAGGCTCCATGGTGATGCAGTTCTCGACCGGACAGACATTGACGCAGAGATTGCAGCCGACGCATTCGGCCTCGATCACCTCGAAATGCCTGACGCCGTCCACCATGCTGGTGATCGCCTGGTGCGCGGTGTCCTCGCAGGCGATGTGGCAGCGGCCGCATTTGATGCAGGCGTCCTGGTCGATATGCGCCTTGGCGATGTAGTTGAGGTTGAGATACTGCCAGTCGGTGACGTTGGGCGTGGCGCGGCCGATGATGTCGTCGAGCGTGGCATGGCCCTTCTCGTCCATCCAGTTTTCCAGGCCGGCCATCATCTCCTGCACGATCTTGAAGCCATAGGTCATCGCCGCCGTGCACACCTGCACATTGCCGGCGCCGAGCGCCATGAATTCGGCGGCGTCACGCCATGTGGTGATGCCGCCGATACCGGAGATCGGCAGGCCCTTCGTTTCAGGGTCGCGCGCGATCTCGGCCACCATGTTCATGGCGATCGGCTTCACCGCCGGACCGCAATAGCCGCCATGCGAACCCTTGCCGTCGATCGTCGGCTCCGGTGCGAAATTGTCGAGATTGACGCCGGTGATCGAATTGATGGTGTTGATCAGCGACACCGCATCGGTGCCGCCGGCAAGAGCGGCGCGTGCCGGCTTGCGTATGTCGGTGATGTTGGGCGTCAGCTTGGTGATCACCGGCATGCGGGTGTTGGCCTTGCACCAGCGCACCACCATTTCGATGTATTCCGGCACCTGGCCGACCGCCGCACCCATGCCTCGTTCCGACATGCCATGCGGGCAGCCGAAATTGAGCTCGATGCCGTCGGCGCCGGTCTCCTCGACCACCGGCAGGATCGCCTTCCACGCGTGCTCCTCGCAAGGCACCATCAGCGAGACGACAATCGCCCGGTCCGGCCAATCCTTCTTGACCTGCTTGATCTCGCGCAGGTTGACCTGCAGGTCGCGGTCTGTGATCAGCTCGATGTTGTTGAGGCCGAGCAGACGACGGTCGGCGCCCCAGATCGCGCCGTAGCGCGGACCGTTGACGTTGACCACCGGCGGCCCCTCTTCGCCGAGCGTCTTCCAGACAACGCCGCCCCAGCCGGCCTTGAAGGCGCGTATGACATTGTAGGCCTTGTCGGTCGGCGGCGCCGAGGCCAGCCAGAACGGGTTCGGCGACTTGATACCGACGAAATTGTTGCGGATGTCTGCCATGCTCATGCCCTCCCGTTCGAGGTCAGTGCCCGATGAATGCTTTCCGCCGCGTCGCGGCCTTGCGCGACGGCCGAGACTGTCAGGTCGTCGCCGCCAAAGATGCAGTCGCCGCCGGCCCAGACGTTTGGCAGCGACGTGCGGCCTTCGGCGTCGACCTTGATGCGGCCGGCTTCCAGCGCGATCTCCGCACCGCTGCCGTTGAGCGCAGCCGGGACAAAGCTCTGGCCGATTGCCTTGAACACCTGGTCGGCGGTCAGCGTCAGCCGCTCGCCGGTGCCGACGAGCCGGTCGCCGTCCATCGCGGTGTATTCGAGCTCGATCGCCGACACCTTGCCGCCGTCGGCAATGACCCGCTTCGGCTGCAACCAGTGCCGGATGATGACGCCGTTGGCGGCAGCCAGATCCTGCTCGAATTCGGAGGCGTTCATGTGCTCGGGGCCGCGCCGATAGCAGATCGTCACCTCTTCGGCTCCGAGCAGCTTCGATTGCACCGCCGCGTCGATCGCCGTCATGCCGCCGCCGATGACGACAACACGCCGGCCGACTGGCAGGCTGGCCAGATCACTGGCCTGACGAAGCTCCGCAATGAACTCGACAGCATTGGTGACGCCTTGCGCCTCCTCGCCATCCGCTCGCAAGGCATTGACGCCGGCAAGCCCCATGCCGAGGAACACCGCATCGTAATTCCTGGTCAGGTCCGACAGCTGGTAATCACGGCCGAGCGCCTTGCCGTTCTGGATGTCGATGCCGCCGATCGACGTGACATAGTCGACTTCGGCCTGGGCGAAATTGTCGACGCTCTTATAGGCCGCGATACCGTACTCATTGAGGCCGCCGGGCTTCGGCCGGGCTTCCAGGATGGTCACGTCATGGCCGTAGCGGGCGAGCCGATGCGCGGCTGCAAGCCCGGCCGGTCCGGCGCCGACCACGGCGACCGTTTTGCCGGTCGGTTCGGAGCGCTTGTAGAACTGCTTGCTTTCGGCCATGGCGACATCGGTGGCATAGCGCTGAAGGCGGCCAATCTGCACCGGCTTGCCTTCTGCCACCTCGCGCACGCAGACCTCTTCGCACAGCGTCTCGGTCGGGCAGACGCGGGCACACATGCCACCCAAAATATTCTGGTCGAAAATCGTCTTGGCTGAGCCGATCGGATTGCCGGTCGAAATCTGGCGGATGAACAGCGGGATGTCGATCGAGGTCGGGCATGCATTCATGCACGGCGCGTCATAGCAGAAATAGCAGCGATCGGACTCGACCAGTGCCTCGTGATGATCGAGCGGTGGATGCAGGTCGGCAAAATTATCGGCATATTGCTCCGGCGAGAGCCGCCCGCCGGCAATGCCTTGCTTGAACTGGCCTTCTGGCATCATCAGTTCCCCATGTTCTTGTTTTGGGGAAGGCTAGCACGTTTTATTTTTTTATCAATTGGTCAATTTTCGGCGCAAGCAACTGAAAAGCTTCAACAAACATGACAATAATAGTCATGTTTTCCAAACGGCCATGCGTCACGAAGCAGGTACGGAACCGCGTTCAGGACCGCCGACCCAGAAGCCCAGCGCCCTGACTGTGCCTTGGGCCGTATGCACGGGAAGCCACCTGACCGAACCGATGCTCTCGCGGTCGTCGATCTCGCGCCGCAACAGCCTTTCGACCTGCAGCGGTTTTTTCGCCTTCCGGCAAGCGGTAGATGACGCCGTTGCATCGCCCGCCCCGCTCGAGCGCCATCATCAGCCCGGGCTGCTCGACGCTGCCGCGCCAGCGGACCATGTCGAGACAGAAGGACCGGTGCCAGCCAAACGTGGTAGCGCGTTGTCGTTCGACGGACTCGAAGGCCGGCTTCCAGATCAGCGAACCATAAGCGAACACCCATAAGGGGGCCTTGTCTGCTTCGCCTGAGAGACGCAAGGCAAGAGCCCGGAAATCTTCGTCGGTCAGCTGCGTCCAGCTGCGGTCGGGGCCGAGATCGGTCTCTTCCCGATGGCACAGTGCGACAAGTTCGGAAGTGAGCGACATCCGGCGCATGGATCAACAACCCCTCGTTGACTGCAAGCAAAATCGAAAACCGCAGGGCGCGCAACCCGGTAACATTTCCAATTTGCCGTCATCTTTTTTGGTTGGCTGTCGGATTTTCGTCGTGAAGATCGTCTTAGAATAGATCGCGCATGATCGATGTACAAACCGCAAGGAGCACGACAATGCCACAGTCCCCGATGCCCTTCTTCTGGTACGAGCTGATGACCACCGATCTCGACGCCGCCGAGGCGTTTTACACCTCCGTGGTGGGCTGGCGGGGGCAGCCATTCGAAGGGGCCCCGGGCATGCCGCGCTATATCGTGATGAATGTCGGCGAGCGCGGCGTCGGCGGGCTGATGACGCTGCCCGAGGACGCGCGCAAGATGGGCATGCCGCCGGCCTGGATCGGTTATATCCTCACCAGGGATGTCGATGCCGCAACGGCCTCCCTCAAGAAGGCTGGTGGCGCGGTTCACCGCGAGCCCGACGACATTCCTGGCGTCGGCCGCTTTGCCGTCGTTGCCGATCCGCAAGGCGCGATGTTCAACTTCCTGCAGCCCAGCGGCCCCGACCAGCCGCCGCTACCGTTGGCGACACCCGGCAACATCGGCTGGCATGAGCTCTATACGTCAGACTGGAAGGCGGCGTCCGATTTCTATTCCAGCCAGTTCGGCTGGGAGAAGGGCGACGCCATGGATATGGGTCCGATGGGCGTCTACCAGCTCTTTGCCTTCGGCGGCGAGCCCGTTGGCGGTATGATGAACAAGCCCGAGCAGATCCCGGTCCCGGTCTGGCAGTTCTATTTCAACGTGCCCGGCATCGACGCGGCAGCCAAGCGTGTCACCGACAATGGCGGCAAGATCCTGATGGGTCCGATGGAGGTCCCCGGCGGCAGCTGGATCGTGCAGTGCACGGACCCGCAAGGCGCCCATTTCGCGCTAATGGCACCGGTGCGGTAGCAACGTCGCGTCGCGATTGGCGAAACCGGCAGCAAAAACCGATCTCCCCCCTCGAGGGGGGAGATGTCCGGCAGGACAGAGAGGGGCGCTGTCCCTCCAACCTTACGCTCTTTGAGAACTATTCCGGCGTCAGCACGGAAACTTTGAGATCGGGCTTCTTGGCGCCGCTGAGCTGGATGGTCGCCGGGCCGGCGGCTAGCTTGAAGCGCACGCTCTTGCGGATCCCCGGACAGGTTTTTATGCCACTGAAAGCCGCCGACTTCACCGCTTTACCGTCCTGAACGACATCGATCCAGGCCTCATCAGACAGGCTGATCTGGAGCTCTCCCTCCGGGGGCACGGCCACGCTCGCCGTCGCGCCGAATGTACCGGCTGCCGGCGCGCGTTCCGGCGGAACGGTGAAGCTGATCGTGCCGACCGGCGCCAACGCCACATCTGCAGCCTCGCCGACCGAAAGGTCAGCGCCGGACTGCGCGGCGGGCGCCGCCGCAAACAGGGCCTCCTCGCGCGTCACCGGCCATTTGAAAGCAGCACAGCCGGCGTCGTCGGCCATGGCGACGCTGGTGCCTGCAAGGATGGCGAATAGGCTGACGACGACTTTTCTCATGGCAAACGGAACCCACATGGTTTGGAGTGTCTGGATCTCAGTACAACTATAGCGGTTTAAATACAACCCTGGAGAGAAAAATATTGAAAGACGAGGAACATTTCCATCACTGATTGTTGATGGCGGGGCCATGCGAAGTGAATGGTCCCCTGCCGGGCGATAATCTATGGCCGGTTCGGGGGTAAAATGGAGTCTTAGATGAAGCTTTTCGACGGCCTTGCCAGATATCAGCCGCAGGCTCTGGCCGCATTGCGCATCATGACGGCACTGCAATTCATCGAACATGGTACGCAAAAGCTGTTCAATTTTCCCGCCGGCGACCATGCCGGTACATTGACCGGGCTGACGCTGACCGCTGGCCTCCTCGAATTCGTGCGCTTGGGCTCTTCGCCCGGCCGGTCGCCTTCCTCCTGGCTGGCGAGATGGCGATCGCCTATTTCATGGCGCACATGCCGCGCGACTTCTTCCCCATCAACAATGGCGGCGATTCGGCGATCTCGTTCTGCTTCATTTTCCTCTATCTGGTGTTTGCCGGTCCGGGTGCCCTGGCCCTCGACAACCGGCGCAACAGCTGAGGCGTCGGCGCGTCTTCACCCGCGCATCCGCTCGAAATTGGCGTCGAATAGCGGCGCCGATTGCATGCGCGCTGCATGACGTTTGCCCAGGACCTCGATCTCGAAACCGTCGGCCTCATCGGCGATCTCCTTCGGTACATAGCCCATGGCGACAGATTTCTTGGAATGATGTGCGTAGCCGCCCGACGTGACCCAACCGCGCACGGCACCGCCATGCCAGATTGGCTCGTCGCCGATGACGTCGGCATCGACAGTATCGACGACAAAGGCCCGCAGCCGCAGTCTGCCGCCTTGCTTGCGCTCGGCCAGCGCCGCCTGCTTGCCGATGAAATCGGCCTGCTTGCCGTAGGCGACGAAGCGGTCGAGCCCGGCTTCCAACGGCCCGTAGATCGGCCGGTATTCGCGCGCCCATGAGCCGTAATTCTTCTCAAGCCGCAGCGCATTGAGCGCGCGCGAGCCGAACAGGCCGATGCCGAATTCCTCCCCCGCGGCCATCAAGGCTTGCAATGCCGCACGCTGATATTCCGGAGCGACCCAGATTTCGTAGCCGAGATCGCCGGTGTAGCTGACGCGCCCGACCAGGCATGGCGCCATGCCGATGTCCATCCTGCTGATGGCCATGAACGGAAAGGCCGCATTCGACACGTCCGACCGTGTAACCTTTGCCAGCACGTCGCGCGCGCTCGGCCCGGCGATCGACAAGCCGGTGAGCTTTGCCCCGAGCGCCTCGATGCTGACAGAGCCGTCCTTCGGCAGATGCGCTTCGAACCAGCGCATGTGGTACTGCTCGGCGACGCCGGAGCCGGCCAGGAACCAATCGTTATTTTCAGAATTTGGACCGCCGAGATTGGCCAGCGTGAAATCGCCAATCAGCCTGCCGTCTTCCTTCAGCATCGGCGCCAGCGTCATGCGGCCGGGCCTTGGCAGCTTGCAGGCAAGCAGACGATCAAGCCAAGCCGCCGCCCCCTCGCCCGTCACCTTGTACTTGGCGAAGCTCGAAATCTCCGACAGGCCAACGCCTTCTCGAACGGTCTTGACCTCATTTGCGACATGCTCGAAATCGCTCGAGCGCCGCCAGGAGAATTCGTCCTTGACGCCTTCGGGCGCGTACCACAGCGGCACCTCCAGCCCATAGGCGACCCCCCATTGCGCGCCCTTGGCCGACAACAAATCGTAGACCGGCGTCGTCTTGAGCGGCCGTCCAGCCGACAGCTCCTCGTTCGGGAAGCGGATCGAAAACCGCCGCGAATAGTTTTCGCGCACCTTGGCGTTGGTATAGGCCATCGTCGCCCAGTCGCCGTAGCGCGACACATCCATCGCCCAGATATCGGCGCCGGGATCGCCTTCGATCATCCAGTTCGACAGCGCCAGCCCGACGCCGCCGCCCTGCGAGAACCCCGCCATGACACCACAGGCCACCCAGAACCCCGGCAGGCCGCGCACCGGCCCGATCAGCGGATTGCCGTCCGGCGCGAAGGTGAAGGGCCCGTTGATGATCTGCTTGATGCCGGTGTTCTGGAAGGCCGGGAAATGCCGGAAGCCGACCTCCAGCGACGGTGCGATGCGGTCGATGTCGGGTTCGAGCAGCTCGTGGCCGAAATTCCATGGCGTCTGGAACTCGGACCACGGCTTGTTGGCCTTTTCGTAGGTGCCCATCAGCATGCCGCCGCGCTCTTGGCGCAGATAGAGCTCGCCGTCGAAATCGACGGCATGGATGATCTCTGTGCCGGTCTTTTGGTTCCAGGCAGCGACTTCCGGCATGTCCTCGGTGATCAGGTACATGTGCTCCATCGCCAGCACCGGCAGCTCCAGCCCGACCATGCGGCCGACCTCGCGCGCCCACAGGCCGCCGGCGTTGACGACATGCTCGGCCACCACCTCACCCTTGTTGGTAATGACACGCCACAGGCCGTCGGCGCGCCGCACAATATCCTCGACCTTGGTGAAACGCTCGACCTCGGCACCAAGCTTCCTCGCCGCCTTGGCGTAGGCGTGGGTAACGCCGGACGGGTCGAGATGACCGTCCTCCTTGTTGCGAACGGCGCCGACGAACTGCTTGGGGTCGAGCAGCGGCATCAGCTCGGCCGCCTCATCAGGCGATATCTCCTCGAGCTCGATGCCGAGATAGCGGCCCTTGGCGACGACGCCGCGCAGCCAGTCGAGCCGCGCCTCGGTCGCCGCCAGCAAGACGCCGCCAGTCAGATGCACGCCGGTCGCCTGGCCGGACAGTTCCTCGATCTCCTTGTAGAGCGAGATTGTGTATTTCTGCAGCTTGGCGACATTGGGGTCGCCATTGATGGTGTGCATGCCGCCGGCCGCGTGCCAGGTCGAACCGGAGGTCAGCTCGTCGCGCTCCAGAAGCACGATGTCGGTCCAGCCGTGACGGGCCAGATGGAACAGCACGGAGCACCCGACGACGCCACCGCCGATGACCACGACCTTTGCATGCGATTTCATGGGATTCTCGTCATTTCAAAGAGTTGGTTGGGTTTCATGATTCTGTAGGAGAAGAGAATGAATCTGAACAAGAAGAGCAGCGCTTAAGGCTCGCTTTGCCCGATCGCTTCCTTGCGCTTGGCCACGTACGCCTCAAGCGCCTCGCGCCTGGAGATTTCCATCACCGGCTCGACATAGTCCTCCAGCGCCTTCTTCCACAGCCTCGTCGCCCGCGCCGTGGCATCGAGCCCGCCGGCCTCCTGCCAGGCCTCGAAATTCTGCCAGTTGGACAGCATCGGCTGGTAGAAGGCCGTGGCGTAGCGCTCCAGCGTGTGCGGCTCGCCGAAGAAGTGGCCGCCGGTCGGAACCGCACCCAGAGCCTCGACGGCAAGCTCGGCCTCGTTGACTTCGATCGGGCGCAAAAACTCCATCATGTGCTGGATCATCTCGACGTCGATGATGAACTTTTCGAACGACGCTGTCAGTCCGCCCTCCTGCCAGCCGGCGGCATGGTAGACGAGATTGCCGTGGCCGAGCACCGCGCCCCACAGCGCCATCAGCGTCTCATAGGCGCCTTGCGCGTCGGCGGCATTGGAAGCCGAGCCCGGTGTCGTGCGGTAAGGCAGCTTGTAGCGCCGCGCCAACTGTCCGGACGCTATATTCGCCTTGGTGTTTTCAGGCGTGCCAAAAGCCGGCGCTCCCGATTTCATATCGACATTGGAGGTGAAGGCGCCATACATCACCGGCGCGCCGGGGCGGACGAGCTGCGTCAGCACCACGCCGAACAGCGCCTCGGCATTCTGCTGGGCGAGCGCGCCGGCAAGCGTCACCGGGCTCATCGCCCCCATCAGCGTGAACGGCGTCACCGCGACGGACTGGCCGAATTCGGCCATCGTCATCAGCCCCTCGGCCATCATCTCGTCGAAGCGGCGCGGCGAGTTGACCGAAATGATCGTGGTGACGCCGGGATCGTCGCGCATCTCGTCAAGCGTCAGTCCGCGCGCGATTGCCATCATTTCGATGCCGTCGAGCGCCCTGCCGCGGCCGATGGCCGAGACGTGAAAGCTTTTGTCGGTTAGTGTCAGATTGGCGAAATAGGTGTCGAGGTGACGGGAATTCGCCGGCAGTTCCATCGGCGCGCAGACCTGGTTGCCGAGCATGTGGATGCAGTTGAAGTGCTGCGCCAGCCGGACGAGATCGGAATAATCGCGCAAATTGCCGGCACGGCGGCCGCGCTCCATGTCGTGCACATTCGGCGGCCCGGCGACGAGCGTGAAGTTGATTGTATTGCCGCCGAGGTGGACGGCATGGGCGGGATTGCGCGGCGTCAGCGTATAGCTGGACTGTGTCGTCCTCAGCGCTTCCTCGATCATGCCGCGATCGATGCGGACGTTCATCGAGGCATGATCGACCTTGGCCCCGGCCTTCTCGAACAGCGACAGCGCCCGCTGGCTCATCACCTCGATGCCGAAATTCTCCAGGATATGCATCGACGCCTGGTGGATCGCCTCGATCTGGTCGGCCGAGAGCATCGCCATCGGCGGATACGGATTTGTAACCCGCCTGAGCGGCAGTTGCGGGATGGCGGTCGGTCCCCTGTTGCTGGTTCGCTCGGCGCCGCGCTTGCGTCTTGGTTCGCTCATGCGGCGCATCAAAGCGCCGGCACGAAGATCGAGCTGTCAAGAATCCGCCACCTGCGGGCGTGATTTTAGCCAAGGCGCCATTGCGGGAATTTCACGTCGGTAAAAGCGACAACAAACGTCGGAATGTTCATACTTCCTCAGCGCCTGCCAAAGCGACCGACGAGCCGTTAAGAAACGCCGCAAGATTCCTTTTATGTTTTCGGCCTAATGCTCTTCCAATGCGTAGGTCGAGTTTTAGTAAAATTGTAGCGATTGCCGTGCCGCTGACACTTTCGGCCTGCGCGACGCCGCCGAACCACATCAACGATGTCTGTGCCGTTTTCGACCAGAATGACGGCTGGTTCGACAATTGGCAGGCGGCGGCACAACGCGCCGAGCAGAAATACGGTGTGCCGGTTCCCGTGCTGATGGCGACGGTGCGCAAGGAATCCGGCTTCAAGAGCAATGCCAGGCCGCCGCGCACCAAGCTGCTGGGTTTCATTCCCTGGAAACATATCTCCAGCGCCACCGGCTTCTCGCAGGCGCTCGACGGGACCTGGGCGCAATACCAGAACGAGACCGGCAGCTGGGCGGCGCGCCGCACCAGGTTTGCCGATGCCGTCGATTTTGTCGGCTGGTATCATTCCAAGACCGCCGACACACTCGGCGTCGCCCGCAACGACACCTACAATCTGTATCTCGCCTACTATCTCGGCTGGAACGCCTATAAGCGCGGCAATCGCGGCGACGCCGACGTGCAGCGCTATGCGCATGCCACCGAACAGATGGCGCAGGACTACGCCGCGCAGTTACGGCAATGCACGCCCTAGCGTATTAACGGCTCTCAGCCGCCCTTGGGTTTGCGCGGCTTGCGCGAGGCGTCCTCGGCCTGGCGGCCGTCGCCGACAATCGGCGGCATGATTGGTGCCACCGGGCTGCCGGCAGAGCTTGAGGTGCCGCCGGTCTCTGAAACCTCGTCGCGAACCTCGTGACTTCGGGCTTTGGCGACCGCTTCGGCATTCTCCGCTGCCTGACCCTCAGCATCGGCTTCAACGCTGCCAGTCTTTCCATGCGGGCGCTTGGGCGGATCTCCGGCAAAGCCTGGGCCAACACCGTGGTTTGCATCCTCGGGCACGCCCTCATTCGCGGCGTGCTCCTTGTCGAATTTGATCACCGGCTCCATTTTCGCCAGCACGTCGTCGGACAGCCAGCACAGGCTCATATGGCCGTCGCCGAGATTTTTGACTGGCGGCACCTTGGTTTCGCAAAGATTGTCCGGCACCAGTTTCTTGTAGCCGCAGCGCGTCTGGAACGGGCAGCCAGAGGGCGGGTTCATCGCCGACGGAATGTCGCCTTCGAGCACGATGTGCCTTTTCACCACGCTGGTATCGGCAATCGGAATCGCCGACAGCAGCGCCTCGGTGTAGGGGTGATAGGGCGGCGAAAAGATCTGGTCGGTCGTGCCTTGCTCGACGATATAGCCGAGATACATGACGACGACGCGGTCGGCGATGTAGCGCACCACCGACAGATCGTGGCTGATGAACAGCATCGTCGTCTTGTTCTTGCGCTGTATGTCCATCAAGAGCTCGGTCACCGCCGCCTGGACCGACACATCCAGCGCCGAGACCGGCTCGTCGGCCACCACCACCTTGGCGTCGCCGGCAAAGGCACGCGCCACGCCGATGCGCTGTTTCTGGCCACCTGAAAGCTGGCGCGGCTTGCGCGTCTCGAACGCCCTTGGCAGCTTCACCAGGTCGAGCAACTCCAGCATCCGCTTGCGGCGGTCGGCCACCGTGTTGCCGACATTGAACTTTTCCAGCGTACGGATGATCTGCGAACCGACCGAATGGCTAGGATTGAGTGTGTCGAACGGATTTTGAAACACCATCTGGATCGACGATACCGTGTCGACGGAACGCTTCTCGATCCCGGTCGACTGGATCTCCTTATTGCCGAGCTTCACGCGGCCAGAGCTTGCCGTTTCGAGGCCGAGCAGCACCTTGGCCAGGGTCGATTTTCCGCAGCCGGATTCGCCGACGATAGCGACGGTCTCGGATTCGCGCGCCATGAACGAGATCGTCTCGTTGGCCTTGACGACGCGGCCCTCGCTCGAGCCGAACACTTCGCTGCCGCCGACCTTGTAGTACTTCCGGAGGTCTTCGATCTGGAGCACCGGCGCACCGGGCACCACCCGCTCGTTGACCTTCTTGGCGCCGGGCGGCAGCGCCTCCCAGTCGATTTCGTTGAAGCGCACGCAGCGCGAGAAATGCCCGTCATGGCCGTCGACCGCGATCATCGGAATTTCGGCGGCGTTGCAGACGCCCTCGACGAAATGGTGGCAGCGCGGGCCGAAATTGCAGCCCTTCGGCCGCTCGTGCGGTAGCGGCAACTGACCCGGGATGGATATCAGCGGCCGCGAATTCTTGTCGGCGCCCGGCAACGGGATCGAGCGGAACAGGCCTTGCGTGTAGGGATGGCGCATCCGGTCGAAGACGTCCTTGATCTTGCCCGTCTCCACCGCTTCGCCCGAATACATCACCGTGATGCGGTCGCAGGTCTCCAGGATCAGGCCGAGATTGTGCGACACGAAGATCATCGAGGTGCCGAACTTCTCGCCCAGCCCCTTGACCAGGTCGACGATACCGGCCTCAACTGTCACGTCCAGAGCCGTCGTCGGCTCGTCGAGCAGAAGCAGCGCCGGTTTCGACAGCAGCGCCATGGCAATGACGATGCGCTGCTGCTGGCCGCCGGAAAGCTGGTGCGGGTAGGAACGCATCATGCGCTCGGGATCCGGCAACTTCACCGCGCGCACCATTTCCAAAGCGCGTTTATAAGCTTCGTCCTTCGACACCTTGTCGTGGATCAGCGGCACTTCCATCAGCTGCTGGCCGACCTTCATCGCCGGGTTCAGACTGGCCATTGGCTCCTGGTAGATCATGGCGATCTTGTTGCCGCGGATGGCGCGCAGTTCCTCGTCGGACAGTTCTCCCATGTCCTTGCCCTGGAACTTGATCTTTCCGCCGACGATCTTTCCGATGTTGGAGAGGTCACGCATGATGCCGAGCGACACGGTCGACTTGCCGCAGCCGGATTCGCCAACGATGCCCATCGCCTCGCCGGGCATGACCGTGCAGGAAAAATCCATGACGGCCGGGATCTCGCCCTTGCGGGTGAAGAAGGAGATCGACAGGTTCTCGATCTCGATGATCGGCCCATTGGTCGGCCCATTGGTCGGCTTGGCGGGATTTCGAACTGCCTCATTCATGGGTCGCTCCAATCCTTGTTCTTCAGGCATGTCGGGCCGAACCCGGCATCGATCTTTCCCGGTATCAATCTTTCATCGACTGTTCGCGCAACGAATCCGCCAGGAGGTTGAGGCCGAGCACGAACGACATCAATGCGATCGTCGGCGGCAGCGCCGGGTGGATGAACGAGCGCAGCAGCCGGCTGGCATCCTTGATCGCCGTGCCCCAGTCCGGGCTTTCCGGCGCCAGCCCCAGCCCGAAATAGCCGAGCGTGCCGAGCAGGATCGTAGTGTAGCCGATGCGCAGGCAGGCGTCGACGATCAGCGGCCCGCGCGCGTTGGGCAATATCTCCCACAGCATGATGTACCAGGGCGATTCACCGCGCGTCTGCGCCGCCGCAACATAGTCGCGCGTTTTGATATCCATGACCAGACCGCGCACGATGCGGAACACGCCCGGGCTGGAGGCGAACACCACCGCCACGAAGATGTTGAGCTGGTTGGGATCGATGTGGATGATCTTGAACGGATCGGCATCGAAGACAAGGCCGGCATAGATCCAGCCGCCAACGACCAACGTCAGGCCAAGCAGGATATAGAGGCGGTCGGGGCGGTTCTTGTAGCGCGTCCAGAACAGCACACTGAAGAAGATGATCGGAAACAGGAAGAACAGCCCTGCCATCGCGTAGGGGATCGGCGTGTCCATGATGCCCGGCGTCACCAGCAGGTAGAACAGCAGGATCACCGGGAAGGCCAGCACAAGGTTTGCGAGGAAGGACAGCACCGTATCGATCTTGCCGCCATAATAGCCGGCCGGAAGGCCGAGCGTAATGCCGACCATCAGTGCAAAACCGGTGGCCGCCGGCGCGATGATCAGCACGATCTGGCTGCCATAGACCATTCGGGAGAACACGTCACGGGCGAGCTTGTCGCCGCCGAAGAGATAGGCGAGCCCCGATTGCGGATCGATTGCCCCAGGCAGCGCGTCCTTCATGATCGGCACCTGGGCGAGCGGATCGAAGGGCGCGACCGTCGATGCGAAGATCGCCGTGAACAGCCAGAACAGGCAGATGCCGACGCCGACGATGCCGACGCCGCTGTCGAAAAGCTGGCCGTAAAGGCCAAGCTTCTTCTTGTAGCCGAAGCTCGCCCCCATCACCAGGGCGAGAGCGATCCAGACCGGCCAGAAGCGGGTAAGCACGCCGAGTACGACGTTGAAGGCGCTGAGATATTCGACCTGCATCCGCTGGTCTCCTATTGAACTCTGATGCGCGGATTGAGGAACGCGTAGCCGACATCGGAGATGAGCTGTGTGATCAGGACGATAAACACCGAGACCAGCGAGCAGCCGAGCAGAAGATCGATGTCGTTGTTGCCGGCGGCCTCGACCAGCGTGTAGCCGAACCCCTGGTAGCGGAACATCACCTCGACGATGACGACGCCGGTGAGCAGCCAGGGAAACTGCAGCATGATGACGGTGAACGGTGCGATCAGCGCGTTGCGCAGAGCGTGCTTTATCACCACGCTGCCGAAGGAGAGGCCCTTCAGCCGGGCGGTTCGGATATATTGCTGTGTCATCACCTCCACCATCGAGGCGCGGGTCATGCGGGCGATGTAGCCGATGCCGTAGATCGCCAGCGTCATCACCGGCAAGGTGAAATTGTAGAAGGTGATGCCCTGGCTGGCCGAGGCCGCCGAACCGTTCAGCACGCCGAGCCAGGAGGCGAAGATGACGGTGAAGATGACGCCCGAAACATATTCGGGCGTCGCCGTCGAGGCGATCGAAGCCACCGACAACGTGCGGTCGGTGCGGGAGCCCTCGCGCATGCCGGCAAGAATGCCGATCAGGAGCGAGACGGGCACCATAACCGCAAGCACGCAGAGCATCAGTATGCCGGTCGCGCTGAGCGCCGGAAAGAGCTTTGAGGCGACCGTCGTCTTGAACTTGGTCGAGCAGCCGAAATCGCCCTGCAGGATGCCGGAGAATGTCGGCACGACCGGATCGTTGCAGAAGGAGAAACGCTGTGCGGGCTTGCCGGTCGCCGGGTCGGTCACCGGCTGCTTGGGCATGACGCCCAGCCATTGGCCGTAGCGGATAAAGAAATTCTGCCGATAGCCATGGTTGACCAGCCAAGCTTCAAGCTGCTCGGCCGAGGTGTGCATTTCGGTCTGGCTGATCGCCAGCTTTTTCAGATTGGGCCCGAGATTGACCAGGAAGAAGACGATCATCGTCAGACACAGCATCGTCAATGCCATGGTGCCGAGACGCCTGATAACGAAAGAAAGCATGGCGGTCCCCTGCCGGTCGGGTTGGGGGTTGGAACCGGTTTGCAAGCCGTGCCCTGCCGCCAGCGGCAGAACAAGCCTTCAGACCAGTCCCAGATGCAACACCCTTTTTATTGCAGACCCCGACCGAAGAGTCCGCAACTTTTTGCTGCGCCGACTTCCGGTCCAAGGACCATGCAAAGAGCGACGGAAAGGGGCGAGACGCCCCTTTCCGGATCGTCCGGTCAGGCCTGGTCGAGCCAGACCTTGCCGTAGTCGCGCTCGAAGGTCGGGTGCATCTTGTAGTTCTGCACCGCCTTGACCGAATGGCTGTAGAGCTTGCGCCAATAAGGCTGGATGATAATGCCGGAATCCTGCAGGATCTGCTCGATATCCTTCATCATTTCCTTGCGCTTGGCTGCGTCGGCAACCGCGAGCGCAGCGTTGAGCTTGGCATCCCACTCCGGGTTCGACCAGGCCGTCTCGTTCCAGGCTTCACCTGTACGATAGCCGATCGCCAGAACCTGGACGCCGAGCGGCCGCATGTTCCAGTTGGTCATCGACAGCGGATACTTCGTCCAGTCGTTCCAGAAGGTCGAACCCGGCAGCACCGTACGCTTCACCTTGATGCCGGCGTCGCGCATCTGCGCGGCGATCGCATCGCCTGTGTTCTTGTGCCAGTCCTCGTCGACCGTGATCAGCTCGTGCTCGAAATCGGCTTGGCCGGCTTCCGCCATCAGCGCCTTTGCCTTGGCCGGGTCACGAGCAACCTTCGGCAACTCGTAGTATTCCGGATGGATCGGGGCGACATGGTGGTTTTCGGCAACCGTGCCGGCATTACCGTAGCCGAGCTGGAGGACGACAGCGTTGTCGACTGCGAGCTGCAGGGCGTTGCGAACCTTCTGGTCGCCGTAAGGCTTGTTGGTCACATTGGTGCGGCAGACGATCGTCGAGGCGGTGACAACCTCGGACTTCGCCAAGTCCATGCCGTCGAGGATCGACACATAGTCGGCCGAGGTTTCGAAATTGGTGTGCACTTCGCCAGCTTCGAAAGCGCTGACCATCGCCGCCGGATCGGTGCCGTAGTCGATGAACTCGATGCCGTCCAGGAACACCTCGCCATCCCACCACTTGTTGTCCTCACGACGCTTGTAGACCACTTTCTGGCCGACATCGTAGGAGACCAACTCGAACGGGCCGGTTCCGATCGGGCAGGCTTTGAAATCGCCGCCCTTCTCGTCGAAGGTCTTGTGGACGATAAGGCCGGGATAGTCGCACACGTTCGGAATGAGGGCGATATCCGGCTTGCTGAGCGTCAGCTTGATCGTGTGGTCATCGACCTTGGTCACCGCGCTCTCATCCAGCTTGTCGTCCTTGACCAGCGAACCGAGGCGACCGGGCATGGAATTGCCTTCGGCCTTCTTGTCGGCCCAACGCTTGAGGTTGAAGATGACGTCGTCTGCGGTGAACGGATCGCCGTTGTTCCAGGTGACGCCTTTGCGCACATGCAGCGTGTATTCGGTAGCGTCGTCATTCACGTCCCAGCTCTCCAGCAGATAGGGGCGGAATGTGTATTCGGTGGTATATTTGACCAGCGGCTCGAGCGCCTGACGCTCGGCATTGGCGATTTCCGACCAGTCGGACTTGCGCGGATCCTTCGGATCCTTGATCCATTGCGCGACCTTCAATACGCCGCCTTTCTTGCCCTGGACCTCTTCCGCCTTGGCCGGCGTCGGGTCTGCAAGGCCAAGCATGCCATAGGCCATCGCCGTCGACGCGCCGAAGACGCTGGCGAGAGCCAGAAATTCGCGACGATCCATCTTGCCTGCCTTGGCGTCTTCGGCCATGGCCAGGATGTGATCGGGAACGCGGTCGCCGTTACTCTTGTAGATCGTCATGAATAACTCCCATTGTTGGCTTTCTGCCTTTTAACATTCCGCATTCGCGCCATGATGTCAAAGACGGCACGGATTGGGAACATGCCAAGGAATGTGCAACTTTGAAAGCAGGGCGGTTCGCGCGATAACGACAGTCTTGGCGCAAATTTGCTACTGCGCCAGGGATTTCGTCCGAAATCTCAACGGGCGATTAAACTGGGACATTCGCGGCTGCGTCGCGCGTTCTTCGGACAAGCAACCGTTCTGCGCGAACGGCTGGTTTCAATATTCCCGTTCGTAGAAAACACCGCCTTTGGCTTCGCCGGCGTCGGTTGCCTCGCCACGCAGCTTGACGCCGCGCCCCACGTCGAGATCGACGGTTGCCTTGCCCGAGCCTGGCCTGTCGCCCTTCTGGATCGTCACATAGGTGCGGTCGTTGAGATACTTGCCCGCCGAGACGGCGGTGCCGCCCTGTTCGTCGGTGATTACGTCGAGATCGTCGACGCCGATCGCGCTGCGCAGGTTCTGCAGCAGGGAGGTCGAGCCGCCAACGCCGGCCAATTGTCCGGCAGCCTCGGCAAGCTGCGCGATCTGCAGCGGCGACAGGTTCGACATCGAACGGCCGAAGATCAGCTGCGCCAGCACCTCGTCCTCCGGCAGCGCCGGTACCGAGGAGAAGGTGAATTTCGGGTTGGTCGCCTCGCCCGACACCACGATGGTCACGGTGGCGCTGGTCGTCTTCGATTGCGCCGTGAGGTTGAGGTAGGGCACCAGAGAGCCGGAAAAGCCGACCGTGCCTTCCGTGAAGGTCAGCCGCTTGGCAAGGATCGTCAGCCGTCCGCGCCGCAACGTGAAGGTGCCGACCGCCTGGGGTGACGATGCCGGGCCGGTCAGCCGCAGCGAACCGCCGAGCTCGGCGTCGAGGCCCCTGCCCTGGATGAAGATCTGGCTCGGCGCATTGACCGTGACGTCGAGGTTGAGGCCGCTGCCGCCGCCACCGCTGCTTGCAGCGGCAGGGCGCAACGCCTTGTCCTGCGCACGCACGGCGGCAGGCGCATTCTTGTGCTTGACGTTGAGCTCGGCCAGCGAACCGGGCAGCTTTTCGGGTACAGTGATGACGGTCTTGGCCAGGTTGACGGTACCGGAAATCACCGGCGCGGAGGTGAGCGGTCCCTTGACGGTCAGGTCGCCGCCAAGATTGGCGGTGACCACCTTGCCGTCGGTATAGCGGCCGTCAACGAGCTTGACCGACAGATCGGCCGGAAAACCCTTAGCCGGATCGATGCCGACGGTGCCGCTTGCCGAAAGGCTGCCGCGCGTCGACAGCGTGCCGGTCAGGCGATTGATCCTTGCCACGCCGCCACCGATGGCGACATCGGCAGTGATGTCGTTGATCGCAAGCCCCGAGCGCGCGTCGAGCAGTCGGGCGCCTGACGTGCGAACCGTGCCTGAGATCACCGGCGACGTCGCCGGGCCGCGCACCTGCACATCGACGTCGGCCGTGCCGCTCAGAGACAGGCCTTGTGCGGCGAGGGTCCTGGTGAGGAAGGCGAACGGCACCTTGCCGGAAAAGTTGAGATCAAGGGTGGGCGCGCCTGATGTCGTCATCGTGCCGCCGCCCTTGAGGCCGAGGCCAGCGGCATCGCTCATGTTGGCGTCGAACGTCAGTCTGTTACCCGAATATGTACCTGAGGATGAAACACCCATGCCGCCGAAACCTGCACCACGGGTCTGCGAGGTCTGAACGCCTGCGGCCTCGATCTTGAAGGCAACGGCCGGATTGGCCGGCGCGCCCGTCACCTTCACAGTGCCCGAGATGGAACCGGCGGCATCGAGGCCCGGCGAAAAACTGTTGGCTATCGAGATCGGTACGCGCGCCAGCGTCGCGTTGAGGTCGAGCGCTTGCCCAGCCTTGCCCATGACCGTCGCCGTGCCGCCGCCGAGATTGAGCACCAGCCTGTCGAGGCTGGTCACTCCATTGGCGATGTTGATGGTCGAGGCCTGGGCGATGGCCGCCTTGATGCCGCGGATGGTCGCCTCCCCGGTGGCAAGTTCGACCGTCGTCGTGCCCTTGACCGCCTTGACCCGGCCGGCGGCCTTCAGGGGAATATCCTTGACGGAGGCGCCACCGGAGAAGCCGGTCCATTCGCCGTCGCGCTTGAGATCGACGTCGACGCCCCGAATAACCGTGCCGCCGGAGGTCACGTTGTCGGCACGGATTTTGCCCGAGATCACCGGTGCCGCCAGATAGTTGGCGATCAGCGCATCGATCGTCACGGCCTTGGCCGAGACATCGCCGCGCGAGATCGAGCCGGTCGTCGCCTTGACGGCGACTTGCGGCACGGTGCCCGCCTTGGAGAAGGCGATCGTGCCGCGCACATCGCCATTGGCCTTTTCCAGTGCCAGGGCCGCAAGCGGACCGATATCGGGCAGGTCGAGCGCCACGGTGCCGGCCGGTACGAAGGCATCGTCGAGCGCCAGGTCGCCGGAGATACGGTTCTTGCCGAGCGACAGCAAAAGCCCGTTGATGGCGCGTTTGCCGTCCGATGTCGCCAGCACGGCACTGCCCTGCAGCGGTTGGCCCCCGATATTTCCGATGAGTTGCACATTCGCAGCCGGGTTGGCGGCATCAGCCTTGCCGGTGGCAGTGAGCTTCAAGCCAGTGATCTCGCGCGCCGCGACCGAAAGCCTGTCGCTGTTGACAGTCAGCGACAGATCCGGCGCGGTGCTGGCGCCTTGCGCATTCAGCGCGAAAGAAATGGCGCCTTTGGCGTCCTTGGATAGCAGCGAGACGTCGCCTAGCGCGCCTTTGACGTCGGCGTTGAGCTTGTTGTCGGCAAGGCTCGCCTGCCCGTCTGCCGTCAGCGAACCGGACGACAGCCTGACGGCGTTGGCGGTGACATTGCCGTTGGCGTCCCGCTTCAGCGCGGCACTGAATTGCGTTCGCTCGGCGAGCACGCCACGCACCGCCACCGGCAGCGCCCCCGACGCGGCATCCGCCCTGATATTGAGGTCGATGTCACCGTCGGCCAGCGAGACCCGCCCGTTGAAGCCGCTGTTCAACGCGTCGCTGATCACAGTGCCGCTATCGATGATGACAGCGTCGGCGGCAAGGCTGCCGGCCAGTTTGGCAGTGACCTTGCCGGCGATCAGCGGCGCGATGGTCGGATTGTCGAGGCCGATTTTTTCGGCAGTCACGGTGCCGGAGATCGGCCCGCTCCGGGCTTTCACGTCGAAGCGATCGGAGTGCAGCGCAAGCGTGATGCCCTCGACCTTAGCGAGATTGGTGGCGGCCGATGGCAGCGTTGCGGAAATGTCGAGCTTCGGCTGGGTGCCCTGCCCGGCCGCCGTTAGCGATATCGCCTGCAGCTCAAGCTTGATCGGGCTCGCCTTGCTGCCGAGCGACAGCGGCAGGTTCGGGCCGGTCGAGGTGAGATCGAGCGAGAAATCGCTGGCGCCGTTCGGATTGATGGTGCCGGCTGCCTTGCCGGAGATTTTCTCGCCGGCAAGCGTCGCCTGCTCGATGGCCAGGCCGCTGACCGACGAGAAACGGCCTGCCGCATCGAGATCGAGCGGCCCGAGCCCAGCCTGCCGGGTCTGGCTGGTTTCGGCGCCGCTGAGCCGGGCGTTGAAGCGGATGTCGGGGGCAGCCGACGATCCCGTGACCTGCGCGGTGCCGCTGAGCGCGCCCACGGCATCGAGACCCGGTGAAAAATCATTGGCAAGCGCTGCCGGCACCGCCGACAAGGTGGCAGCGAGATCGAGCGCCTGGCCAGCCGTACCCGACACGGCAACCGAACCACCGCCGACACCGAGCGCCAGTTTCTCTATGCTCACCATGCCATTGGCGATTGTCAGCGCCGATGGCTGCGCGACCGCTGCCTTGATGCCGCGGATGGTCGCCTCGCCCGAGGCAAGCTCGATGCTGGTGATCCCGTTGGCGATCCTGATCCGTCCGACCGCATTTGCCGGAATGCCGGCGACTGTTGCGCCGCCGCCAAAGCCGGTCCAGTCGCCATCGCGCTTCAGGTCGACATCGATGCCGCTGATCACCGTGGTTCCGGAGGTGATCGTGTCGGCCTTGATCTTGCCGGAGATTGCCGGGGCTTTGAGATAATTGGCGACCAGCGCGTTGACGGCGATTGTCTTCGCCGCCAGTTCGCCGCGCGAGATCGCGGTGCTCGTCGCATCGATCGCGACCGTCGGCGCTCCGTTGTCGTTCGCAAAGCGGATGGTGCCGCGCACGTCGCCGGCTACCGACTGGTCTGCGAGTGTGGCCAGCGGAGCAATATCGGCGGCATCGAGGGTCAACGTGCCGAGCGGCAACAGGTTGTCGTCGAGCCCGAGGTCGCCGGAGACCTTGTTGTCGGCCAGTGAGACGGCAAGTCCATTGATGGAGCGCTTGCCGTCGGTGGTGACCAGCGATGCCTTGAGGTCCAGCGGCTGGTCGTCGACCGAGCCGGTCAGCGAGACATCGGCGGCGGGACTGGCGATATCGGCTTTGCCGCTCGCGCTCAGCTTGATCTGCTTCACCGCATGGCCGGACGCCGTCAGGCTGTCGCTGTTGGCCGAAACCGAGAAATCCGGTGCGCTGCGCGCGCCGCTTGCGGTCAGCGCGAAACCGACGGCGCCGCCGACCTTGGCGCCGACCAGCGGCGACAGCACCGACACGTCGCCCAGCGTGCCCTTGATATCGGCCCGGATATCGGTGCCTTGCGCACTGGCGGTGCCGCTGGCGCTAAGCGTGCCTGAGGTGAGTTGCAATGCGTTCGCGGCGAACGCACCGTCCGGGTCGCGTGTCGCGGTTGCGGAAAACTGCACCCGCTGGCCGAGAACCGAGCTGATCTGCGGCGGTAGCGCCGTCGAAGCCGCGTCGGCATTCATCTTGAGCGTCATCGACAGATCGGCAAGCGCCACTGTGGCCGTTACGGACGCATTGAGCGCGTCGCTGCGTAGCGTGCCTTCGTCGACGACAATCTGTTCCTTGCTGACCGAGCCGGCGAGACCGGCGCTGACCCTGCCCGTTACCAGCGGCGCCAAAGTCGCGACGTCGGTGTTCAGGCCGGCCGCCGTCAGCTTGATGGTGACGGGCCCGCTACGGTTCTGGATGTCGAAACCATCGGAATGCACTTGCCCGATCAGGTCGTCCACCCGCGTGCCGCCCGCCACCACCGAGACCAGCGACGCGCCGATGTCCACCATCGGCGCCTTGCCATCGCCGAAAGCGCGGGCCGTGGCATCCTTGATCGCCACGGTTATCGGCTGTGCCTCGCTGCCGAGGCTGAGCACGATCGGCGGCCCTTTCGCCGCGAGTTTCACAGAAAGATCGCTGGCGCCGTTCGGATCGACAATGCCGGCGGCGGTAGCGTGCATGGCGCCGCTGTCGATATTGGCGCGCTCGACATCGACGCCGCCGGCCGCGGTCGCTGTGCCGGCGAGGTCGAAGCTGGTCTTGCCGGCAAACAGCGGTTTCAGAGTTTCGGGCAGGAAGCGCTCGAATTCGCCATCGCCATTGGCCTCGACATAATGACCCTTGTCGGTGAGCTGATGGCGACCGGTAAGCTGGGTGACGATCCGGCCGTCGACAACGAAGGTCCCGATGCCATTCCAGTTGGCGAGCGGTCCGGTGCCGGAAACGACAATGTTGACCGGCGGCGCGCCCGGCAGGTTGAGCAGGTTGGCGATGATGCCGCCGGCCGGCTCGGATGCTTTAAGGTCGAGGTCGAGCTTGTTGTCGGCCGGCGCGAAATGGGCTTTGGCGTCGACCGTGCCTTGCTTGCCGTCGTGGCGAACGATGTTGAGGTTGGTCTCGATCGCCAATGGCGAGGCATCCGCCTTGAGCGCTCCCTTGGCTGTAAGTTCGGCGACCCCGCTGCCGGCCAGAGCCTGCCCGAGCGCGATTTCGGGAAGGTCGAGCTGCTTGACGTCGATGGAAACCGGCAGCGTCGTCGCTCCGCTTTGGCTCGGCTGTGTGCTGGCCACCGGCAGCCTTGCCAACTCGATACGCTCGGCGCCAATGCGATCGGCGCTGAAGCTCTTCGACAGAAGTGCCAGCGGCGACCAGTCGACAGCCACCTTGCGCGCCACCATCCAGGCGCCTTCGCGATCCTCCAGAACGACATGATCGACCCTGAGCGCGCCCGACCAGATGCCGTCGATGCCGACGACAGTGACCTTGCGATCACCGGTCGAGGCCATAGTCGAGATGATGCCGGCAAGGTTTTCGCGGCCGCCCTCGGTTTTGGTCAGCACGACGAGCGCCCCCACCGCCGCTGCCACGATGATGAGCAGCGTGTAGAAAAGGATACGGAGGATGCGCCTGAATATTGCCATCAGAATGCCTGGCCGATGCCGGCATAAATGCCGAAATGAGGATCGTCGGGGCCGCGGTTGAGCGGCACTGCCGCGTCGATGCGCAGCGGCCCGAACGCCGTCAGATAGCGCAAGCCTACACCCGCGCCGACCTTCATGTCCGAAAAATCGGGGACCTGCCTGGTCGACACCGTGCCGGCATCGACGAACGGCACGAGGCCGATCTTGTCGGTGACCGCGATGCGCATCTCGACCGAGGTCTCGAAGAAGGAAAGCCCGCCGATCGGCTCGCCGTTGCTGTCCTTCGGGCCGATGCCTTGATAGGCATAGCCGCGCACCGAGCCACCGCCGCCGGAGTAGAAGCGGCGGTCGGCCGGAACATCTTGAAGACCGGCGCCGATGATCGAGCCGATGGCGACACGTTCGGCGAAAACGAATTTCGAGGCCGAATCGAGCGACTGGTAGGCCGACCCCTCGCCCTTCAGCTTGACAAAGGCAGCCCCGCTCAAAATGTCGTAGCTCGGCTCGGCATAGGCCAGCACCCTGAAGCCCCGGGTCGGATTGAGCTTGTTGTCGCGATTGTCGTAGACATATTGCAGTGGAATGCTGGCGATCAGATACGTGTGCTTGCCGAAAGCGTCGTGGATTCTCGAATAATCAAGCGCGACTTGCGCGGAAACCGTCTGCTTCTTGTCGAGTTCGTAGGATAGGCCGGTGCTGCCCTTGACCGAGAAATGGTCGTAGGCGTCGGGGTGCTCCAGCACGGTATTGACGCTGGCAATGAATTTCGACGCCGGCCCTACCACGCCCGGCTTTTCGAACATGACGCCGGCATTGTAATTGAGCTGGGTCAAGTCGTTGCTGCCGATGCCGCTGATCTTGCCGTCGATGCGCAGCTTTTCGGCGCGGCCAAACAGATTGCGGTGCCCCCAATAGCCTTCGAGGCCCAGCCCTTCGGTATTTGAGAAGCTGCCGCCAATGCCGAAATAGCGCGGCTTGCGTTCGCTTACCTGGACACCGATCGGGATGTTGCCCTCGGCGTCGAGGGCGTCGGCTTCCTTCACCGTCACGCTGTTGAAGACCTCGAGCCCGAGCAGCCGGTCGCGTGCATCGTCGATCTCATCGGGCGAATATTGGCGGCCGCGCTTCAGGCCGGTCATATATTCGGTGAAGTCGCGGTCGACCTTTTCTGCGCCCTCGACAGTGGTGTCGCCATAGCCGGCGACCGGGCCGGCCGCGACGGTAAGCGTCACGTCGAGCGTCGAACCGGCGTGCTCGGCGACGATCTCGCGGCCCGTCACCTTGGCCAGCGGCCTGCCTTCTTGCTTGAGTGCCCGCACGATCGCCGCCTCGGCTTTGAGCACGGCGCCCGAACTGGCGTCACCGCCGGCGATCAGACCGAAATCGGCACTTGCCAGCCCCGCTGCATCGCCTTTCAGCCTGATGTTGCCAAGCGTGAATTTCGGCCCGGCTGCTATGCTTATCACCACCGGAATCGGCTGCGGGCCGGAAAACTCGGCATCGGGCGGCAGATCGTCGAGCGGCTTGCCCTGAATCGTGATGGTGACGACACCCTCGTAGCGGGCGTCCGCGTAGAGCGCGGCAACAAGTTGCTCACGGTCGCTGCGCGCCTTGGCCAAAAGACCCAGCGAACCTGATACCGGGTGTTCCTCGTCGGCTTTCAGCGCCGAGGCGTTTTCGAGCTTCTCGGCGAGATCCTTGTCGGCGTCCGGCGCCTCGATCGTCACCGCATAGCGCAGCGGGTCGACGATGTCGGCATCTTCGTCTTTGGATCCCCACAGTTTGATGCCGAAAATCTCGAAGGCGGCAGCGCTTCCGGTTTCGGCAACAAGTGCCGTCGAGCACAACAATGCGAAAAGCAGGGCGCGCGAAAGCGCGCGCCGTGGCGCGGTTCCTCCCGACATCTGCCTTTCATACGCCGGCATTACGCTCCTAGCCTAGTTCGCAAACCTAAAATTGGAATGAAGTTCTGAAGCACTCGTAAAGGGGCCACAATCCAATTGCTGAAATAGACAGGGCTTGGAACTCACACCTTCTGCGTCGCCGCAAGAAAGCGTGATCCCCTGTCCTATGGAGCTACTACCGGTCACCGGCCGGAAAGCAAACCGTTGGCAGGCGGATCCTGCCGCGTCCTGATGTTGACAAGCGCGATTGAAGCTTGAACATTTCTGGACGTAAGCACTGTCTGGAGGGGTTTATGGCAATGCGCGCGGCTCGTGGTCTATCGATTCTTTTCCTTCTGTTTTTCGCCTGGAGCGGGGTCGCGCAAGCGGCCGAAGCCCGGCGGGTGATGACATCGGACAATTCCGACTATTTTGGTTTCGATCTCAGATCCGACCAGAATGTCAGCCTCGACCAGTGCAAGACCACCTGCCTCGGCGACCCGGCCTGCCGCGCCTTCACCTACAACCTCAAGGCCAAATGGTGCTTCCTTAAATCCGATTACAATTCATTGAAACCCTTCGGCGGCGCCGTCGCCGGCAAGGTCGTCAACATCGATGGCGATCCCGACATCGGCGCGCCACCCGAGCTCGCCTTCTTCCCCAACTGGATGGCCGACCAGGCCCAGCAATACCGCAACAAGCTCACTGGCCCGACCTACACCAAGCCGACCGAGGGGCTGACGGCGCTGAGGGCGGCCGCCGAACAGTCGGCGCTGACGGGCGATCATCGCTCGGCCATGCACAAATACGAGGCGGCGGTTTCGGTGTTACCTGATGATGGCCAGCTCTGGCTCGAGCTGGCGCGCGAAACGCTTGCCGTCCATCCGACCGCCAACAGTTCGGAGCCATCGACGCTGCCGGCGAACGCCACTTCCGCCGCCTTCAACGCCTACAAATTGCTGCGTACCACCAAGACGCGCGCCGACGTGCTGGCGCTGCTCGGGGACGGCCTTGATCGCCGCGATCTCTACAGGCCGGCCCTGCAGGCCTACGAGGCGAGCCTCGCTTTGGTCAATTCGCCGGCAGTCAGGGCCGCCTATCAGGATCTCAAGGCCCGCAAGGGCTTCCGCGTCATCGATCATACCGTCGATGCCGACACCAGCGCGCCACGCATCTGCGCGCAGTTCTCCGAGGAGCTGGTCAAGACCGGCGTCGACTACTCGCAATTCGTTACCGTCGACAACGCCGCTCCCAAGGGCGTCGAAGCCAAGGACAAGCAGATCTGCGTCGAAGGGCTCGAGCACGGCCAACATTATGACGTGACCTTCCGCGCCGGCCTGCCGGCCGCCATTGGCGAGGTCACCGCGGCACCGGTGGTTTTGTCGATCTATGTGCAGGACCGCGCGCCTTCGGCTCGCTTCACCGGCGACAGCTTCGTGCTGCCCGCCGGCGCACGCCGCGGCATACCGGTCGTCACCGTCAACATGAATGCCGCCGAAATGAAGCTCTTCCGCATCGGCGACCGCTCGCTGGCCCAGCTTCTGTCGGGATATCAGTTCCTGCGCCAACTTGACGGCTACGACATTTCGAACATCTCCGAACAGATGGGCGAGCCGGTCTGGCAAGGCCAGCTCGAAATCGCCAACGACCTCAACAAGGAAGTCACCACCTCCTTCCCCATCGACGAGGCGTTGCCGAAGCGCAAGCCCGGCGTCTATGTGCTGACCGCACAAGCCGTCAACGATCGCAGCGACGACTATGATTCGCACGCCACGCAGTGGTTCGTCGTCTCCGATATCGGCCTGTCGACCTATACCGGACAGGATGGGCTGAACGTCTTTGCGCGTTCGCTCGCAACCGCCAAGCCGATTGCCGGCGCCGAGCTGACGCTGCTGGCCAGGAACAACGAAGTCCTTGGCACCGCGACTACCGACGCGGAAGGGCGGGCGGTGTTTAATCCCGGCCTGACGCGCGGCGACAGCGGCATGGCGCCGGCCGTGCTGATGGCCAAACAGGGCGGCGACGATTTCGTCTTCCTCGATATGGGCCGCGCCGGCTTCGACCTGTCCGACCGTGGCGTCGCCGGACGGCCGGCGCCTGGCGCGCTCGACGTCTATGCCTGGACCGAGCGCGGCATCTACCGCGCCGGCGAGGACGTCCATGTCGCGGCTCTTGCCCGCGACAGTGCCGCCAAGGCGGTCGAGAACCTGCCGCTGACCTTCATCTTCTCGCGGCCCGACGGCGTCGAGGACCGCCGCATCGTCAGCGACGGCGCATCGGCCGGCGGTCACGCGGTCGACCTGCCGCTGGAACCCAACGCCATGCGCGGCACCTGGACGGTGGCGATCCATACCGATCCCAAGCAGGCGGCGGTCGCCAGCCAGATGTTCCTGGTCGAGGACTTCGTACCGGATCGCATCGAGTTCGACCTGTCCTCCGACAAGCAGGAGATCGCCCAGGGCGAGACCGCCAACATTACCGTCGACGGCCGCTTTCTCTATGGCGCGCCGGCCGCGGGCCTGGCGCTCGAAGGCGAATTGACGCTGTCGACCGGCCGCGACTGGGACCGCTTCAAGGGCTATTCCTTCGGTCTGGCTGACGAACAGTCGGCAGAACCGACGGTGACGCCCTTCACCGGCCTGCCGGTGGTCGGCGAGGACGGCAAGGCGACCTTCCCGGTTTCCGTCGATCAATTGCCGTCGACCACCAAGCTGGTCGATGCAAAGGTCACGGTCAGGATGCGCGAAACCGGCGGCCGTGCGATCGAGCGCTCGCTGAACATCGGCATCCGCCCGCAGGGCCACATGATCGGCATCCGCCCGGATTTCGACGACGACGAGGTGCCGCAGGGCGGCACGGCCAAGTTCAGCCTGATCGCCGTCGACCCAGACGGCAAGCGTGAGGCGCTGAAGGGCGCGCAGTGGTCGCTGGTCAAGGTCGAGCGCAGCTACCAGTGGTACCGCTCGAGCAACTCCTGGAACTATGAGCCGGTCACCTTCACCAAGGCGGTGGCCAACGGCCAGGTCGACCTGAGCGCCGATGGCGAGGCTACCATGTCGCTGCCGGTCGACTGGGGCCGCTACCGGCTCGAGATCGAGACAGCCGATCCGGAAGGCCCGGCCACCAGCTACGAGTTCGACGCCGGCTGGTATGTCAGTTCCACCACCACCGAAACGCCCGACGGGCTCGAGATCGCCCTCGACAAGGATACCTATGCGGCGGGTGAAGTGGCCAAGCTCAAAGTGTCGCCGCACTTTGCCGGCGAGCTGCTCGTCACCATCGGCGCCGACAAGCTCCTGAAGACCGTAACCGCCAGCGTGCCGGCAGGCGGCAGCACCGTCGACATCCCGGTCGGCGACGACTGGGGCGCCGGCGCCTACGTCACGGCAACGCTGTTCAGGCCGGGCGATGCGCAAGAGACACGCATGCCGGCCCGCGCCATCGGCGTCAAATGGCTGAAGCTCGATCCCGGCTCGCGTAAGCTTGCCGTCACCTTGGCGCCGCCGGACAAGACCATGCCGCGCCAGCAGCTGTCGATCCCGGTCGCCGTCGCCGGCGTGCAGCCCGGCACCAACGCCTATGTCATGGTCGCGGCCGTCGACGTCGGCATCCTCAACCTGACCAACTACAAGGTACCGGATCCGGAGAACTGGTTCTTCGGGCAGCGCATGCTCGGTCTTGAGGTTCGCGACATCTATGGCCGGCTGATCGACGGCTCGCTGGGCACGACCGGCAAGCTGCGCACCGGCGGCGACGGCGCCAACATGCAGTCCCAAGGCAGTCCGCCGACCGAAAAGCTGGTCGCCTTCTTCTCCGGCCCGGTTCAGCTCGATGCCGACGGCAAGGCGCGGATCGACTTCGACATTCCGCAGTTCAACGGCACCGTGCGCGTCATGGCCGTCGCCTGGACCAAGGAGGCGGTCGGCCATGCCCAGTCCGATGTCATCGTGCGCGATCCGGTGGTGATCACCGCCGGCCTGCCGCGCTTCCTGGCGCCCGGCGATTCCGCCGTCATGCGGCTCGACGTCGCCGACACCGACGGCCCCGCTGGCGACTACAAGCTGACCATCGACACGACGGGCGACCTGTCTACCGGCAGTGCCGCCTTGCCTGAAAAGCTGACGCTGGCCAAAGGCAAGCGGCAGACACTGACCGTGCCGTTGATTGCGCAGACCGCGGGCAACGCCTCAATCACCGTCAAGCTTGCGCATGCCGACGGCACCGCCGTCGAGCAGACGCTCTATGTGCCGGTGCGCCCGGCGCAACTGCCGGTGACCACCCGCATGGTCGTCGACCTCAAGGGCAATGGCGGCGCGCTGCGCGTCGACAAGGAACTGCTGGCGGCAAGCCTGCTCGATGGCGCTTCGGTCAGCGTCGGCGTTTCGCAGGCGGCTGCCTTCGATGTGCCGTCACTGCTGATGACGCTCGACCGCTATCCTTATGGTTGCGCCGAACAGACCACCAGCCGCGCCATGCCGCTTCTCTACGTCAACGAGATGGCTTCCGGTATCGGCATGGCCAGCGACCCCGATCTGCATGGCCGCGTCCAGGACGCCATCTACAAGGTGCTGAGCTACCAGGCCTCGGCCGGCAGCTTCGGCCTATGGGGTCCGGGTTCCGGCGATCTGTGGCTCGACGCCTATGTCACCGATTTCCTGACCCGGGCGCGCGAGCAGAAGTACGACGTACCGGCCCTGGCAATGAACCAGGCGCTGAGTAATCTGCAGAACGCGATCGGCTACGATCAGGACGTCCAGGATCGCGGCAGCGAGATCGCCTATGCGCTCTATGTGCTTGCCCGCAACAAGAAGGCTTCGGTCGGCGATCTGCGTTATTATGCCGACACCCAGCTCGAAGCCTTTACCAGCCCGATGGCCGTCGCCCAATTGGCGGCGTCTCTCGCGCTCTACGGTGACACGCAGCGCTCGGAGGCAACCTTCCAGGCCGCGCTGCAACTGGCCAAGTCGACGCCCGAATATGACTATTACCGGTCCGACTATGGCTCGCCACTGCGTGACGGCGCGGCGATCCTGGCGCTTGCCGCGGAAAGCAAGCCGGTGCCGACCATTGTGCCGGCGCTGATCCAACTGGTGACCAGGGAACGCGCCGACGCCAGGTGGACCAGCACGCAGGACGAGTCCTGGATGCTGCTGGCGGCCCGCGCGCTGAAGGCCGGCAATGATTCGATCGCGCTGACCGTCAACGGCGCACCGCACGCCGGCGGTTATTCGGACCAGATCGCCGGCAGCGACCTGGCCGACAGTCCGCTGACCATCGTTAATACCGGCAGAAATCCGCTGCAGGCGGTCGTCACCACTGTGGCCTCGCCGATCCAGCCTCTGCCGGCCGGCGGCAACGGCTTTACCATCGGCCGTACCTACTACAAGCTCGACGGCACAGGGGCCAACGTGACGGAGGTCAAGCAGAACGAACGCTATGTCGTCGTGCTCAAGGTTTACGAGCAGAACACTTGGCCTTCGCGGCTGCTGATCACCGACCTGTTGCCGGCCGGCTTCGAGATCGACAATCCGGGCCTGGTCTCCAGCGCCCAATTGACGAACTTCTCCTGGCTGGCGCAGACCGATGCCGCCCATCTCGAATTCCGCGACGACCGTTTCGTCGCGGCGTTCAATCCGAACGACGGCGACGGCGACCGCAATATCACGCTCGCCTACGTCGTGCGCGCAGTGACGCCGGGCACCTACGCCCACCCGGCAGCAACGATCGAGGACATGTACCGGCCGCAATATTCGGCCCGCACCGCCACCGGCATGATGGAGGTCAAGGCGCCGTAACGATGGAGAGGGACGCAAACTGGTTGGTTGTAGCTAACGACGTGATGCGGCGCCGCCCCTCACCCTTACCCTCTCCCCGTGAAGGACGGGGAGAGGGGGTCGCCAGCGTTGCGGACAAGCCCCTTCTCCCCGTCCTTCACGGGGAGAAGGTGCCGGCAGGCGGATGAGGGGCGGCGCCATGCTCTCCAGAAAATTCCTGCGCCGAGCGGCCATCACGGGCATTTCCTTCGCCGGTCTCGCTGCAATCACCGCCGCCGCCCTCTGGCAGCTCGACCGCGCTTTTCCGCCGCCGCTGCCAGCTGCGCTGACGGTCTCGACCGAGGTGCATGACCGAGACGGCCAGCTGCTGCGCGCCTCCGCTACGCCGGATGGCTATTGGCGGCTCGCTACCAGCCTGGACCAGGTCGACAAGCAGTTCGTCGACATGCTGGTCACTTATGAGGACAAGCGCTTCTGGGATCATCAAGGCGTCGACGTGCTGGCACTGGCGCGTGCCGCCGGCCAGTTCGCGACCAGCGGCCATATCGTCTCCGGCGGTTCGACGCTATCGATGCAGCTCGCCCGGCTGATCGAACCGCGCGACAGCCGCAGCCTCGGCTCGAAGATCAAGCAGATGCTGCGCGCCGTCCAGATCGAACGGCGGCTTTCCAAGCGCGAGATCCTCGAACGCTATCTGACGCTGGCGCCCTATGGCGGCAATCTCGAAGGTGTGCGCGCCGCTTCGCTTGCCTATTTCGGCAAGGAGCCGAAACGGCTGACGGTCTCGGAGGCGGCCCTGCTCGTCGCTTTGCCGCAATTGCCGGAAAAGCGGCGCCCTGACCGCAACCTCGACGTCGCCCATGCGGCCCGCGACCGCGTGCTGACCCGCATGGTCTCGGCAGGCCTGCTCGGCGAACGCGAGGCCGCGCGAGCGGCGCTCGACGATGTGTCGGGGCTGCGGCGCACCTTGCCGGCACTCGCCGCCCATGCGGCCTATGCAATGCTGTCCAAGGCCATCCCCGGCCAGAAGCTGCAACTGACGATCCGCAAGAGTGTCCAGGAAGGGCTGGAGCAGGTGGCCAAGGACGCCGCCGCCAGGCTCGGCCCTCGCCTCTCGGTGGCCATGGTACTGGCCGATGCCCGTACCGGCGATATCCTTGGTGAGGTCGGCTCTGCCGATTTCTTCGATGCCAGCCGTTCGGGCTGGATCGACATGACCAAGGTCGTTCGCTCGCCTGGCTCGACGCTGAAGCCGTTCATCTACGGCCTCGCCTTCGAACAAGGCCTGGTGGCGCAGGAGACGCTGATCGAGGACAGCCCCGCCGATTTCTCCGGGTATCGGCCGAAAAACTTCGACATGGGCTATCAGGGCGATGTCAGCATCAGGCAGGCGCTGCAATTGTCGCTCAACGTCCCGGCGATCCGCGTGCTCGACGCGGTTGGCCCGGCCCGGCTGATGGCGCGCTTTCGCCAGGCCGATGTGACCCCTATCTTGCCCATCAACGAAGCGCCCGGCCTGGCGATCGGCCTCGGCGGCGTCGGGGTGACCCTGCGCGACCTGGTTCAACTGTATGCCGGCCTTGCCAATGGCGGCAAGGCACACACGCTGCATGACGGCACCGAGCCGGCGAACGCCGAACGCTCGACCACCACCATCCTCGACGGGCAGGCGAATTGGCAGATCACCGACATCCTGTCAGGCGTCAAGCCGCCCCAGGGTGCCGCCCAACGCGGCATCGCCTACAAGACCGGCACCTCCTACGGCTATCGCGACGCCTGGTCGGTCGGCTTCGACGGCCGCTACGTGCTCGGCGTCTGGGTCGGCCGCCCGGATGCCGGCGCGGTGCCTGGCCTGTCCGGCTACGTCTCGGCCGCGCCCATCCTGTTCGAAGGCTTTGTCCGTTCCGGTTTGGCCGCAGTGCCGCTGCCAAGCCAGCCGGCCGGTGTCCGGCGGCCAAAGCGCGAGGAGCTACCGGTGACGCTGACGCGCTTCGGCGCCGGCACCGATGGGCTGGTGCAGGCGACGCCGACCGAACCTGCGCCAACCATCATCTTTCCGCCCGACGGCGCCCGCGTCGATCTCGGCACTTCCTCGGCCGATGCCTCGCCGCTGGTGCTCAAGCTGCAGGGCGGCCGCGCACCATTCCGCTGGCTGGCCAACGGCAAGCCGCTGGTCGGCATTGACAGGCGGCGCACCGCGACCTGGCAGCCGGACGGCGCCGGCTATTCGACCCTGACCGTGATCGACGCGGCGGGACGCGCGGCCAGTGTGAAGGTTTTCGTCGAGTGAAAGTTTCCCTTGAATAGATTCTGGCAGGTGATTCAGGGGATTGGGTTTTACGTCTTGCTTTCGGCCGCCGGTATTTCCTCGGCCTCTGCTGACACCCTCCCCGCCGGCTTTGTTCGGCTGGCCGACATCGATCCCAGTATCCGGCAGGATATCCGCTATGCCGGCCTCGAAAATTTCCTGCATCGCAAGGTAAGCGGCTACGATGCGCCGGCATGTGTCCTCACCAGGCAAGCGGCGCAAGCGCTTTCGGGAGTGCAGAAAGCGATTGCTGCCGAAGGGCTGACGTTGGTCGTGTTCGACTGCTATCGCCCTGCGCGGGCTGTCTCCGACATGGGTGAATGGACAAAAACGGGCGGACCACCGGACCCGCAATGGTACCCAAAGGTCAAGCGCAAGGATCTCATCGCCAAGGGTTATATCGGCGAACTGTCCACCCATTCGCGCGGATCGACGGTTGATGTCGCGATCGCGCGAGCCGACCGCAAGAGCGCTCCGAAACCGGCCTGCGGCGCGACGAATGCCGACACGCTCGACTTCGGCACCGGTTTCGACTGTTTCGATCCGGCGAGCGAAACGGCTCATAGGCCGCTCGCCAGTGAAGCGGCGGCAAACCGCAAAAAACTTGTCGAGGCGATGCGCGCCGGCGGCTTCAAGAATTACGCCCGCGAATGGTGGCACTTCACGCTGGAAAACGAGCCGTTTCCAAGAGAGCGCTTCAACTTTCCCGTTACCGCCGAATAGCCGGCCGAAACCTTCGGACGCGACGCAGCCATTGCCGAAGAGCTAGCCGTCTCTAGATAATCGCGTCGGGAGCGCGATCATGGTCCATGCGGGGAAAATAGTTTCTCGCATCGCCGAAAGTAGGCGAAAAATTGCTTCAATAGGCCAAAAAAGGCAACATTGAATGCATCTAAATTCTATCAATTCGGTAGATTTGGCGCGAGTTCAACGGAGGCGGAAATGACCAAACCTCATTTCAGGAAACTGCTCGGCGCACTGGTCGCCACGTCTGTCCAGTTCGGCACGCTCGGTTTCGCGTTTGCCGACACCACCATTCTCAACGTGTCCTATGATCCGACGCGAGAGCTCTACAAGCAATTCGACGAGGCCTTCATTGCCCACTGGAAGGCCGAGACAGGCGAGACGGTCACCGTCCAGCAGTCGCATGGCGGATCCGGCGCGCAGGCGCGCGCCGTGATCGACGGGCTCGATGCCGACGTGGTGACGCTGGCGCTCGAAGGCGATATCAACGCCATTGTCTCGAAAGCGAAGAGGATCAATCCCGACTGGCGGACGAAATTCGAAAACAATTCGGCGCCCTACACCTCGACCATCATCTTCCTCGTCCGCAAGGGAAACCCCAAGGGCATCCATGACTGGGGCGATCTGGTCAAGGACGACGTCCAGGTGATCACGCCGAATCCCAAGACCTCCGGTGGCGCGCGCTGGAACTATCTCGCCGCCTGGGCCTACGCCAGCGCCAAGGATGGCGGCGACGAGGCCAAGACCAAGGAATTCGTCGGCAATCTCTACGCGCATGTCCCGGTTCTCGACACGGGTGCGCGCGGCGCCACCGTGACATTCGCGCAAAAAGGGCTGGGCGACGTGCTGCTCGCCTGGGAAAACGAGGCCTATCTGGCGCTCGCCGAGTTCGGCGCCGACAATTTCGATATCGTCTACCCGCCGACCTCGATCCTGGCCGAGCCGCCGGTCGCCGTGGTCGACGCCAATGTCGACGCCAAAGGCACGCGGAAAGTTGCCGAAGCCTATCTGAGCTATCTCTATTCCAAGGAAGGCCAGACGATCATCGCCAAGAACCATTATCGCCCTTCGAAGCCCGACCTGGTACCGGCGGAGGACCTGGCCAAGCTGCCTGAGATCAAGCTGATCACCATCGACGACCCGCTTTTTGGCGGCTGGAAGAAGGCACAGCCTTATCATTTCGGCGATGGTGGTATATTCGACCAGATCTACAAGCCGGCCCAGTAGCATTTAGATCAGGACGACATGACCACAGCACCCGCCAAGGCGGGGTGGCGATTCAGGCAGCCGAGCGTCATTCCGGGTTTCGGATTGACGCTCGGCTTCTCGCTTGCCTACCTCACCCTCATCATCCTCATTCCCCTGTCCGGGCTGATCTGGCGCTCGGCGGCGCTCGGCTGGACCGACTTCTGGGCGATCGTCACCGATCGCCGCACCATCAACGCGCTTGAAATAAGCTTCGGCACCGCCTTCATTGCCGCCGCCGTCAACGTCGTCTTCGGCACGATCGTGGCCTGGGTGCTGGTGCGCTACAGCTTTCCCGGCCGCCGCATCGTCGATGCCATGGTCGACCTGCCCTTCGCGCTGCCGACGGCGGTCGCCGGCATCGCGCTGACAACGCTTTACGCACCGAACGGCTGGATCGGAAGCCTGCTGACGCCGCTCGGCATCAAGGTCGCCTACACGCCGCTCGGCATCGTCATCGCGCTGGTCTTCATCGGCCTGCCCTTCGTCGTACGCACCGTGCAGCCGATCATGGAGGAGATCGACAAGGAGGTAGAGGAAGTGGCCGCCACGCTCGGCGCCAATCGCTTCCAGATCATCAGCCGCGTTCTGCTACCCGGACTGGCGCCTGCCATCGTCACCGGTTTCGCGCTGGCCTTCGCGCGCGGTGTCGGCGAGTACGGTTCCGTCATCTTTATCGCCGGCAACCTGCCCTTCAAATCCGAGATCGCACCACTTCTGATCGTCATCCGGCTGGAGGAATATAATTACGCGGCGGCGACCGCGATCGCGGCGATCATGCTGGCGCTGTCCTTCGTCATGCTGCTGGTCATCAACCTGGTGCAGACCTGGAGCCGCAAGCGCTATGGCTGACCCGGAGATCAAATCCTACGCGCTGCACCACGAGAGCCAGTCGCCGGCGGTGACTGAAAGCCCCACGGCGAGAACCGTGCTGATGATCGTGACCTTTGCCTTCCTCGGCATTTTCCTGCTCCTGCCGCTGATCATCGTCTTCAAGGAAGCTTTCGCCAAAGGTATCGAGGCTTACACACAGGCGCTGGGCGAACCGGACACGCGCTCGGCGATCCGCCTGACGCTTCTGGTCGCGGCGATCTCGGTGCCGCTCAACATCGTCTTCGGTATTTCCGCCGCCTGGGCGATCGCCAAGTTCGAGTTCAAGGGCAAGGCGTTTCTGACCACACTAATCGACCTGCCGTTTTCGGTCTCGCCGGTCATTTCCGGCCTGGTCTATGTGCTTCTGTTCGGGGCGCAAGGCCTGCTCGGCGCCTGGCTCAAGGCGCATGGCATTGTCATCCTGTTTGCCGTGCCGGGCATCGTGCTGGCCACGATCTTCGTCACCTTCCCCTTCGTCGCCCGCGAATTGATCCCGCTGATGCAGGAACAGGGCAATGGCGACGAGGAGGCAGCCCTGTCGCTCGGGGCCAATGGCTGGCAGGCGTTCTGGTACGTGACGTTGCCCAACGTCAAATGGGGATTGCTCTACGGCGTGCTGTTGTGCAATGCCCGCGCGATGGGCGAGTTCGGCGCGGTCTCGGTGGTGTCGGGCCACATACGCGGGCTGACGAACACCATGCCACTGCATGTCGAAATCCTTTATAACGAGTACAATGCCGCCGCCGCCTTTGCCGTCGCTTCGCTGCTTGCCGGCCTGGCGCTCGTCACGCTGGTCTTGAAAACACTTCTCGAGATGCGCTACGGCGCCGAGATCGCCGCGACGCGCGGACACTGACAAAATGCATGTCGCCCAAAAGTGGGAACCGGTTTTGGGATAACGACATGCATCAACCACAAAAGGGATTTGCATGGAAGTTCGCGTTGCCAACGTGCGCAAGGAGTTTGAGCGGTTTCCGGCCCTCCACGACGTTTCGCTTGACATCAGGTCCGGTGAGTTGATCGCGTTGCTGGGGCCATCCGGTTCCGGCAAGACGACGCTGCTCAGGCTGATTGCCGGGTTGGAGCGGCCGACCCGCGGAAAGATCTTCTTCGGCGAAGAGGATGCTTCGCAAAAGTCGATCCAGGAGCGCAATGTCGGCTTCGTCTTCCAGCACTACGCGCTGTTTCGCCATATGACGGTCGCCGACAATATCGGCTTCGGACTCAAGGTCCGGCACGGGCCGTCACGCCCGTCGGCGAAGGAAATCCGCCGCCGCGCCTCGGAACTCCTCAACCTCGTTCAGCTTTCCGGTCTGGAAAAACGCTATCCGGCGCAACTTTCGGGCGGCCAGCGCCAGCGCGTGGCGCTAGCCCGCGCCATGGCGATCGAGCCAGCCGTGCTTTTGCTCGACGAGCCGTTCGGCGCGCTCGACGCGCAGGTGCGCCGCGAGCTGCGCCGCTGGCTGCGTGACATCCACGACGCCACCGGCCATACCACGGTCTTCGTCACCCATGACCAGGAAGAGGCGCTGGAGCTTGCCGACCGCGTCGTGGTGATGAGCCAGGGCCGCATCGAGCAGGTCGGCACCGCCGACGAAATCTACGACACGCCGAACTCGCCCTTCGTCTACGGCTTCATCGGCGAATCGAGCTCGCTTCCGGTCAAGGTCGAGGACGGCCAGGTCTGGATCGCCGACCGGCCGATCGGGCTTTCCGCGCCACACGCACCGCAAGGCGAAGCGACGCTGTTCTTCCGCCCACACGACGTCGATCTTGTGGAAGAATGCAACGGCTGCATCGCCGGCACGGTCGCCGCCAGCCGCCGCGTCGCCGGCACCAGGCGGGTCGAGCTCGAAATCGGCGGCGAACGACAGCGGGTCGAGATCGAATTGCCCGTCGACCATCCGGCGGCGCAGAAAAGTCGAGTGGCTTTTCGGCCGCGGCGCTGGAAGCTTTTTCCGGCTGCTTAGCTACAAGGCAATTGTGGATCCGTACTGCGGTCGCGCTTTCATGCAGAGCGACATTGCCTTCAACGCGCCTTTAGCGAAAGCACCAGGGTCATCGGATTCTTCGGGGAAGCCGAAAAGCCGTAGTGCTCATAGAAAGCTTTCGCTTCAGCCGATATGGCATGAACAAAAATGCCGCGAATCCCGAGGATCGTCGCGGCGTGACCGGTGCGCAGAACGGCGTCTTGCAACAGCGCTGAGCCTAGTCCCTTCCCTTGCCAGCTTGCGTCCACGGCGAGACGCCCGAGTACGACCATCGGAACAGGGTCTGGCATATTGCGGCGAATGGCGCCTGGAGCTTCCGCAAGATCAAGCCCACCCGAGGAGAGACAGTAGTAGCTGACAACGCGCACGCCTTCCGTCACGACATACGCACGCGAGGCGCCGCTGATCTGGTTGATCCGCGCCCTGCGACGAAGCCATTGATCCAGGTTCTCGGTCCCGCATTGGAAAAGTTCGAGATCGTGGCTGTCGGCAAGGGGCGTGGGCGCCGAAAGCATCAGTCCTGCCAGGGCTTGGGCGCATTCATCAGGCGTGCAAAACCTTCACCACTCGGTGGCGCATCAAGAATGCCGAGGTAATGCTGGTAACTCTCGGGATCGACCTTGATCAGCGCTTGGTCGAGCAGCGTGTCTTCGGCCGCGCGGTAGGCGGCATCGATCATAAACTCGGAACGGGTTTTCCCGCGCATTTTCGCGGCGCGATCAATCAGAACACGCACATCCTCTCGGATGCGGAGATTGACAGGCTTGGCATGGGTCTCTGGTGTAGTCTTTGTCATGAGGGCTCCTCTCTCCTACCTGTAGCACATTCGCATACACAATGTGTATCTATTTCGCAGCCTGACCAGAGAAGTGTGGAAACGACCGGGGGCGGCAGAACGCGTCGAAATGCGGCCGCTTGGAAGAAAATTCCAGTAATGGGCCATTTCAGCAATACTTTTCTCGCAGCCAGGCCATAGATCCGACCGGCATGCCTCGTCGCGTCGAGCACTGCCCGACTATTCTTCGGCATTCCATTCGATGTACGGTGTTTCAAGGAGCCCTGTTTTTATGAAGCGATTTTTGCTTGGCGTCGCCACGTTGGCCGGCCTGTTCCTCGCATCCTCCCAAGCCTGGTCGGCCGACAAATTGCTGAACGCTTCTTACGATGTCGGCCGCGAACTGTTTGCACAGGTCAACAAGGCGTTCGTCGCCGCGCACCCAGGCGTCACCATCGATCAGTCGCATGCCGGGACGTCTGCGCAGGCACGCGCCATTGCCGAAGGCCTCGGCGCCGACGTGGTCACGTTCAACCAGGTCATCGACATCGACTTCCTGGTCAAGAAGGGCCTCATCTCCGCCGACTGGCAGAAGGACTTTCCGGACAACGCCTCGCCCTTCTATTCGCTGCCGTCCTTCCTGGTGCGCGCCGGCAATCCGAAGCACATCAAGGATTGGAACGATCTCGTGCGCGACGACGTCCAGGTGATCTTCCCCAATCCGAAAACATCGGGCAATGCGCGCTACACCTACCTCGCGGCCACCGCCTACGCCAAGGAAGCCTTCAAGGGCGACGATGCCAAGGTGAAGGAGTTTGTGACAAAGCTGTTTAACAACGTGCCGGTCTTCGACAGCGGCGGACGCGCTGCGACCACCACTTTCGTGCAGCGCGAGATCGGCGACGTGCTGATCACCTTCGAGTCGGAAACGCGCGGCGTCCGCAAGGAATATGGCGACGACAAATTCGAGCAGGTGACGCCTTCGGTCAGTCTGTTGGCGGAATTTCCGGTGGCGATCGTCGACACGGTCGCCGACGAGCATGGCACACGCGATCTCGCCAAGACCTATCTCGACTTCCTCTATACGCCGGAGGGCCAGGACATCGCCGCCCGCAACGGCCTGCGGGCCCGCGACCCGGCGGTCGCCGCCAAATACAAGGCTGAGTTTCCCGATGTCCGCCTGCTGACGGTGGAGGACGTCTTCGGCGGCTGGGCCAAGGTCCAGGCCGAGCATTTTGCAGCGGGCGGCCTGCTCGACCAGACTTACGGCAGTCGCTGACGTCGCCAACCTCGCGAACTGATTGAAAGCCGGCGTTTGCCGGCTTTCTTCATTTGCCCGCCGAAATTGCAGCTTCCGCCCGTTCCGACCGCCCGCCCGCCAAAACGTTACGAAGAATCAACGCGTTTGCGCGCAATATGTCGTCGGACGGCCTGTCTGCGCGAACGGCATCGCGCGGCCAAACCGTCATTATTTGCACACAAACAGCCGCCAGATGCGGGTGGTTGGGGCTTTATGGGTTGACTCGGGCATGCTTACCAAAAAAGGCAAATACGGCCTCAAGGCCCTCGTGCATCTGTCAGGCCTGCCGGTCGGCCAGCTCGCATTCGTCAACGACATTGCGGTCGCCAACAACATCCCCAAGAAATTTCTGGATGCCATCCTGGGCGAGTTGCGCAACGCCGGCTTCGTCCAGAGCCGCAAGGGCAAGGAAGGCGGCTATCGCCTCGCCCGGCCGGCCTCCGAGATCAAGATCGGCCATGTCGTGCGCGTCCTCGATGGGCCGCTGGCGCCGATCCCTTGCGCCAGCCGCACGCAATACCAGCGCTGTGAGGATTGCGACGAGGCGACCTGCCAGGTCCGGCACATGATGCTGGAGGTCCGTCAGGCAATCGCCGAGGTGCTCGACAACCGCAGCCTCGCGGCCATGCGCGACGCCGACAATGACGATTTCCCGGTCGAGCTGACGTCGCAGATCTAGAGCAATTCCAGGAAAAGTGAGAAACGGTTTTCCCGGGAAAAGCGCGTAGCGCTTTCCCTAGGGAATTGCGCAAAAACAACAGATAGAGCGGTTCGGCGTTTCGATGAAACGATGAACCGCTTTAGCGCGCGAGCAGGCTCAAGGCCGTCGCGACAGTGTCGGCGGTCGGACGCGTGCCATCCAAGGTTATCGCCGCCTCGTCCGCCGCTGGCGCCTCGAGCGTGGCGAACTGGCTGTCGACCAGGCTTGCCGGCATGAAATGACCCTTGCGATTGCCGACGCGCTGTTTTGCCGTTGCCGGGTCGATCTCCAAATAGACGAAAACGATATCCGGGCAAAAGCCGCGCAGGCGATCGCGATAGCTGCGCTTCAGCGCCGAGCAGGCGGCGACCACACCTTGCCCGCTTGCGACCGATGCTGCCATGCGCTGGCCGATCGCGTCGAGCCAGCCCTCGCGCAGCGCGTCGGTAAGTGGCTGCCCGCTCGCCATGCGCGCGACGTTTTCGGGCGGATGCAGCCTGTCGCCTTCGATAAAGAGGGCGCCTAATGCTGCTGCAAGCGCTTCGCCGATGACCGACTTGCCGCAGCCGGCAACGCCCATCACCACGATGGCAGGCATCGTTCGAACAGTGCTCGCCGGCTTATATGCCACGTCTTTCCCGGTCATGCAGGTCAGCGGCTTGCCGGCGCGCGGCCATAGAGCAGCAGCATGGCGACGATAACGACGCCGTAGATGATCTGCCGCCCCGCCTCCGGCATCTGCATGACAGAGAGAATGGATTGCAAGAGGGTGATCAGGATTACCCCGGCGACGGTGCCGAGATAGGAGCCGCGCCCGCCGAGGATCGAGGTGCCGCCGAGCACCACGGCGGCGATCGACGGCAGCAGATAGGCATCGCCCATCGATTGTGCCGCCTTGGAGGCATAGCCGGCCAACAGCACGCCGCCGAAGGCCGAGAGCCCGCCCGAAACCGCAAAGGCGATCATCACTACGCGCCTTGTATCGATGCCGGAAAGATAGGCGGCACGCTCGCGATTGCCGATGCCGTAGACGGTGCGGCCGAAGCCGGTGCGGGTCAGCACGAACACCATTGCGGCGCCGATCAATGACCAGATGAGAACTGCGTTGGGCACGCCAGGAACGGCAAAGCCGGTCGCCAGATAGCGCATCGCACCGGTCGCCGAATCCTGCGGCGAGAAACCGCCGGTGTAGACCACCATCAGCCCCTGCGCGACGGCGTTGGTGGCAAGCGTGATGATCATCGAGGGAATGCGCAGATAGGCGACGCCGATGCCGTTGACGATGCCGATCAGAACACCGCAGAAGATGCCGAACGGAATGGCAAGCGCCACGCCGACCGGGCCGTATGCGGCCGCGGCACAGGCCATCATCGCGCCGGCCGCCACCGACCAGGGTACCGACAGGTCGATCTGGCCGAGCAGGATGACCAGCATCATGCCGGTGGCGATGACGCCGAGAAACGACGCCACCTTGAGCTGCTGCAAAAGGTATTCAGGCGACAGGAAGCTGCGCGAATAGAGGCTGCCGAGGAACAGCAGCAGCACGATACAGGCGAACGCCGTCAGCACCGCCGGATCGGCGCGGCGGAGGAATTTCGGCATGCGGCCGGCGAGACCACTTACAGTCGTTTCGCTCACAAGAACCACTCCAGCCGGTTGCGGACCCGAAACAGGGCGAAGGCGCCGAGGCTGACCGCGATCAGCAGGATGACGCCCTGGAACAGGGGCTGCCAGAGCGGATCGAAATCGAAGACGAACAGCAGGTCGCCGATGGTGCGGAAGGCAAGCGCGCCGAAGATCGCGCCGATGGCGCTGCCCTTGCCGCCGAACAGCGACACGCCGCCGAGCACGACCGCGGCGATCGAAAACAGCGTATAGGCGTTGCCGCTGGCATAGGCCGCATCGCCGGTATAGGTGAAGAACGTCAGGAACAGTCCGCCGATCGCGGCAAGCAGCCCGGCAAGCGCATAGGCGGCGAACTTTCCGCGCCGGATCGGCACGCCGGACATGTAGGCCGCCATCTCCGAGGAGCCGGCTGCATAAGCGGCGCGGCCGAGCACCGACCGGCTGAACGGCACCCAGACCACGAGCACGACCGCCAGCAGCGTCACCAGGCTCGCCGGCACAATACCAAACAGGCGCCCGGTCAGCGCATCGGCGAGCCCCTCATTGACCGAGCCGCCCGGAAACGGCCGCAGCAGCAGCGCGATGCCGAAATAGACCGCGCCGGTGGCGATGGTGGCGACGATCGGCTGCAGGCGTCCATAGATGACGATGGCGCCGTTGATTGCCCCGCACAGCAGCCCGGTGCCGAGCACGGCGATGACGCCGAAGGCGGTCTCGATGCCGGTGCCGACGACCAGCCACGACGCCAGGCAGTTGGTCAGCGTGAAGATCATGCCGACCGAAAGATCGATGCCGGCGGTGATGACCACCAGCGTCTGCGCCATGGCGACGAAGGCGAGCAGCACGCCCTTGTTCGAGGCCGTCTGTACGACATTGGCGGTGAAGCCCGCTGGATGGTTCGAGGTGTAGATGACGAACATGACGATGAAGATGCCGAACGCCAGGAGCGTTCCGCGCTGTTCGGCAAGCCAGTAGCGCCAATCCTTCACGCGTCCGCTCCTTGCCTTGGCATCTCTTCGTGAATGTTGAGCGCGCTGGCGATCAAGGCCCGCTCGGTGATTTCGGCGCCGACCAGTTCACGCTTGACCGCGCCGTCATAGAGCACCAGCACCCGGTCGCAGCAGCCGATCAGCTCGTCATAATCGGTCGAATAGAACAGGATTGCCGCGCCCTGGTCGGCAAGCTTGCGCATCAGCTGGTAAAGCTCCTGCTTGGTCCCGACATCGATGCCGCGCGTCGGATCGTTGAGCAGGATGATCCGCGGCTGCCGCATCAGCCATTTGGCGATGACGACCTTCTGCTGGTTGCCGCCGGACAGTGCGCCGACCGGAATGTCGAGCCCGGCCGTCTTGATGGCCAGAAGGCCGACCATGTCGTCGATCAGCCGTTGCTCGGCGGCGCGATCGATGATGCCGGCCCTGGACAGCCGGTCGAGGGCGGCGAAGGAGAGGTTTTCGCGCACCGTCATCGGCAGCATCAGCCCCTCGGTCTTGCGGTCCTCCGGGATCAGCGCCATGCCGATCCGGTCATCGCGCGCCGCGGCCGGGCTGGCGATCGCCACCGGCCTGCCGTCGATCAGGATCTGCCCTGACAGGCCGCGCAGCACACCGAAGAAGGCGAGCAGCAATTCGCGCTGGCCCTGGCCGTCGAGACCGCCGAGGCCGACCACCTCGCCCGCCCCGACCGATAGCGAGACATCGTGCAGCCGATCCGTCCATGACAGGCTGCGCGCCTCCAGAACCGGCGTGGCTGCAGCAGCCGCCCGCGCGGGCTTGGGCGGAAAGATGTGGCTGTATTCGCGCCCGATCATCAGTTCGACGACCTCGTTGTCGCTCTTGGTGCCGGCAGCATAGCTGGCGACATTGCGGCCGTTGCGGAACACCGTGCACTGGTCTGCCAGCTCGGCGATCTCGTTCATGCGGTGCGAGATGTAGAGCAGCGCCAGCCCTTCCGAACGCAGCCGCTTCAACACGGCGAAAACCCTGGCGACGTCGGCGGCGGTCAGCGCCGAGGTCGCCTCGTCGAGGATCAGGATGCGTGGCTTGCGCGCCAGTGCCTTGGCGATCTCGACCATCTGCCTTCTCGAAAGTGGAAGATCCTTGACCAGCGCCAGCGGATGGATATCGGAGGCGCCGGCGCGAGCAAGGGCCTCTTCGGCGATGCGGCGCTGCGCCTTGCGGTCGATCATGCCGAAACGCTTCGGCGGATCGGAAATGACTATGTTGTCGGCAACGCTGAGTTCGGGGACGAGCGACAGTTCCTGGAAGATGCAGACAATGCCGGCCTGGTTGGCAGCGGCCGGCGAAGCGAAGCTCACTTCGTTTCCGTCCAGCATCATGCGGCCCTCGTCGGACGCGACGACCCCCGCCATGACCTTGATCAGCGTCGATTTGCCGGCGCCGTTCTCGCCGAGAATGGCGTGGATGCTGCCTGGAGTGACCGACAGCTCGGCCTTCTCCAGCGCCCGCACGCCGCCATAGCGCTTGGATATGCCTTCCATGCGGAAGAGCGGAACCGCACCGTCCATCGGCCCTCCCCAGGCGCTTGGCAATCAGGATGTCGAGCGCCGACGCCGCGGAATTTCCCGCGGCGTCGGGCTATCGGAGTTTACTGGTTTTCCTTGCTCTGGCCCATGATTTCCTGCGCCGTGAAATTGATCCCGCAGGTCGGGAAGGAATTGCCGACGAAGAAATTGTCGGATTGGTCGGGGAAGAAATCCTGGCCTGCCTTGAAGTTCGGATCCTCGACGATCGCCAGCGGCAGCTTGACCGCTTGCGGCACGACCTGGCCTTCAAGCGCTGCAATCGCCGTCTTGATGGCAACCGCCACCTGAGCCGGGCCGGTGCCGGCCGACGAGCATTTCAGGCCGTCAGCGGCGAATTTGGCGCAGAATTTGCGGAAGCCATTCTCCGTCTCGCCGCCGAACGGCACGAACGGATGCTTGGCATCGATCATCGCCTGCACGATGCCGGTATCGCCGCCCTGTCCGGTAATGCCGTCGAAGGGACCGTTGGTGGCAATGGCATCGGCCGTAGCCTTTTGCGCAACGCCGTCATCCCATTTGCCGACGACCTCGGTGACATCCCATTTCTTGCCGGAAGCGTCGAGAACCTCGTGGATCCCGTTGTGGCGGTCGGTGTCGACGGACGTGCCGGCTACGCCGCGCACTTCCAGCACCTTGCCGCCGTTCGGCACGTGCTTGACCAGCCAGTTGCCCCACAATTCGCCAAGGCCTTTCTGGTCGACATTGACGTTGATGGCATCCTTGGTGTCGAGGATGTTGTCGAAGGCGACCAGCACCACGCCGGCTTCCTTGGCCCGCTTGATGACAGGGCCGAATGCGGTCGGGTTCTGGGCGTTGACGACAATCGCGTCATAGCCGGAATCGATGAAATTGTTGATTGCCGAAATCTGCGCCGGCACGTCCTCCCCGGTCGAGACCACCTTGAATTCCTTGAGCTTGGCCGCGACATCCGGCTGCGCTGCATAGGCCTTCGCCGTCTGCACCATCTGGATGCGCCACGTATTGGCGATGTAGCCGTTGGCCAGAGCGATGCGGTACGGGCCGTCTTTCTTGGGGAACTTGAAGAACTGCGTATCGGCCGACCAGGGCGCGAAGCACTCAGGCTCGGCCGATGGCCCCTTGACGATTTCAGGATCGGCGATTGCCGACGAGCTCAGCATGACAAAAGCAGTGGCGGCAACGATACCGCCAACGAGTGACTTGATCATCGATATTCCTCCCAGTTGCAGTTTTGTTTGTTCTTACGCCGATGAATTTGCGCATTACCGGCCCGGCACCTCCCGCCGTACCCGTTGCGCGTTCAGGTGGCCGAACGCCGACCCGATCCCCTCCTTTGTTGCCCGGCTAGTCCCGCAAAAACTATCATATTATACATAATAAACAAGCGTGAGCTGTCGCTTATGTATAATAAACAGCCTCCCATCTTCGGGGCGAAGTACCGCCCGGCGGTAAGTGGTAGCGCTACCATGACGTTGTGTAAAGCACCATTGCGTTGAAGCACGCTTCAGCGCGCCGTGCTTTCACGTCGCTTGAGTTCGAAGCCAAGGTCGACGACCCGCTGCTCCGGCCTGTTGCCCTCGATAGCCGCAAGCGCCATGGCGACCGCCCGCCGGCCGATCTCGTAACGGTAGGTCCGAACGCTGGTGACCGACGGAAAGGCCACCTCCATCATGTCCAGATCATTGAAGCCGACGATGCCGATCGTCTTCGGCACGGCGATCGAAGCGCGATGGCATTCGAACAGCACGCCGAGGGCGATATCGTCATTGTTGCAGAACACCGCGTCGAGGCTCGGCAACTTGGCCAGCGCGTCGCGGAACAATTCGCGGCCGAGGGTGACGCTGGAGGGCACCGGCGTCGTGGTGGTAAGCCGCGCGTCGAACAGGCCGGCCGCCTCCATCGCCGCGCGATAGCCGGCAAGCCGCCGCTGCGAACGCGGATCCATGCGCGCGCCGATGAAGCCGATCCGGCGATAGCCTGCCTCGATCAGATGTTCCGCAGCCGCCTTGCCGCCCTGGAAATGTGAGAACCCGACCATCATGTCGACCGGATCGGGCCCGGTCTCCATCACCTGCACCACCGGACAGCCTGCCGCTTCCAGCAGTTTTCGCGACGCCGGCGTCTGGTCGATGCCGGCCACGATCAGCGCCGCCGGGCGTTGCGGCCCAAACACCTGCAGCAGCCGCTCTTCCTCGAGGCCGGAATAGTGGGTGTTTCCGAGCTGGATGCGGAAGGGGCCGTTCGACAGGCTGTCGTAGATGCCGCGCACCACTTCGGCAAAGACGTTGTTGGTAAGCGACGGCACCAGGACGCCAAAGACCTCGGCGCGCGCCGAAGCCAGCGCCCGCGCATTCGGGTCGGGCACATAGCCGAGCTCATTCACGGCGGACTCGATCTGGCGGCGCAGATCTTCCGAGACACGCCCCGGCTCGCGCAAGGCGCGCGAGACGGTAATGGCGCCGACGCCGGCCTTGCGCGCGACATCGGCGATGGTCGGGCGGCCGCCGCCGCGGCGCGAGCGCGGCTTGATCACCGTACTGGTCCCGACACCGGGCAACCGCCCAGACGCGACCGTGAAACGATGTTCAGCGTTTTTGCCACTGCTGCCATGCCAACCTGGCCCGTTGCCACACCTTGTCTGGCGTCGCGCAGCCTTCGGCTATTGTCAAGCGACGGCCGGGAGAGACTGTACCCGTACCGCCGTGCTTCAGGCCGTCACGGCAGCGCTGCTCCGGGCCTTCCACAGCAGCAGCACCATGGCCGAAATGTTCAGCAGGTTCCAGGCGATGCCGTTGAGGAACGCGGCGGCATAGGAACCGGTCAAATCGTAGATCCAGCCCGACATCCAGCCACCGATCGCCATGCCGAAGATGGTCGCCATCATGACGATGCCGACGCGCTGGCCAGCCTCCTTGGCTGGCATATATTCGCGCACGATGATCGCATAACAGGGGACGATGCCGCCTTGCGACAGGCCGAAGACCAGCGAGACGACATAGAGCGAGGCAAGCCCGTCGAACGGGATATAGAACAACAGCGACAGGCATTGCAGCACCGAGCCGATCAGCAGGGTTTTCACGCCACCGATGCGATCGGCAAGGAAGCCCGAGCCTAGCCGGCTGACGACGCCCGCCGCCAGCATGATCGACAGCATATCGGCGCCATGTGCCACACCGTAGCCGAGATCCATGCAGTAGGCGACGATATGGACTTGCGGCATCGACATCGCCACGCAGCAGCCGAGCCCGGCGACGATGAGCAGCGCCTGCAAGGCCGCCGGCGACAGTGAGATCGGCTGGACCACGCGGCTGCCCGGCGATCCCGGAGCCGCCTGGGGCGGTGCGCCGCGCCGGAGCAGCAGGATCAAGGGCACCATGGTGACCAGGCAGACGACGCCGATCGCGGCATAGGTGAAGCGCCAGCCTTCGGTCTGCATGACATAGGGCATCGCCGTCGGCCAGATCGCTCCGCCGAGATAGTTGCCGGATGCGGCAGCCGTCACCGCGACGCCGCGGCGCCGGTTGAACCAGTGCGAGATATCGGCGATCAAAGGGCCGAAGATCGCCGACGAGCCGACGCCGATCAACAGGCCCTGGACGAGGGTGAACTGCAGGATCGAACTGGTCAGCGACGCCAGCAGGAAACCGGCGCCAAGTGTAATCGCGGCAATCAGCGCCGGAACCCAGTACCCAATGCGGTCGATGGCGCGGCCGAACAGCACATTGCCGGCGGCAAAGCCGACCATGGTCGCGGTGTAGGGCATCGAGGCAGCGGCGCGATCGACGCCGAATTCTGCCTGCACGGCAGGCAGCACCACGACCACCGCCCACATGCCGACCCCGCCGATCGTTGCCAGCAGCATCGAGATGCCCAGCCGTATCCAGGCATAGGCACTGTCGATGCCGGAACTTCCTGCCTGGCTTGAGACGATTGGGGTCAAGAGCGTTTCCTGTCCGCAGTTCTTGAATCGGCGGTTCTGACCACTATCGGCGCATTCGCATAGCCGAGCAGCGCCACGACAGGCAAATCCGTGGCTCCAGGGATTCGGGCCGAAGTGGAACAGCGGTGCGCCATAAGGCGTTTTCCCGGCAACGACCTAGTGGAAGGAGTTTGCCATGACCGCGCAACGGAAATGGTCCGCCGACGTCACCGAGCATAGCGACGCGCTGGACCTCGAGGAACACATCTTCGAATCCCACGATCCAAGGAAAATCGCCGCCTCGTTGAAGCGATCGGCCGAGCACAGCGATCGACGCAAGGCAGGGCCGTTTCAATCCGCCATGTCGATGCTGAATTTCTACATCAACCGAGCCGGCAAGAACCTGCCGGCGGCGCAAAAGAAAGTGCTGGAGGACGCAAAGGACGAACTGCGCGTCCTTTTTGGCCGCCCAAAGGAAGACTAGAATCGGTCACCATTGATTGGTTCTGCCAAATGCGGCTGAACTGGACCTAGTGACGGGTCCTCTTTGCCGCCAGTCTGCAGGCTCGGCTTGTATTCCCAAGCCTGCAAAAGTCTGGCGCCATGACGGTCAAGATCGGCATCAATCCCATCACCTGGAGCAATGACGATGTTCCCGCACTTGGCGGCGATACGCCCCTGGAGACCTGCCTGTCGGAAACCGCACAGGCCGGCTATCGCGGCACCGAGCTCGGCGGGAAATTTCCGCGCCAGGCTGAAGTGCTTGGCCCGATCCTGTCCTCCTATGGCCTGGAACTCGTCTCCGGCTGGTATGATGGCCGCATTCTCGACCGTACAGTCGACGAGGAATTCGCGGCGATCACCCCACATCTGCAGCTGTTGCGCGACCTTGGCGCCAAGATCGTCGTCTACGCCGACACCTCGCGCGGTCGCCATGACGGCATTTTTGCACCGATCTCCGAGCGTCCGCGCCTCGCCGACAGCGACTGGCCGTCCTATGGCGAGAAACTGACCGCCCTCGCCGACCGCATGGTCGCATTCGGGGTCGGCATGGCCTTCCACCACCACATGGGCACCATCGTCGAGACGGACGATGAAGTCGACAGGCTGATGGCGGCGACGGGCCGAAGCGTCGGCCTTTTGTTCGATACGGGCCACTGCCTGTTTTCGGGCGGCGACCCGCAATCGCTGTTGCAACGGCATCTCGACCGTATCGTGCATTTCCATTGCAAGGACGTTCGCAGGCCGGTGCTGGAAAGGGCACGCCGCGAGGACATGAGCTTCATGGCGGCGGTAATGGACGGCATTTTTACCGTGCCCGGCGACGGCTCGGTCGATTTCCTGTCATTGCTGAAACCCCTCGCGGCGCGCGGCTATGAAGGCTGGATCGTTGTCGAGGCCGAGCAGGATCCGGCCAAGGCGCATCCGCTGACCTATGCCAGCAAAGGCTATTTCTCGCTGCTTGCCACCGCCCGCGAGGCCGGCTTCGAAGTGGCGACGCGGCAGGCAGACTGACCGGCCCGCATTGCGAGCCGGAGGAACATAATGGGCGCGCGCCTCGATGGGGTTAGCGACGCGAAAGCGCCCGGCGATCCGCGCCGTCTTGCTCCCTGCGCGGCGCGGATCGCAGAATCCCTGCTCTGGATTTCAAACCCCGACTTTCAAGCTTGAGGCCGGCCGGAAGCCGTGCCTTGATGCAACCGAGGAGGAGCGACATGGCTTTCGAAGCTGCGCTTGGCATGGAACGGCTTTGCACCATCCGGGAGATCGCCGAGAAGGCAGAACTTGGCGCCGCCACCGTGCATCGCGCGCTGAAGAACAGTCGCGAGATCCGCCCCGAAACAAAGCAGCTAGTGCTCGACACCGTCTGCCGGCTCAACGAGGAAAAGATCGCCCGCGCCGCCCGGTTCGTCGGGGGATAGTGCCTTGGCCGACCACATGCGCCTTTCCCTCGACATCATGTCGGTCGACCGCGCTTCGGAAGAACCGATGCATCGTCAGATCTACGGCGCCTTGCGACGCTTCATCCTTGACGGCCAAATCCCGCAGAACACGCTGCTGCCGTCGACGCGCTCGCTGGCCGAGGATCTGAAGGTCGGGCGCAACACGGTCATCGCCGCCTATGACCAGCTCCTTGCCGAAGGTTTTATCGAGGCGCGCGCCGGATCGGGCACCTGGGTGGCGCCGATCCAGCAGAACCGCCCTTTGGCATCCCTGCGCGCCGGACTGGCAGCGCCGCAAAAGCTGTCGCGGCGCGGCCAGACCATCGTCAACGGCCCGCAACCGCCGCGCAATGCCGGCGTTATCAATTTCCATCCGGGCGTGCCCGAAACGGCGTCGTTTCCGTTCACCATCTGGTCAAGTCTTCTGGTGCGCAATGCACGCAGCCGCGACGAGAGCCTGCTTGGTTATCTCTCCTTTGCCGGCCACCCCGGCCTGCGTCAGGCCATTGCCTCGACCATCGGCCTGTCGCGCGGCATCAGCTGCACCGCCGACCAGGTGATCATCGTCACCGGTGCGCAAGCAGCGCTCGATCTCGTCTCGCGCGTGCTGATGGACGAAGGCGACCATGTCTGGATGGAAGAGCCCGGCTATCTCGGCGCCAAGAGCGCCTTTCTCGCCAGCGGCGCCAAATTAGCACCGTTGAAGGTCGACAGGCGCGGCTGGCATCTTGCCGATCCGGAGCTGCCGCCGCCGCGGCTGATCTATGTGACGCCATCCTGCCAATGGCCGTTCGGCACCATCATGCGCATCGAGGAGCGGTTGCAGCTGCTCGACATCGCCGAACGCAACGGCGCCTGGATCGTCGAGGATGACTATGACGGCGAATACCGGTTTCGCGGCCGGCCGGTGCCGGCGCTACGCGGGCTCGATCATGCCGATCGCGTCGTGTATATCGGCAGCTTCGGCAAGACGCTGATCCCGGCGCTGCGCATCGGCTATCTGATCGTGCCGCGCGAATTGTCGGTGCCGTTCGACCGGGCGGTGAGCATCACCGGCCAGTTCGCGCCGCTGATCCTGCAGGCAACGGTCAACGACTTCATCACGCAGGGCTATTTCGCCACGCACCTCAAGCGCATGCGCCGGCTCTATGCGCGCCGGCAGGCGAACTTCGTCAAGCTGTGCCAGGAGCATCTGGCCGAATGGCTGACCGTCACGGAAAACGATTCCGGCATGCAGCTGCTGGCGAGCTTCCTCAGGCCCTATAAGGACAGTGACGTGGTCGCCGCCGCCCTCAAGGAGGGGCTCGACGTCCAGGGCATCTCGATCAACTACCATTCCACAGAACCCGAGCACGGCCTGCTGCTCGGCTATGCGGCGATGGACGAACGCCAGATCCTGCGCGCAGTGCTGGCGCTGCGCGCCGCGTTCCTAAGGTTGGATAGAAGCTAGGGCAAGCTTCGCCATCCGGGCTTTCCGGCGCCGGCGCATGTTGCCTGGGAAGACCGGGAATTCCTTGGAACCCGGCTAGGGACGCCGATGCAGCCAAGGCAGCGCCCGCTTCGCTCTCTCGGTGCGACGAGATCGCCCCCATGGATCAGCCACGCGCGCGCTTTACCCTACTGCTTGATCTCGGGTTCAACGAGCTTCGCCAGATTTCGCAGCGACTCCTGCCAGCCGAGATAGCAGGCCTCAACTGGGATGACGTCTGGAATACCGGCCTGCGTGATATTCACTTCGGTGCCGACCGATACTTTCTTCAATGTCACGGTCACCTCGATCTCGCCGGGCAGGTTGGGGCCGTCGAACCGGTCGGTGTAGCGCAGTTGCTCATTGGGCACGAGCTCGACATATTCGCCGCCGAACGAGTGGCTGTCGCCGGTGGTGAAGTTGCGGAAGGACATTTTGAACGTACCGCCGACTTTCGCCTCGAAGTGATGAACCGTGCAGGTGAAGCCATTCGGCGGAAGCCATTTCGCAAGTGCATCCGCTTCGAGGAACGCGCGGTAGACTTTCTCCGGGGTTGTTGTCAGAACGCGGTGCAGCCGTACGGTGCCGGGCATATCGTTAATCCTCCGTGTTGGTGATCGATGCCCCCTAGGACGAGCGGAGCCCGGCCTATCCGACACGGGCCTGCGGATTTTTTGACGACCGGTTATGCCGGCCGGAATCCTCGCCCGGCTGCCGGACATGGAACTCGGCCGCAGGGTAGCAAACCGCGTCGGAACTGGTCTAGTTCACACTGTCGAACTTCTGCAGATCAACCGGTGCCGCCTTGCGCAATTCGACATCATCGAGCGAAGCATTCTCCAGCGCCACCCGCGCCGCCGCGTCGATGTTGTGGATCATGTCCTGAATATCGGTATCGCTGTGCGCCGGGTTCATGGCGACCATCACGGTGCGGTTGAGGATGTCGAGCGAGCGCTTGCCGAGGTCGTCGGAATAATCCAGCCGCAGGCCCTGGTTCTCGGGCAGTGCGTAAGGATTGAGCGCCGGATGATGCGCGCCTTCATGCATCAGCACCTGGTCCCACTGGGTGAAATTGTGGCGGCCGGTCTTACCGGCAACGACACTGGGAATGGTCTTCGAAAACGTCTGCGCCGCCTGCTCGCTCGGCAGCAGATACATCACCTGAGCGGCGCAATCGTCGTCCGGGCTGTTCATCGGCGACGGCGTCAGACCAAGATTGCCGAGGTGGCGGGTGCCGGCCAGCACCTTCTTCTTCTCGGCCCGCATCGCCTCGATGATGCCGTCCAGCCGGTCGAGCTGGACGTTGAGCATCGCCCCCATCAGTTCGGAAGCACGCGCGCCGATGCCGGCGAAGGGTTTGATGCTGTCGCTCCTGCCCTGCCAGTAGAAATGGCAAGGGTCGATGGCGCAGCGCGCCCGCTCCGCTACCTTCGGGTCGCTGGTGGCGATGCCGCCGCCCTCGCCCGATGTCATATTCTTGAAGTAGTTGAACGAATAGGCGCCGGCATGGCCGATCGAGCCGAGCTTGCGGCCCTCATAGCCGCCGCCGATTCCCTGGCAGACATCCTCCAGCACCAGCAAACCGCGCTTGGCCGCAATGTCCATGATTGCATTCATGTTGCAGGCGGCGCCCCACATATGCACCGGGATCACCGCCCTGGTGCGCGGCCCGATGGCATCGCGCAAGGCGATGGGATCGATGGTCAGGCTCTCGTCGATGTCGATGATGACGGGAATGGCCCCGACCGAAAGCACCGCGGTCGCGGTCGCCATATAGGTGTGCGCAGGCACCAGCACTTCGTCCCCCGGGCCGATGCCGAGGCCGATCAGGCCGGCGGCGAGCCCATAGGTGCCGCTGGCGGCAAGCGCGAAATGCTCGACGCCGAGGTGCTGCGCATAGCGGGCCTCGAAGCGGTCGCATTCGCTGTCCTTGCCGTAACGAAACAGCGCGCCCGAGCGGATCACCCTGGCAATGGCTTCGATTTCCTCTTCGCCGGCGGTGTACATGACAGGCCTCCAAGTTACTTGGTAGTTTGGGTCACTTGATAATGTGGTCGCTTGATGGTGTGGACAGCTGTAGGCTTGTCGGCACAGTTTGAAAGAACCACTCCGCCGCTATTCGACCAAGCCATCTGCGCCCGGAAGACGGTTCCTATGACTGGTTTTGAACCCTGATTGGGGAAATCGGCAGCTAAGTGTCTCAGCCGGCAGGCAAATTGTACCCATCCGAATTCGCCAAAGTGGCCCTGTCGGAAAGGCAGGTTTCGGCGTTCCATTCCGGCCAGTTGGGCAAACGGTTGGTTCCATGAAAGACGGGACACACTTTGGAAGACCCCCGAAGCCGGTATGCCGGCGGGAAGGCGGCCATTCGTGAACGCCGCCGGCTCCAGCAAACGGATCGTGCTCCACGAGGACGATGTCGGCATGTGCCACGGCGCCAACAGCGCCTTCCTTGAATTGAGCGGGCTGGGTGTCTGCAGTTCCGGCGCGGTGATGGTGCCATGCCCCTGGTTCCTCGAAATGGCCGAAAACGCCGTCGCCAACCCTGGCCTCGACCTCGGCGTCCACCTGACGCTGAACAGCGAGAAACAGCATTACAAGTGGCGGCCGTTGACCGCGCCGTCGCGGGCGGCCGGCCTGACCGACGAGTTCGGCTTCTTATGGCCCGATGTGGCGACCACGCGCCGCAAGGCGGTGCCGCAGGCGGTCGAGGCCGAGCTTCGCGCCCAGATCGACACCGCCTATCGCGCCGGCATCGACGTCACCCACCTCGACGCGCATATGGGCGCGGCATTGTCGCCGGAATTCTGCGACATCTACATCAAGCTCGGGCTGGAATATCAGTTGCCCGTGCTGCTGACCAAGACCCTGTCCGCCTATTCCCCCAACGACAATCTGGTCGGCGTCACCGAGGAGGCGTTCCAGCGTGGCGTGGCACTGGGCCGTGCCGGCGGCTTTGCCATTTTCGACGCCGCCATCCAGACGACCTGGGGCCGGCCGCGTTCCAGGCCGATCGAGCCCGCTTACAAAGCGCTCATCGAGGGTGTGCGCGAGGGCTTGACCTTCTTTTGCCTGCATTGCAACGCGCCCGGTGAACTCGAGCTGATCGAGCCGCGCTCCGCCTATATCCGCACCGAAGAGTACGAGCTGTTCCGCGACCAGGGCTTTCGCGACTGGCTCGCCGCACAGCCGATCGACATCATCGGCATGAAGCCGTTGCGCGAGGAGCTTCGCGCGACGCTCTCGGCCGGGCGATCAACAACAACGGCCCGCGGCGACACCGCGGGCGAACAGCGGTTGGCGTCGGCAAAGGCCCGCAAAGCGGCCACCCGATCCGCGACGTGAGCCGATCGTCGCGGCCGGAAAACGGCGCCAGAGGGATTGGAACTGCAACGACAAATGGGAGAATAAGATGAAAACTCTTCTGAAAGTGGCATTGGGCGCCTTCGTCTCGGCGGGCCTGATGACAGGCATTGCGTATGCCGCGGGCCTCAAGGATCCGAAGGACGTCCGCATCACCTTCGTGGTGCACGGGTCGGCGTCCGATCCCTATTGGTCGGTGGTCAAGCGCGGCGTCGATGACGCGGCCGCCCTCACCGGCGCCAAGGTCGAATATTACGCGCCGCAGGTTTTCGACGTGGTCGAGCAGGCCCGGCTTCTGGACGCCGCCATTGCCACCAAGCCGGACGGTATCGCCGTCTCCATCGCCGACGCCAATGCGCTCGGCAAATCGGTCAAATCCGGGCTTGCCGCCAATATTCCGATGGTGGTTCTGGATTCCGGCGAAAAGGAAGGCGCCGAGCTCGGCACGACGCTCTATGTCGGCACCGTTTCCGAATATGATTCCGGCAAGAAGGCCGGCGAGCGGCTGGCCAAGGAAGGCACGCTCAAGGTCGTCTGCATCAACCACGAGGTCGGCAATGTCAGCCTCGACCAGCGCTGCCAAGGCCTCAATGACGGGCTGAAGCCCTCCGGCGGCGGCACCGAGGTTCTGGCCGTGGCGCCGGATCCGGCCGACATCCAGCGCCGCACCGAAGCCTATCTGTCGGCGCATCCCGACACGCAGGCCGTCTTTGCGCTCGGCGCCACCGCCGCCAACCCGCTGATCCCGATGTTCCGCGACAAGGAACTGTTCGGCAAGCTCAAGCTCTACACCTTCGACATCAGCCCGGAGGTTCTCGACTCGGTCGTAGCCGGCGAAATGGGCTTCGGCATGGACGCCCAGCAATATCTGATGGGCTATCTGCCGGTGATCTATCTGGTCGAACAGGCGACGCACGGCTTCTGGCCACAGAACAACGCCTATACCGGACCGCTGTTCATCGACTCGCCCGAAAAAGCCAAGGCGATCCTGGCCCTCGCCAAAGAGGGCATCCGCTAGGCAAGCGCTCCGACGGAACGGGAGAATGCGCCAAGCGCTCTCCCGATCCGTTCGAAGATTGCGAATTGAGCGATTGGGGAGCCTAATGGCGGTCGTGGAAGACAACGCAGCACCTCCAGCCGAGCTGAAGGCGACCGACCGCTTCGGCATGACGTCGAAGCGCGCCGCCGGCGCCGACGAACGGTTGGCCAGCACCGGCAAGCTGACCCAGTGGCTGCGCCGGCCGGAAGCCGGTGCCGCCGGCGGGCTGCTTGCGACGATCATCATCTTTGCGCTGCTGCCGGGCGCGGCGAATCTCTATTCGCTGCAGGGATCGATGACATTCCTGACGCTGTCGGCGGAGCTCGGCATCGTCGCCACCGCAGCAGCGCTCCTCATCATCGCCGGCGAGTTCGATCTTTCGGTCGGCTCCATGGTCGGCTTCGCCGGTGTCGTCATCGGGCTGACGGTGAAGTACTGGGGACTGCCGCTATGGGGCGGCATCGCCTGCGCCTTCGCCGTTGCCATCCTCACCGGCTATCTCAACGGCCTGATTGTGGTGAAGACGCGCCTGCCCTCCTTCATCGTCACGCTCGCCACGCTCTATATCCTGCGCGGACTGTCGATCGGCATCACCCGCGCCGTCACCGGCCGCACCCAGATCCCCTACATCCTCGAAGGCGCACCGGACCCAGCAACGGCCGGCATTTTCAACGGTCATCTGCTCACCGGCCTGTTCCACTGGATGGGCGCGCAAGGCTGGATCGCCACCCGCAGCGACGGCATTCCCTTCGTCGCCGGCGTTCCGATGTCGATCGTCTGGTGGCTCGGCCTGACGGCGCTGGCCGGTTACGTGCTCACCCAGACGAAATACGGCAACTGGATCTTCGCCACCGGCGGCGACCTGATCGCAGCCCGCAACGTCGGCGTGCCGGTCGATCGCGTCAAGATCAGCCTGTTCGTCTACACAGCCTGCGCGGCGACGCTGCTTGCCACCATCCAGGTGATGGAGGCGGGCTCCGCCGACACCACGCGCGGCCTGCTCAAGGAATTCGAGGCGATCATCGCCGCCGTCATCGGCGGCGTGCTGCTCACCGGCGGCTACGGCACCGTCTATGGCGTCTTGTTCGGCGCGCTGATCTTCGGGCTGGTGCAGATGGGTATCTTCTACACCGGCATCGACACCGACTGGTTCAAGGTCTTCCTCGGCATCGTCATCCTGATGGCCGTGCTGGTCAACAACTACATCAGGCTGAAGGCGCTCGGCCGCGGAGGTGGCAAATGACTGCGCCAGCCCAAATGAGCGAACCGGCTATGGAACTGCGCGGCGTCAGCGTCAATTTCGGCTCGGTGCGCGCGCTCCAGGACATCGACATCAAGGTCTATCCGGGCGAGGTCCACTGCCTGCTCGGCGACAACGGCGCCGGCAAGTCGACGCTGATCAAGGTTCTGTCGGGCGTCTACCGGCCGAGCAAGGGCGAAATCCTGGTCGACGGCAAGCCGGTCACCTTCCGCAGCCCGCGCGACGCGCAGGAGCTCGGCGTGGCAACGGTGTTCCAGGACCTCGGCATGATCTCGCTGATGTCGATCACCCGTAACTTCTTTCTCGGCCGCGAGCCGACCAAAAGCAGCCTGCCCTTCTCGCGCATCGATAAGGAACGCGCCAACACCATCGCCAGGCAGGCGATGGCCGATATCGGCATCGACGTGCGCGACCCGACGCAGGCCGTCGGCACGCTGTCGGGCGGCGAGCGCCAGTCGGTGGCAATCGCCCGCGCCGTGCATTTTGGCGCGCGCGTGCTGATCCTCGACGAGCCGACCTCCGCACTCGGCGTCCACCAGGCGGCGATGGTGCTGAAGTTCATCATCGAAGCGCGCATGCGGGGTCTGGCCGTGATCTTCATCAGCCACAACATCCACCATGCCTATCCGGTCGGCGACACCTTCACGCTGCTCAACCGCGGTCGCAATCGCGGCACCTATGCCAAGTCGGAAATCTCGCGCGACGAGGTCATCTCGATCATGTCGGGCGGCGAGGATCTGAAAGCGGTCGAGGCGGAGATTGCCGGCCTGCTCGCCCAGATCGACAACCGGCCGCCTGCGGCGCCTTGAGCTGACATCAGGACATTGCGGGGAATGATTGCATGAGCAGGTTACGCGTCGGGGTCGTCGGCGCCGGCATGGTCTCGCAAGTCGAGCATATCCCCAATCTGCTGCGCCTCGGCGAATTGTTCGAGCTGGTCGGGGTCGCCGATCCCTCCAGGATTTCGCGGCAGTTCGTCACCGACACCCATGGCATTGCCAATTTCGAAACGATCGACCAGCTCTTCGACCAGCGCCTCGACGCGGTGGTGATCGGCTCGCCGGACCCGCTGCATCACGAACAGGTGCTGGCGGCGCTGGCGCGCGGCCTGCATGTCTTTTGCGAAAAGCCGCTCTGCTATTCGCTGGCGGAAATCGCCGAGATCGTCGCCGCGCGCGACGCCGCCAGGAAGATTGTTCAGGTCGGCTATATGAAGCGCTTCGATCCGAGCTACCGGCTGGCGCTCGCTTCGCTGCCGGGCACATCAAGCACGCTGCGCTCGGTCTCGGTGGAAGTGAACGATCCCGACGCCTGGCCGTTCATTGCCCATCAGCCCTACAGGCGCGGCACCGATATCCCCGAGGACATGATCGCCGCCGTCGCCGCCAAGCAGAAGCGCCAGGTCGAATACGCCATCGGTGTTCCCGTGACCAAGCTCGCTTTCCGTGGGTTTACCGGCGCTTACAGCTCGGCTTTGATTCACGACGTCAACGCCGTCCACGGCCTGCTCGACGCGCTCGGCGTGCCGGACGGCGAGGTCGTCGGCGCGCAGATCTTTGCCAATGGCGACGGCGGCCAGGGCGCCGTCAAGCTTTTGGACGGGCAGGCGCTGTGGACCATGACCCATCTCACCGTACCCAAGCTCGCCGACTACAAGGAGCGGATCACGCTGTTCTTCGACGATGCCAGCCTGGAGCTCGAATTCCCCTCGCCCTGGCTCAACCATCATCCGACGCGGCTGACGGTGACGACCTCGCACGGTCACATACTGTCGAAGAAAGATTTGCGCGCCGGCTACGCAGAAGCCTTCGTCGAGGAGATGCGTGGCTTCTGGGCGGCGATCGTCAATGGCGACCCCGTCGTCAACCCGCCCGAACACGCCGCCCGCGACCAACAGCTGCTCCTCGGCCTGACCCGGCGGCATCTCGCGACCGCACCCTTCGACTGAGTGCCTGTAGCCGAACGGCGGCTACCTGGACTTGATGACGCTGTCGGTATTGGCCAGCAGCTTGCGCACCGCATTGCGCGCCGCGTCCGGCCGCTGCAGGCGGATGCTCTTCTCGATTGCCTCATGCAGCCTCTGCGCATGCTGCAAATCGTCGAGTTCCCGCGTCGTAAAAGCGAACAGATGATCGAACGCCGATTCGATCAGCACGCCGAGCGGCACCAGCAGGTCGTTGCCCGAGGCGCGCAGGATGGCGAGATGAAACCGCGTGTCGGCGCGCGTGCGCTCCTGCAGGTTGGTTGCCTCGCCCATCTCGCGACAGGCCTGGCTGATCTCGGCCATCTGCTCGTCGGTGCGCCGCATCGCGGCGAAGGCGCTGGCCTCCGGCTCGATGATGTGGCGGAATTCCTGCACCGTCCTGAGGAACACCTCGCGGTCCGGCGAGGTCGCATACCAGGCCAGCACGTCTCGATCGAGCAGGTTCCAGCGCTCCTTCGGCTCGACCCAGCTGCCGATTTTGGGACGTGACGACAAAAGACTCTTCGCCATCAGCATTTTGATGGCTTCGCGTACCGCCGAGCGGCTGACGTCGAAGGTCTCCGACCATTTGGCTTCGTTGGGCAGGATGGTTCCCGGCGGATAGTCGCCGCGCACGATCCTCAGCCCGATTTCGTTGGCCAGCGAGGCGTGCACGCTCGATCCCGGCATGCGTGCCGCATCGGCCCGGCGAACACCGCTCGTGCGTTCGGCGAACGCCTCGGCCGCTGTCTTTCCCTTATTCGGCTTCGCGTCCCGCATGGCTCCACAAAGTCCGGATTTGGAGGCGTGTCAAGGAGATGAAATCGACGGCAATATCTCAGTTTGGTTTTCCGCCTCGGTCCCCTCGCCGACATCGCGCTTTGCCGAACGCTCACGCCGGAGCGGCACGAACGGCTTCTGTTTGTCCCGACTGAATTCCTCGATCAGGAAATCAAGGAAGACGCGGATTTTCGGGGCAAGATGCTGGCGTGCCGGATAGACCGCGTAGAGCGTGGTTTCGACCTTTTCCCAGTCATCCAGAGCCGATTGCAGCCGGCCTGCTGTCAGATCGCTCTCGACATAGGGATAGGGGATCAGGCTGACGCCGAAACCGGCGCGCAGCGCATCGCGCACGGCAAGGCTTGACGACACCGAATATCGTCCCTCGATGGCGATCCGCTCGCTGCGGCCGTCCTTGCGGAACTCCCATATGTCCGCATGCCCCGAGAGGCTGAACCGGATGCAATTGGCCGCCTTCAAATCGGCAGGCGTTTTGGGCCGGCCATGCTTCTCGAAATAGGACGGAGCTGCGCAAAGCACGTGCGGCATGACCGCAAGCTTTCTCGCGACCAGGCTGGAATCCTCGAGATTGTCGCTGCCGCGAATGGCTAGGTCAAATCCCTCCCGCACGATATCGACGCGCCTGTCATCAAGATGCAGGTCGAGTTTCAAATCGGGATAGCGCGATAGAAACGCGGGAATGCCAGCCGAAAGCCGCGTCAACGTGACGGTCATCGGCGCGCTGACCCGCAACGTCCCGCTCGGCGCCGTCTTGATGGGACCCAGGACCTGGTCGGCCCTGGCCAGCGCATCGAGCCCCTGCGTGACATGCTCCAGATAGATCCTGCCCTCTTCGGTAAGCGCCATGCGCCGCGTCGTCCGGTTGATGAGCCGCACGTCCAGATGCGCCTCCAGCTCGGCGATGTTCTTGCTGATCGCCGGAGGCGAGAGGCCGAGCCGCCGTCCGGCTTCGGCAAAGCTGTTCAGTTCCGCCACGTGGCGGAAAACCTGCAGCGCCGTCAGGCGATCCATCGCACCATTCTCTTCCAGTAAATAATGTCTTTCAATTGTCGCATATTATCGCTCGTTGGTAAATTCTCTATCTGCTTCCCGAACGGCTTGCTCAATTTCGGAATGACATGATGACCAACCCCACAATCTCCCTTATCGAGCGACGCATGTCGGCCAATCGGTTCGATGTCTCGCACGCATTGACGGATGCCGAGGTCGAGGAACTGGCACGCCTCGCAACGCGCGCACCAACCGCCTACAACCTTCAGAATTGGCGGTTCATCGCCGTGCGGACGCCGGAAGCAAAGGCGCGGTTGCGTAGCGTGGCCCATGGCCAGGCCAAGGTGCAGGAAGCAGCGGTCACCTTCATCGTCTGCGGCGTACTGCCCGACCACGCTGCCCTCAATGCAAGGCTGCTTCCTTTCGTCGAAGCCGGCTTCATGCCGGCGGATATGGCTTCGGGCTGGCAGGAAGGCGCCCGCACCCAATATGCCGATCCTCGAGCGGCCCGCGACGAAGCCGTGCGCTCGGCAACGCTTGGCGCTGCAACGCTGATTTTTGCAGCCGAAGCGCTGGGGCTCGTCGCTGGTCCTATGGGAGGCTTCGATGCCGAAGGCGTGGCCCGCGAGTTTGGCCTTGGAACGAATGAAGTGCCGGTGATGCTCATCGCGGTCGGCCGCGCCGCGCCCGGCAACTGGCCGCAAAAGCCCCGCCGCCCACTTGCCGAAGTACTGGAAATCTTATGAAAACGCACCGTTCCGATCTGTTGCTGACGGCCATTGCACCCGCAATATGGGGCAGCACCTATATCGTCACCACGCAGTTCCTGCCGAACTTTTCGCCGATGACGGTCGCAATGCTGCGAGCCCTGCCCGCCGGCTTGCTGCTGCTGGCGATCGTTCGGCAACTGCCAACGGGAATCTGGTGGCTGCGCAGTTTCGTCCTCGGAGCCCTCAACATCTCGATCTTCCTGAGCATGTTGTTTGTCGCCGCCTACCGGCTTCCGGGCGGGGTCGCCGCGACGGTCCTGTCGGTCCAGCCGTTGATCGTGATTTTCCTTGCCTCTGCCCTGCTTGGCAGCCCTGTCCGCCGGCTGTCGATCCTCGCCGCCCTTGTCGGGATCGCAGGTGTCGCGTTGCTGGTGCTGACCCCGAACGCGACGCTCGATGCGGTCGGCGTTGCCGCCGGCGTCGCCGGGGCGGCCTCCATGGCCTTCGGAAGCGTATTGTCGCGTAAGTGGCAACCGCCAGTATCGCTGCTTACCTTCACGGCATGGCAGCTGACCGCTGGCGGTCTGCTTCTCGTTCCGGTGGCGCTGCTTTTCGAGCCTTCCATGCCGCTCCCGACCGGGGCCAACCTGCTTGGACTGGCGTGGCTCGGGCTGATCGGCGCGGCGCTGACCTATGTCCTCTGGTTCCGGGGCATTGCGCGGCTGGAATCTTCGGTGGTGTCGTCGCTGCTTTTCCTCAGCCCGGTGACCGCCGTGCTGCTTGGATGGGTACTCCTGGACCAGACGCTGACCTTGCCTCAAATCGCCGGCGTCGTTTTCGTCATCGGCAGCATCTGGCTGGCTCAACGCCCTAGTCGCAACGAATCATGAGCCTGGGCGGTAGTGGGTCAGTTTGAAACCAACCGCCAGATCGTCCAATAGTAGACTGCCACATGCGCCGCTTCGAATGCTGCCAGTGTAGCTGCAAAGGCTCCGACCAAAGCGACGGAAGGATGCCGATCGAGCCATGACGGTGGCTGGTCGCCATCGCTCTCTTTAAGAGCTACGAAAATCGGTCTCCAGGTAGCGATGGCGCGAAGCCCCGTCCAGACAGCGGCCCAGATCAAAACAAATTCAAGGGGGAAGCCCAGAGCGGCGAAATAAATCGGACCGATTACAGACACCAATGGAACAAGAATGTTCATTTAGGGGGGCGCTTCTTGTAAGGGCCACGCTTCATCGGCTTTTCTGCCTCTTTCGCTTCGACTAACGCAACGATGTCGCAAATCTCCCATAGCTTGCCGGTTACGCCAGCGGCCATTGCCGGGGTCATGCGAAGCGAAGCATGGATGCGGACGAAGTTGTAATACATGAAGTGCAGAGCCACGGCGTTGGCCTTCCGGGTAATGGTGCGGATAGCTTGGCCCTCGACCAGCAGGTGAAGGATTTTGGAACGGTCGCGGTGCGAGGTTGTTCATGCCTTCACTCTGGCAGAGTGAGGCTTTAGTCAAGCGCTAGGCCGTCAACTCATAATCGCGAAATGACCGAGGTTGTGGAATTAGTCTCCTAGTTCCGTTGAGGAACAAGGCCATCAAGTCCCTCTGAAATCCGTTCAAGGGCTGCGACTAGCGACCCATTTTCGAATGGCTCGATCAAAGCTCCGTCCATGAACCGGTCGTCGGCGTGATTTTCTTGTAAACGCCAGTAGACCTCCCTGACGTCCATCGAAGCGAGATCGTTGGGGTCAAGTGGGAGCCAACGAGCCCGCCCAGTTCGCTTCTTTTCTAGAAACGGCTTCAACCATCTCATGTCGAACGTAAAGGCGTTGTATAGGGCAAAAAGATCCTGCTCTACGTCATTGTAGAGACGGTTTTGTTCATCAAAGAATTCTGCCCGTGTCAGGGATCGCAGCTTATCGACCATTAGCGCAATACGAGTACGCCACTCCGCTGTGTCCATGTCTTACAACTCCTTCGACATCAAACTCGTCGCAATCCGCATCTGGCTACGCGGTAATGAGTCTACGTCTTAGGGTCACTTTCCCTGGCCCGCCAACTTGTTTCGGCGGATCGTTCGGCACTATGGTCAAGCGGCGGAGGATCTGCCGATGCCACAACGCCCTTATGATGAGCGCCTACTCCGTCAGGCGTTCGAGATCGCGCGCAAGGCCCGCGATGCCGGCGAACATCCCTTTGGTTCGCTCCTCGCCGACAAGGACGGCAATGTGTTGCGCGAGCAGCCCAACGCTTACAAAGCCGGCGGGGGCGACCGCACCGCTCATGCCGAAAGGCTGCTGGCCTCGTGGGCGGGGATGAATATCAGTCTCGAACAGCTGGCCTCCTGCACACTCTACACTTCGGCCGAACCTTGCGCGATGTGCTCCGGGACAATCTATTGGGCGGGCATCGGACGGGTCGTCTTTGGGCAGAGCGAACACGACCTCAAGGAGTTGACGGGCGCACATGTCGAGAATCCCACACTCGACCTGCCCTGCAGGATCGTCTTCGAAGCTGGGCAGCGTCCGACTGAAGTCGTCGGCCCGCTGCTTGCCGATGAAGCGGCGCAACTCCAGGCCGAATTCTGGAAAGACAAGTAGGGTTCAGGACTCGTTGATGCAGAGGCAGAGGCGACTGCTGACGTGGACTACGACCTAGGACGTAGACTCATGCCGTTTAGCACCCGCCGATCATCGACGCGCGGCATCCCTCGCGGCTTGTTGGGCAACAGCGGCTCGATCACGCGCCATCCGAAGTCGGTCAGATCATATCGGCTCATGCAGAGCGTGAATCAGATTCCTCCGCAATATGAAAGTCCCGGTCGGAAAACGACCCCATTGCGGACCTACGCCCAACAAGGATATGTTGCCGCCGCGCGCGTAGGCATCCCGCTTCACCATCGCGCATGTTCCATGAAAGCAAAGAATAGATTCGACTCGCTCATGCACGCGGTCTGCTGGTCATGGGTATTGTGGAGGAATGCACGGCGACAAGTTCATGCATGTCACCGATTTTATTCCTCAATCCGGTGATGTTACAGCGGACCAATTCGTGGAATGGGTATTTCTAGCTGAATATGAGAATGAAAGTGAACGAATGTCTCCCAGGTGGGATCGGCATCGCCAGAGGATACGAGACTTTTTCGTTGAGCATATGGGATCAGACGTCGTCGATGCCAGCCAACTAAAATGGGGCGTGAAGGGCTAAGCCAACCCCTTTGCTCTGCTTCCCACCCATCGCGGTTATACCGCATTTATGAGTTCACGTGCCTAGAGGCCGGTGAGCAATTTCTTAAGCAGAGCGTTAAGAGTTTCCTGCTCCGCCAGCGTCAGCACGGAGATTAATTGCTCTTCCAGCGCCACCATTGGACCGATCAAATCGTCTATCGCGCGCTTGCCGCCAGTCGTCAGCGCAATTTGCTTGCCGCGCCGGTCGTTGGGATCGGGGCGTCGTTCAACCAGCCCGGCGCGCTCCAGCCGGTCCAGGCGGCTCGTCATGCCGCCCGAGGAGATCATTGCCGATTCGTAGAGCTGAGTAGGTGAGAGCATATAGGGTTCACCGGCGCGCCTGAGCGGCGTGAGCACATCGAACTCACCTACATTCAGGCCTGCTTCTTTGAGCAACGGGTTCATGTGATCGCGGATAACCCGCGCGGCGGCATCGAGCAGGCGACCTACCGTTTCAACAGGCAACAAGGGAAGATCGGGGCGCTCGCGAGCCCATTCCTTAGCTGCGGCCTCGGCGCGATCCATGTCAAATATTCCCTTGCCAAAATGTATCTTGCAATCAAGATACATTGCATCTACTAACATTGCAGCAAGATAATAGCGCAGCGCGCATCCCTGGAGAAAGCGAAATCGATGCCCAAAATGATTTTCGTGAACCTGCCTGTCCGTGACCTGTCAGCGTCGACGGCGTTCTACGTGGCGCTAGGCGGCACTGTGAACCCACAGTTTTCGGGCGAGAAATCCACCTCGCTCATGTTCTCGGACACGATCGGGGTGATGCTGCTGACCCATGACCACTACCGCGAATTCACTACACGCCCAATCGGCGACGCACGGCGCGACAGCCAGGCAATGATCGTCCTCACTGTCGATAACCGCGACGCCGTCGATTCAACACTAACCAGCGCGGTTGCGGCGGGCGGTCGCGCCGATCCCAACCCGGCACAGGATCTTGGCTTCATGTACAACCGCCACATTGAAGACCCAGATGGCTACGTTTGGGAAATCGTGTGGATGAACCAGACGGCGAACGCCTGAACGTAGGGTGTGGGCGCATCGGTCGTAGCGGGTCCTGAGCCTAGCCTCATGACGAGAAATTCGGTGCTGCCCAGTGCCGGTTTCGCGTCAGGTACGCCCGTCAGGTCGTCTTGACATATTTCCGCCAGCTGTGCTCCGGCCGGAAGCCGAGTATGTCCCGTGCCTTGCGGTTGGAGAGCAGCGTCTCGTATTCGCCAAGTTCGCCCTTAACCGGCACATCGGGGTAAAACCGCTTCAGGAGTTCGGCTGTCGGCAGGTCGGACGAGGTGTCGTCATTGGCGGCGTTGAACACCTGATAGCCGAGCCCGTCCTTCTCGATGGCGCGCAGCGTGATCTGGCCGAGGTCGCGCGCGTCGATATAGCTCCAGGCGATGCGCTTGCGGAAACCCGGATCGGCGAACCATTTCGGAAACAGCGAGTATTCATGCGGCTCGATGACGTTGCCGATGCGCAGGGCGTAAATGTCGGTGCCATCGCGTTGTGCAAACGCCCGCGCGGTCTTCTCGTTGACGACCTTGGACAGCGCGTAGCTGTCCATCGGATCGACGTCGTACTCCTCGTCGAGCGGGAAATGCGTCGGATCGCGCGGTTCGTTGGCGAAGACCAGGCCGTAGGTCGTCTCGCTGGAGGCGATCACCACCTTGCGGATGCCGAGCTTCACCGCAGCCTCGATCACGTTGTAGGTGCCGAGCGCGTTGATGCGGAACACCTCATTGTCGGGCGTGATCATGATGCGCGGGATCGCCGCGAAATGCACCACGGCATCGACCGGCTGCGTGCGCAGCGACGGGTCGAATTCATGCAGGCCCATATAGCTCGACAGCGCATTGAACACCTGCCCGCTATCGGTGATGTCGGTGATCAGCGTGCGCACCTTGGGATTGTCGAGCGGCTTGGTGTCGATGTTGAGCACCTGGCAGCCCTGCTCGACCAGATACTGCACGACGTGGCGCCCGGCCTTGCCGCTGCCGCCGGTGAACATGATCCGCTTCGTCATTTTGCTCTCCCTGGAATTCATGTGTATTGTCAGACAATATCGAACTCTGCAATCGCCTGCCATGGCATGCGGCAAAAACCCGCTTCAACAATTCGCCGGCAAGGTGCAGCGCCGTCATCCATCATTGCAAAATAGGACGAAACGACATGAACACGACCGCCGCGAGCGAAAAGATCGGCTTCATCGGGCTTGGCCTGATGGGGCACGGCATAGCGAAGAACATCGTCGACAAGGGCTATCCGCTGACGTTTCTCGGCCGCAAGAACCGCACGCCGGCGGAAGACCTGCTCGGCCGGGGCGCCAGGGAAGCGGCGACCTCGCGCGACGTCGCGGCGGCATCCGATATCGTGTTCATATGCGTCACCGGCTCGCGCGAGGTCGAAGCCATCATCCGCGGCCCCGGCGGCCTCAAGGAAGGCCTGAAGCAGGGATCGGTTGTCGTCGACTGCTCGACCTCGGATCCTGTCTCGACGGTGGCGCTGGCCGCCGAGCTCAAGGCGCTCGGCGTCGATTATGTCGATGCCCCGCTCAGCCGCACCCCGAAGGAGGCCTGGGAAGGCACGCTCGACGCCATGGTCGGCGCGCCCGACGCGGTCTTTGCCCGGCTGAAGCCGGTGCTCGAAACCTGGGCCGGGCGCATCGTCCACATCGGCGACACCGGTGACGGCCATCGCATGAAGCTGCTCAACAACTTCATTTCGCTCGGCTACGCCGCGATCTATTCCGAAGCGCTGGCGTTGGCGCAGAAGGTCGGCATCTCGCCGCCGCGCTTCGACAGCGTCATCCGCAACGGCCGCATGGATTGCGGCTTCTACCAGACCTTCATGCGCTGGACGCTGGAAGGCGACCGCGAAGCGCACAAATTCACCATAGCCAACGCCTTCAAGGACCTTACTTATCTGGAATCGATGGCGGGTGCTGCCGGCATCGCCAACCCGCTCGGCAACGCCACCAAGAACGCCTTCGCCGGTGCCTTCGCGGCCGGCCCCGCCGACCAGTATGTGCCGATGCTGGCCACGCATATCGGCAAGGTCAACGGCGTCGACCTCATGCCGACCAGGGATGGCAAGAAGCAGACGATCTGAGAACGTTGGGATTAACGTCTGGGAGTGTCGCAAAACACCAACATTCGACTGCCGCAGGCTAGTTCGTTTGCACAGAGGATTTGGTTCTTCGATTGAGCCCGAAAGGAACTGTAGACGTTCGCTGCCGACCAGCTACAGCCGCCAATCTCCAACGCTGGCGATTAGCCACATGCCACCACACCTTCGTCATCCCAGGGCGGAGCAGGAGCGAAGCGACGTCGCGCAGACCCTGGGATCCATGCCGTGACATCCGCCGAAGAATGCAGCGGCTCAGAGCGGCGCTTGCATCCGCCATTGCGCTCGTTGCCGTTCCACCATGACCGCGAGCCAGAAGCTGCTGAAGCACTGGCTCCACCAATGGGAGACCGAATTGATCGAGACGACCAGTCCCAGAGTGCTTCGAGCTTTTTCGTAGGACAGGGGTGGCAGCGTTTGGTTCTGGTCCGCTGGAGCACTGCCGCAAGGTAAACGGCATGGATCCCAGGGTCTGCGCCGCGTCGCTTCGCTCCTTGCTCCGCCCAGGGATGACGAAGGGAGGATTTCGGCTAATCTCCTAAATTTGCGATTTGCCACCGACAGGAATGATCGACCTTCGTTGCCGGTTGACCCGACTTACACGCTATTGGCCGAGAAACGATCGAATTAGCGCCTAGACCGGCCGATAACGTCATCTGTATTCGCGAGAAGTCTGTGCACCGCAGCACGCACAACTTCCGATCGGAAGACGCCAGAAACAAAAAACCCGCCTCGGGAGGCGGGTCGTTGGAGCCAATTAGCACCATACCCAAGTTACTAGCATAGCTGCCGGCACAAAGCAAGAACAAAATACGCCGCGGCGGTAAAAAATCCACAGCCCGGTGCAATCATCACCGTCGTGACCGCCCGATAACATCGTCGGTGTTGGCGAGAAGCCTGTGCACCGCGGCACGGGCTGCGGCCGGCCGCTGCAGGCGGATGTTCTTCTCGATCGCCTCATGCAGCCTCTGCGCATGCTGCTGGTCGCTGGTTTCGCGCGTGACGAAAACAAACAGGTGATCGAGCGCCGATTCGATCAGCACGCCGAGCGGCACCAGCAGGTCGTTGCCCGAGGCGCGCAGGATGGCGAGGTGGAACCGCGTGTCGGCGCGCGTGCGCTCCTGCAGGTTGGTCGCTTCGCCCATCTCGCGGCAGGCCTGGCTGATCTCGGCCATCTGCTCGTCGGTGCGCCGCATGGCGGCAAAGGCGCTGGCCTCCGGCTCGATGATGTGGCGGAATTCCTGCACGGTTCTGAGGAACACCTCGCGGTCCGGCGAGGTCGCATACCAGGCCAGCACATCGCGATCGAGCAGGTTCCAGCGCTCCTTCGGCTCGACCCAGCTGCCGATCTTCGGGCGTGATGCCAAGAGGCTCTTGGCCATCAGCATCTTGATCGCCTCGCGCACCGCCGAGCGGCTGACGTCGAAAGTCTCGGACCATTTGGCTTCGTTGGGCAGGATGGTTCCCGGCGGATAGTCGCCGCGCACGATCCTCAGCCCGATTTCGTTGGCGAGCGACGCATGCACGCTCGAGCCGGGAAAGTGTGCGGCGTCGGCACGCCGAACGCCGGCCGGCCGCGCAGCCTCGGCCTTCAACTTGGCGGGTCGCTTTTTTGATGTCGCGTCCGGCATTCGTATTCCCCGGCAGCTGCTTGTCGAAACCTGAACTCAGGACACGACAAAGCAACGGCCTACGCTCCAAAGCAGCGTCGCCTCGTGCGTTTGTATGGACGATCTGTGACGGGGCGCCCGTCGAAGGGCGCCCCGAAACTGCGAACCTACTTCTGGATGCAGGTGTCGACGGTGTCCTTGGTGCATTCGTCGAGGCCGGTGAACACCGGATCGGCGACCGGCTTGCCGTCGACCAGGTCGATCATCACCGAAGGCGCCTTGTAGCCCATCTCGAACGGCCGCTGGCCAACCAGCGCGGTCACCAGCCCGTCACGGGCAATCGCCACCTCGTCGCCGATCGTGTCGGCGGCGCCGATGACGAAGGCGTTGCTGGCGATCTTGTCGGCCATCGGCTTGAACAGGTCGCGATAGGGCTGCGGAGCGCCGAACAGCGGCCAACCGCCCATGATACCGAAGGCGTCGAGATCGGGATTGGCAGCGAGGATGTCGGTCATCGCCTGCACGCCCTTGGCGCCGTCGTCATTGGTGAACACCGGGCAGCCGGCAACTTCCGTCCAGCCGCCTTCGCCCGCCAGCGCCGCGAGGCCTTCCTTGCCCGAAAGCGCGTCACGCATGCCCTGCGCGCGGCGCAGGATGTTGTCGGCGGCCGGATTGCCTTCGATGGTGCAGATCTTGCCGCCATTCGGCTTGGCCTTCTTGATGTATTCGCCGATCTTGTGACCCATCAGGTAATTGTCGGTGCCGAGATAGGTCTTGCGCAGCGCCGCGTCTTCCTTGCTGAGGTCGGCGTCGAGGGTCATGATCGGGATCGACGGATTGGCGCTTTTGATCGTCTGCGCGATCAGCGGCGCGTTCGACGGCGAAATCGCCATCGCCACCGTATCGGGCTTGCTCAGCATGTCCTGGACGATCTGGGCTTCACCGGCCTCGTCCGAGGTCGATGCCGGTCCGGTGTAGAAGCACTCATATTCCGCGCTGGCGTTTTCCTTGTTCCATTTCTCGCAACCCTGGTGGATGGCCTCGAAGAATGGATTGTCGAGACCCTTCACCACGATGACGAGCTGTTTCTTGGCCATGGCCGGCCCGGCACCCAACGCCATGACGGCGGCGGCAGCGAGCAATAGTGATTTCCTCATGTCAGTCCTCCCTTTTGAAACAAAACGGACACCACGTGCCCGCCACACACAGATCGACCCGGAGCAAGATGACAGAGGACGTCGCACTCGTGTCGCCAAGCCAGGTCGATAAGCATTTTCATCTTCAGTCTCAGACCGGCACCGACAGATACCGCTGGTTGCCAAATCCTTGACCGACAAACCCTCACCAATTCCTTCCGGCAACCCGGGGGATCGGCGCAAGCTCCTCCGACACTTAGCTAATATCGCCTTGTCACCGACGTCAATGCTATTTGTCCTACAAAACTGATTTTTCGAAAGAAGCCGTGGTTGACGCCAAGGTGGCTTATGCGTAAATGGGCAAAATCGCTGCTTCCGGGAGGAACTGGGGAGAGCGAAAGGCCGCGGCAGAACCGCAGGCCGCAAAGCACGGGGAGGCAAGAAGGCTGGTGGCGGTTCTCGAACTCACCAACATCTCGAAACATTTTGGCGCCATCCAGGCGGTCAACGACGTTTCGTTGTCGATCGAGGCCGGACAGGTTGTCGGCCTGATGGGCGACAACGGCGCCGGCAAGTCGACGCTGGTCAAGATGATCGCCGGCAATTTCCCGCCGAGCCATGGCACGATGCAGATGGACGGCAAGGAGCTGATCCTGCACAAGCCGGTCGAGGCGCGCCAGCACGGCATCGAAATCGTCCATCAGGACCTGGCACTGTGCAACAATCTGACGGCCGCCGCCAACGTCTATCTCGGCCGTGAATTGCGCCGCGGCCTCGGGCCGCTTCGCATTCTCGACTATGCCGCAATGTACAAGCGTGCCGGCCAGATCTTCGCTGAGCTGAAATCCGAAACGCGCCCGCGCGACCTGGTCAAACAAATGTCGGGCGGCCAGCGGCAAGCGGTGGCGATCGCGCGTACCATGCTTTCGCAGGCCAAGATCGTGCTGATGGACGAGCCGACGGCGGCGATCTCGGTGCGCCAGGTCGCCGAGGTGCTGAACCTGATCCGCCATTTGCGCGACCAGGGCATCGCCGTCGTGCTGATCAGCCACCGCATGCCCGACGTCTTTGACGTCGCCGACCGCGTCATCGTCATGCGGCGCGGCCGCAAGGTCGCCGACAAGACGATCGCATCGAGTTCGCCGGAAGAAGTCACCGGACTCATCACCGGCGCCATCGAACAGGTATGATTGACGCCTCAACCATGAGTAAAAAAGGTCGATAATGGCTGTCACCCTTGATCAGACGATCGCGCACAAGCAGCACACCTTGCTGAGCAAGGTGTTTGCCAGCCAGACCTTCTGGGTCGTGATCGCGGTCATCCTCGCCTGCCTGTTCCTGTCGGTGGCCACGGATTCCTTCGCCACGACCAAGAACCTCTACAACATCACCCGCAACATCACCTTCGTCGCCATCGTGGCGCTCGGCATGACCTTCGTCATCATCACCGGCGGTATCGACCTGTCGGTCGGCTCCGTGCTTTGCCTGTGCTCGATGGTGCTGGCCGTCACCATGCATGCCGGCTACGGCATCGAGATCGGCATTGGCGCTGCGATCGCGACGGCGCTGATCATCGGCGCCTTCAACGGCATCTTGATCGCCTATCTCGGGTTTCCGCCCTTCGTGGTGACGCTCGGCATGCTGTCGATTGCGCGCAGCCTTGCCATGGTCGCCTCCAACAACACCGTCGTCTTCCAGTTCGGGCCGGACCACGACAAGCTGCTGGCGCTTGGCGGCGGCGCCTGGGTGTTCGGCATCGCCAATCCGGTGCTCTACATGATCGTGCTGGCGATGATCACCGGCTTCGTGCTGCGCTGGACGAAATTCGGCCGGCACATCTTCGCCATCGGCGGCAACGAGCATGCGGCGACGCTGACCGGCGTTCCGGTGCGCCAGATCAAGGTTGTCGTCTACATGATCTCGGCACTGGCGGCGGGCCTTGCCGGCATCATCCAGACCGGCTGGCTGGGCGCGGTCACAACAAATCTCGGCAACGGCATGGAGCTTCAGGTGATCGCCGCCACCGTCATCGGTGGCGCCAACCTGGCCGGCGGCATGGGAACAGCCTTCGGCGCGGTCGTTGGCGCGGCGCTGATCGAGGTCATCCGCAACAGCCTCGGCCTGCTCGGCATCAATGCCTTTTGGCAAGGCGTGTTCATCGGCGGCGCCATCCTGCTCGCTGTGCTGTTCGACCGCATCCGCAATTTCAGGCGCAACGACTAGATCTCGGCCGGATCTCGGCGCTGAATCATAGATCGTTCGCCGGTTGAATTGCCGGCCTCGAGGCCTCGATAGCGCTGGCCGCCGGCCTACCGCGTCGATTAGCCGTACCGGCCTGGAACGCTCGCCTTCCTCCTATCGCCGAGTCTGAAAATCCGCCGGTGCGGCGCATGGCCGGCGCCCGGACGTGCACATGCGTCTTGACGCAAGCCCAAACTGAGCCGCACAATCGCTCACAGCAGGCGAAGGGAGGCCAGTCGCCTGCGGGAGGATATACCCATGACGGAAGCGATCAGGCTCTACTGGGGCCGGTTCGGACATGTTTCTGTCCTGAACGTCGCCAGCGACTTCGTCACCCATGCCCATGTAGAGGCGCATATCATCATCTGGCTGGAAGGCACGGCCGGTGAGATGACCATCGGCCGCGATACGGTGCGGCTTGGACCGGGCACCGCCGCCGGCATCAATTCCTTCCAGCCGCACAGCCACGCTCTGTCCCGCGACGGCACGCCCGGCCTGTTCCTCGCCTTCTACATCGATCCGGACTGGGCTCGAAGGCGCCGCGAGCTGCCTTCCGCCGCGCCGCTGTTCTCGAGCCCGGCAATCACGCTCGAGCCTTGGCTGCACAAGGCAGCGGCTAACCTTCTCGACCATCTCAGCGACAATGAGAGCATCGACGACATCGCCAATTACGAGATCGAGCGCTTCATCGACAGCGTGCTCGATGCCGCCGACGCGTCCACACCGCCGACGGTGCGCGCCCGCGTCAACACCATGCCGGATTTCCGCGTCCGCAAGGCGATCCAGCTGATGAAAGCCAATGTCTGCGAGCGTATCTGCTTCGACGACGTGGCGCGCAGCGTCGGCCTGTCGCGGCCGCATTTCTTTGCGCTGTTCAAGGAACAGACCAATCTGACGCCCAACGTCTACTGGAACACGCTGCGCATGGAGGAGGCGGTGCGGCAATTGCAGTGGTCGCAGGAGCCGCTGATCTCGGTCGCCTGCAATCTCGGCTTCACCACCCAAGGCAATTTCTCGCGCTTCTTCCGCGACCATGTCGGCGTCCCGCCGACGCTTTACCGCGAGGCGGCGCGGGCGATCAGCTGAGCGCCCGTTTTTCAGACTATTTGATAGGCGTTCAAGACGCATTGATAAGCGTTGCCGAGCCTGCCGCCTTACCCTCCCAAGCAGCTGATTTGCAAGGGAATGATCATATGGCGAAAGTCACCATCTCCAGCGTCATCGACGCACCGGTCGAAAAGGTCTGGGCGCGCGTACGCGACTTCAACGGTCTGCCGACCTGGCACCCACGCATGGTCGAAAGCCATATCGAGGACGGCAAGGATGCCGGCACGATCGGCTGCGTGCGCAATTTCCAGCTCGCCAGCGGCGCCCGCCTGCGCGAAAAGCTGCTCGATTTTTCCGACGACAATTTCCTCGTCAGCTACTCCATCCTGGAGACGCCGCAACCGCTCACCAACCACAAGGCGACGCTGCAGTTGCGGCGGGTGACCGACGGCGACCGCACGTATGCCGAATGGACCGCCAGCTTCGATGCGCCCCCAGAGGAAGCCGACAAGCTGGCCGAAGGCATGGGCGCAAACGTCTTCCAGGGCGGCTTCAACGCCCTGAAGGCGCATTTCGCGGGCAAGGTTGAGCTGAATTGAGCTGACAAACAGGAGCGTTCCATGGCGCTTGCACTGCAGACTTTCCCGACGGTGAAGGACGCCGGCGCGGCGCTGAAAGCCGCTGGCACCCGCTATCTCGGTGGCGGCACGCTGGTCGTGCGCGCCGTCAATGAAGGCTACGTGTCGATCTCCGGTTTCGTCAGGTCGACCGAACCGGCGCTGTCGGTCATCCGCATTTCCGGCGGCACGGTCGGCATTGGCGCTTCGGTGACCATGGCGGCGATCGCCCGTCACCCGGATCTCGCTCCGCTGGCCAGCGCCGCGCGCGCCGTCGGGGGACCGGCGATCCGCAATATGGCGAGCGTCGGCGGCAATCTTTTCGCGCCGACGCCTTACGGCGATTTCACCGTTGCGCTGCTGGCTCTGGACGCAACCGTCAGCACCGGCGACGGCGAGCTGCCGATCGAAACCTTTCTGGCAAGGCGCGATAACAATCGCGCAATCGTCACCGCGGTCGGCTTCACGCTTCCGAAGGAAGGCGGCTTTCGCTTCCTGAAAGTGTCGCGGGTCAAGCCAAAGGGCGCCTCGGTGCTGAGTATCGCCACGGTGCTGGAACACGCACCGGACGGCACTGTCACGTCAGCGCGGATCGCGCTCGGCTGCATGGCCGACCGGCCGATCCGTGCCAGGGCGGCGGAGAAGGCCTTGATTGGCCGGAAACTCACCAGCGAAGGCATCGCACCGGCACTGGCTGTTGCCCGCGACGGCACTTCGCCGCCAACCGATCCGATCGCCAGCGCCTGGTATCGCAACGAAATCCTGCCGGTCCATCTCGGCCGGCTGCTGCTCGCCTGAAAGCCCATGGCGCGGATGTCCGCCTGGCCGCGGCGCAAGGAGTAAAAAGATGGCAATGGTCCCGGTTCAGTTCACGCTCAATGGTGCCGAAAAGGCCGAATTCATCGACAGCGGCACGACGCTGCTTCATGCGCTGCGCGACAAGATCGGCGACACCTCGCCGAAGGGCGGCTGCCATCAAGGCACCTGCGGCGCCTGCTCGGTCGTCATCGATGGCGAACTCCGGCTCTCCTGCCTGACGCTGGCAGAGGCCTGCAACGGTGCGACTATCACCACAACGTCAGGGCTTTCGGTAGGCGGCGTGCTGCATCCGCTGCAACGCGCTTTCCTCGACGCTTTCGCCACGCAATGCGGTTTCTGCACGCCGGGTATGATCATGGCCGCCAAGGTGCTGCTCGACCACACGCCGAACCCCAGCCGTGACGAGGTGGTCGAGGCGCTGTCGGGCAACATCTGCCGCTGCACCGGCTACGAGCCGATCATCCAGGCGGTGCTGACTGCCGCACGGTCCAATTCGCAGCACGCGGCTTGAGGGGAGTAAAAGAGATGGAACTCCGCAAGAGCTATTTCGCCGACCAGCGCAAGGACGATCTCCACGAGATCGGCCAGCCCCGGCCGCGCTCCGATTCACCCGGTCATGTCACCGGCAAGACCGCCTATTTCGCCGACCGCAATTTTCCCGGCATGCTGCACCTGAAGATGGTGCGCAGCCCGCACCACCATGCCCGCATCCGCAGCATCGACATATCAGCGGCCGAGAAGCACCCGGGCGTGGTGAAAATCCTGACCGCCAAGGATGTGCCGCACAATGTCTACACCATCCTGATCCTGATCCAGATCGGGCCGGAAGACGAGACGGTGCTTGCCGACGGCAAGGTGCGCTGGAAGGGCGAAGCCGTGGTTGCGGTGCTAGCCGAGACCGAACGTGCCGCGCAGGAAGCGGCGGCCAAGGTCAAAGTCGATTACGAGGTGCTGCCGGCCGTCTTCGACATGGAGGAAGCGCTGAAGCCCGGTGCACCGATAGTGAACGAATATCACGGCCAGAATTATTACCTCTATGACAGCGGCGAATGCCGCAAGGTGCGCTTCGGCGATATCGAGGCCGGTTTCGCCGGGGCCGACCACGTGCTCGAACAGACCTACCAATCCTCGCCGATTGAACACGCGCCGACCGAGACGACCGGCTGCATCGTCGCGCCAGAGGGCAACGACCGCTTCACCTGCTACACCAACACGCAGGCGATGTTCTTCACCCTCGACAATGCCTCGATCATCCTGCAGGTGCCAGGCAACAAGCTGCATTTCGTCGGCGGCACTGTCGGCGGCGGTTTTGGCGGCAAGGTCGACGTCATCGTCGAGCCGATCGCCATCCTCGGCGCCAAGCTGACCGGGCGTCCGGTCTCCTTCATCTACAGCCGCGAGGAGGAGATGCAGATCTCCTCGCCGCGCGCAGCGGAAAAGGTCGTCATCAAGGACGGCGTCATGAAGGACGGCCGCATCGTCGCGCGCAAGGTCACCGGCTATACCGATGCCGGCGCCTATTCGCGCCACTCACCCTATGGCGCACAGAAGGGCGCCGGCCACTATCCCGGCCCTTACACGATCCCGAATGTCTGGATCGACACCTACTGCGTCTACACCAACCGCACGCCCTCCTCCGCCATGCGCGGCTTCGGCGTGACCATTGGCGATTTCGCGCTTGAGGTGCAGATGGACAAGCTCGCCCGGCTGATCGGCATGGACCCGCTCGAGTTCCGCTTCATCAACGCCTACCGCGACGGCGATATGAAGGCGCATCGCCAGCCGACCGAAGGCGCTGCGCTGATCGAGTGCATGCAGGAAGCCTCGCGCGCCGCCAACTGGCCGGTGGCGGAAAAGTACCTCTCCATGTCGTCCTACACGAAGGGAGCTTGAGATGGCGATCAGGCGCGGACGCGGCGTCGCCGCAATCAATTATCCGACCGGCATGAACCTCGGCGGCGACCCGACGCAGGCGCTGGTGCATTCGACACCGACCGGCAATTTCATGGTGACGCTGTCATCAGTCGATCTCGGCCAGGGCATGAAGCAGATCATGGCGCAGATCTGCGCCGAGACGATCGGCGTGCCGACCGACCGCGTCGTCGTCGACACCGCCGACACCGACACCGGCCCGCACTGCATGGGCACCTTCGCCTCGCGCGGCACGCACCGCGCCGGCAACGCCGTCATCCAGGCGGCCAGGGAAGCCCGCCAGGTGATGCTGGAAGTGGCGGCCGAGGAGCTGGAAGTGAATGCCTCGGACCTCGAGACCGACGGCCAGGGTAACATCCTGGTCAAGGGCGCGCCGCAGAGATCGATCTCAATCTTCGATGTCGCGCTGTCAGCGCATTTCAAGCGCGGCCGCTCGATTTCCGGCCGCGGCATGTTCCTCATCCCCCGCTCGTACCCCGAAAAAGAGACCGGCGCGATGAAGCCGTCGACCTGTTATGCCCATGCCTGCACGGTGGCGGAGGTCGAGGTCGATGATGAGACCGGCGAAGTCACCGTGCTGACCGTGAAGAACGTTTTTGAGATCGGCCGCGCGCTGAATCCGAAAATGGTCGAACAGCAACTGGTCGGCGGCTCGTGGATGGGCATCAGTCATGCGCTCTACGAGACGACCGAACCCTATTATCCCAATCGCGATCATGGCGGCACCGACTTCAACCAGTACCTGATGCCGGGACCGGGCGATCTTGCGCAAACCGAGATCATCGTGCTGGAACGGCCGTCGGCCGACGGGCCCTATGGCGCCAAGGGGCCAGGCGAAATGTGCGCCAACCCGCAAATCCCGGCGGTCGCCAATGCCGTCTTCGACGCCGTCGGCGTGCGCATCGACACGCTGCCGATCACGCCGGAGCGCATCCTGCGGGCGCTGAAAGCGCAAGCCCCGAACTGAGTGCTGAAAATGCTCAAGAGAAGAGCCGAGACAGTCGCGACCTCGCCGGAGGCGGTGGCGTCGCGCCTCGCCGCCTCCCGCTATCTCGCCGATGAAAGCCTGGCCACCGCCATCTTCCTGGCGATCCGGCTGGGTAAGCCGCTGCTGCTCGAAGGCGCGCCCGGCGTCGGCAAGACCGAAGCGGCGAAGGCGATTGCCGACGTACTCGGGCGCGACCTGGTGCGGCTGCAATGCTACGAGGGCATCGACGCAGCACATGCGCTCTACGAATGGAACTACCAGCGCCAGCTGCTCGCCATCCGCCATGCCGGCGAGCATGAGGTCGACATCTATGACGACCGCTTTCTGATCGCGCGGCCGCTGCTGCAGGTGCTTAAGGCGCCGGAAAAACGCGTGCTGCTGGTCGACGAGATCGACCGTTCCGACCATGAATTCGAAGCGCTGCTCTTGGAATTCCTGTCCGATTTCCAGATCAGCATTCCCGAGCGCGGCACCATTCGCGCGACGGCGCAGCCGATCGTCATCCTGACCTCGAACCGCACCCGTGAGCTTGCCGAAGCGCTGCGGCGGCGCTGCGTCTACCACTGGATCAGCTATCCCGGCGCCGAGCGCGAGGCCGAGATCATCATGCTGCGCGCCGGCGACGTCGCCGAGGCCACGGCGCGCGCCGTGGCTTCCGCCGTGCGCGACATCCGCGCGCGTCCGCTGGCCAAGCCGCCAGGCATCGCCGAGGCAGTCGAATGGGCCAACGCCGCGACCATCCTCGAAAAGGGCGGCAGCCCGTGGCCGGAAGCGTTTCGCCGCGCCATCGGCGTGCTGATCAAGGACGAGGAGGACCTTTCCTGCATCGCGCCCGAGCTCGGAAAGATTGTCGAGGAGGCGCTGGCGTGACGCGCGACTTCAATGACCCCTTCTCCCCGTTCACGGGGAGAAGGTGCCCCAAAGGGGCGGATGAGGGGCAGCGTCAACCGCGAACGTCGACGCCGCCCCTCACCTGCCTGCCGGCATCCTCTCCCCGTGAACGGGGAGAGGAGAGCTTGCCCCGCGCCGCAGCACCCTTGCTCGGCTTCGGCCGGCTGCTGCGCCGCTACGGCTTTACGGTGGCGCCCGAGCAGGTGTCCGGTTTCATGCAGGCGGTGACGCTGCTCGGCCCGCGCTCGATGAGCGACATCCGCGAAGCGGCCCTCGCTACGCTGGCGCCGCCGCCCGACCGCCGCGACGAATTCGAGGCGCATTTTCAGAGCCATTTCTATGGCAGCACTGCTGCCGTGGTCGAAGGCGACAGCGACGAGCAAACCCGCATCAAGGATGACGGCGGCACTAATGATGAAGAGAGCGAAGTGGTCCGCCAGGAGCAAGGCGGCGAACTGTCTTCGGCCAGCGAACAGTTGAGCGTCCGCGAATTCAGCCGCGATAGCGACGGGCTTGCCGCCTTCCGCCGCAAGCTCGCCACCGCTTTGCCCGCCCGCCGCTCCTTCCGCACCGTGCTCACGCATGCGCGCGGCAAGCTCGACCTGCGCCGCTCGCTGCGCGAAATCGTCAGTGCCGACGGCGATATCCCCTCGCCGCTGCTGCGCCGGCGGCAGACAGTACCGCGCAAGCTTCTCATCCTGATCGACGTGTCCGGCTCGATGAAGCTCTACACATCGGACTATCTCAAGCTGGCGCATGCGGCGGTGCAAGGCGCCGACCGGGCGGAGGTCTTCACCTTCGGCACACGGCTGACCCGTATCACCTCGGCGCTGCGCATTCGCGACCGCGACCAGGCGCTGGCCCGCGCCGCTGCCCAGGTCGACGACTGGGACGGCGGAACCCGCATGGGGCCGACGCTGCTCGCGTTTCTATCGGTGCCGCGCTTCTCCGCCTTTGCACGCGGGGCGGCGATCGTCATCCTGTCGGACGCGCTGGAGCGCGGCGACCATGCCGAGCTGGAAATGGCGATGCGCCGGCTGAGCGCCCGCGCCTTTCGGCTTTCGCTGGCGACGCCGCTGGCCGGCGATCCACGCTTCCGCCCGGTCACGGCAGCGCTCCGCGCCATCCTGCCGGTGCTCGACGATCTGGTCGATGGCTCCTCTATCGCCGGTCTCAGCGAGTTCATCCTGTCGCTCGCCCGCCCAGCTCCGGCGGCCGCGGCAATCTGGAAAAGGGTTTTGTGATGCGGAAGGCGATCGACGCGCATTTCCACATCTGGCGCCAAAAGGACCAGCCCTGGCTCGTCGGACCGATGGTGCCACGCATCTTTGGCCCTTACGAGCCGATCCGCCGCGATTATCCGATCGAGGAATTCCTCGCGGACCAGCAAGGCTCGGGCGTCGAGAAGGCGGTCTATGTCCAGACCAACTGGGCCAAGGAAGATTTCGAAAAAGAGGTCGCTTTCCTGCAGAAGACCGCGGAAGAAACCGGTTGGCCGCACGCCATCGTCGGCTATGCCGACATGACGGTGGACGATGTGCGTCCCCAGATCGACCGGCTGAAAAAATATCCGCTGTTGCGCGGCGTGCGTATGCAGCTGCACTGGCACCAAACGCCGGCCTTCCGCTTCGCCGCCTCGGCCGATCAGGTCATCGATCCGAAGGTGCGGGCCAATGTCGCCCGGCTGAAGGATTACGGCCTGTCCTTCGACCTGCAGCTTTTCCCCGCCCAGATGAAGGATGGGCTGACGCTTGTCGGCGAGAACCCCGAGACGAATTTCGTTCTCACCCATGCCGGCATGCTGACCGACATGGAACCGGAGACCACCGAGGCGTGGAAGACCGGCCTGCGCACGCTGTCAGCGGCACCAAACCTCTATGCAAAGCTGTCCGGCCTCGGCACCTTCGTCCACCGCAACGACCCGGCGCTGATCAGCTATATCGTCGACGCCGCCATCGACATCCTCGGCAGCGACCATTTGATGTTCGGCTCGAACTTCCCGATCGAGAAGCTGTGGACCAGCCACGTCGAGCTGATCAGGGCGCACCGGGAAGCGGTGGCGAAGCACGGCGCGGCTGCAGAGGCGGATATCTTCTGGAACACGGCGGAGAAGGTATATCGGCCGGCGTAGCGCATCCCTTCTCCCCCTGTGGGAGAAGGGAAGGCGCCCCGCCCCTCACCTCACCTCGAACTCCGGATCGACCGGGATCTGCATCGCCGTGACCATCTGGTTGGTCTGCCCCGCCAGTCCGATGATCGACACCAGCTCGCCATGCTGCGCGTCGGTCATGCCTTTGGCCCGCGCTGCCGCGGTGTGCGAGTGGACGCAATAGGAGCAGCCATTGGCTGTGGAGACGGCGATGTAGATCATCTCCTTGGTCAGCGGGTCGATGGCGCTGTCAGCGACCATCACCGCCTTGAGCTGCTCCCACACCCGCTTCAGCGAGACCGGATCATTGGCCAGCCCGCGCCAGAAATTGTTGACGAAGTCGGATTTGCGCGTCGCGCGGATGTCGTCGAACACGGCCTTCACGGCGGGAATCGCCTCGACCTCGGCATCGGTCAGCAGTCTTGTGGTGGCCATGGGCAGGCTCCTTTTGTTTGAATCGATGAGAGAGGTCGTTGAATCGGCTTGGTAGCGAATGCGGCTAACTTGCTCGGGTGATTCAGTTTTTGCGGGCCGGCCCAGAACCTTGGACATGCACAGCCCCTCAACATCGTCATCCCTGGGCGGAGCAGGAGCGAAGCGACGTCGCGGAGACCCTGGGATCCATGCCGTGACCTCAGCCGAAGGGTGCAGCGGAGCAGAATTCCGCACCGCGGCCGCGCTCTGTGGTCGCGGCATGGATCCTGGGGTCTGCGCCGCGTCGCTGCGCTCCTTGCTTCGCCCCAGGATGACGAATGGACTGGCGACACGGCCAATTGTCGAAGTACGCATCGCCCTAGTGAACCGCCGCATACATGATCTTCTCCTCCGTCGCCTCGGCCGGCGAGAACTCCTCGACGATGCGGCCTTGCCGGCAGACCAGGATGCGGTCGGACAGGTTCATGATCTCCGGCAGGTAGGACGAGATGACGACGACGGCCAGGCCCTCGTCGGCCAGCCGGTTGATGATCTGGTGGATTTCGGCGATCGCGCCGACATCGACGCCGCGCGTCGGCTCGTCGAAGATGACGATGCGCGGTTTCTGCACCAGCCCCTTGCCAATCACCACCTTCTGCTGATTGCCTCCGGAAAGTTCGACCACCCGGGCATTGTCGTTGATCGCCTTGACGTTCAGCGTCTTCGTCCATTCGGCCGACAGCGCCCGCATCTCTTGCGCATTGATCACCCAGCCCTTTTCCCGTCCAGCCGCCAGGAAGCCGCCGAACAGGTTCGCGGCAACGTCCATCGTCTCGAAAATCCCCTCGCTCTTGCGGTCTTCGGTGACATAGACGATGCCGTCCGCCACCGCCTCGCTGGGCACGAGGTAGCGCACCGGCCGGTCGTCCAGCTCGACGGTGCCGCCGCGCAGGAAGTCGCGCTTGTAGATGCCGGAGACGATCTTGAACGTCTCGGTGCGGCCCGAACCGATCAGCCCGAAGACGCCGGTGATCTGGCCCTCGAAGATCGAGAAGGAATTGTTGCGCACGACATTGCTCATCGAGATGTCCTGCACCGACAGTACCTTCTTGCCGGCCCTGCGCAGCCTGGCCTCGTCGCGCTGGCTATAGAGCTGCCCCGACAGCGTGCGCCCGACCATGGCGGCGACGATCCTGTCGCGATCGAAAGCGGCGGTATCGTCGGTGATCACCAGTTCGCCGTCGCGCAGGATGGTGATGCGGTCGGCGATATCGAGCGCCTCTTCGAGCGCATGGCTGATGAAGACGATCGACACACCCCTTGCCTTGAGCCGGCGGATCAGTGCGAAGAAGTGCCGCTTTTCCTCCGGCGTCAGCGTCGCCGTCGGCTCGTCGAAGATGATGATCTCGGCATTGTGGTGGACGGCGCGAGCGATCTCGACCATCTGCCGCTTGGCCGCGCCCAGCGTCGCCACCATGGCGTTCGGGTCGACCGGAAAGTTCAACGACTGCAGGAACTGCTGCGCCGAGATGTAGGTGCCGCGCAGCCGGTTGAGAAAGCTCTCGGTGCCGAGATAGAGGTTCTGCGCCACCGTCATCGACGGCACCAGGCTGGTCTCCTGGAACACCATGGCGATGCCGGCTTCAAGGGCAGCGTGCGGCGAGGCGTAGGCGATCTCCTGCCCCTTGTGGAACATCTTTCCCGATGTCGCATCGACGACGCCGGCGATGATCTTGGTCAGCGTCGATTTCCCCGCGCCATTCTCGCCGAGCAGCGCGTGGATCTCGCCCTTGCGCAGCTCGAAGCTGACATTCTTCACCGCGGGCACGCCGCGATAGGTCTTGGTCACGTTCTCCAGGCGGACGATCGGTTCCATCAGCGATGCCCTTTTGGTGCCAGATCGACGGCCAGCAGGCAATCGCCGCCTTTCGAGGCAATGAACAGGCGACTGTCTTTCTCCGCCACGCTGCAAATGCCATGACGCGTGCCGTTGGCGCGGCTGTGCAGGCTATACTGCGGCCGCATCTCCCGATCGAGCCTGACCACCAGCCCGTAGGAGCGGCTCGGCGACCATGGCTTGTGGATGCCCATGGTGCGGATGCCGCCACATTGCAGCGGCTCGAGGAAGCTGCGGTTGGAGGCGAGCGCCGGCGCGATCCAGTGCTGCGGCGGCACTTGCGCCAGCATGTCGTTCCGATAGTGCGTTTCCTGCAGCACGAATTCGATCAGCCGGTTGCGGGGCGCAAACAACGTCAGCCAGGCGCCACCTTCGGCGGCAGTCGACAGGCGCGAGGGATAGCCGGGCAGATGCGCCAGCACCGTCGAGTGGCTGCCTGTCGCGCCGTCGAAGCGGACAAGTTGGTGCCGCCAGCTCTCGCTGACCAACACATCCTTGCCGGTTGGATGCAGCCCATAGGGAAAGGCGATATCACCGGCGACCTTGCGGAATTCGCTGCCTGCCGGATCGCGCTTCCACAGCGAACCCGACGCACCCTTCTTCATCAGATCGGCGGCCCATTGCGAGGGCGCGTGTTCGGCCGAGCCATTGGCCAGCCAAAGCGTGCCATCTTCTGCGTAGGCGAGTGCTGTTATGCAGCGGATCCCGGCCGGTAGGGCGGCCTCCTTGCCTGCAATCAACAACCTGCCGCTTTCGAGCCCGACCGTCAGTTCGCCGGCGGGCGAGCGCGCGAGCGCGGTGACTGCGGCCGGAAATGTCTCGACCATCGTTGGCACGGCGCCGGCGGTGACCGCGTAGACGGCATTGCCGCTGGAGGCCAGCAGCCGGCCGCCAGCGATCAGCAGATTGTCAGGCTCCGGCAGTTCAGCAAAAGCCGGAGCATCGTCCAGCAGCGTATTCGGCCTGAAGGCACCGTCCAGCGGCGGGATGGTCACCGCCTTGCCGCGAAAGATGTCGAGGATAGGATCCAGCATCATGGCTTCGCTCCCCAATAGGAAGCAGGGCTGGTCCAGTTCGGGTCCGCGCCGGCAATCCGGTAGCGGCCGATCCGGTTGTTGAGGATACCGCCGACGAACAGAAAACCCTTGTGCTCGCGCATCGAAGTCACCATCGGATGCGCGGCGCCAGACAGGTCGCCCATCGCTTCGACGATGCCGCCCTTCTCGTTGAATTTCACCACACCGCCGGTGTTGATGTTGGGGAACAGCCATTCGTCCTGCGGCAGCCGCCGCGTCATGCGCTTGCGCATGTCGGGATGCCGCAGCGACAGGTCGAAGCTCGGCGTGCGCATGCCGAGCCAGGCCATCCAGTAGTTGCCGTCGGAGGCACGGTTGATGTTGTCGGGGTAGCCCGGCATGTCGCGGATGACGCATTCGGCGGTGCCTGATTTCGGCCCTTCCAGCCAGTAGCGGTGCACGCGGCAGGCCCAGCTTTCGGCGAAGAACAGCGACTTGCCGTCATGCGCCATGCACACGCCGTTGGTATAGCGGTAGCCGTCGAGCAATGTCTTGGTCGAACCGTCCTTTGGGTCATAGACGAGCAGCCGCCCGGTGGCGCGGTTCTCGATCGAGTCCAGCGCCCAATCGTGCGCGTCATAGCGCTTGGTGGAATCGGTGAAGTAGATGCGGCCGTCCGGCGCGATGTCACAGTCATTGGGATCGCGTAGCCGCGCATCGTCGACGATCGAAGTCCAGGAGCGCGACGTTTCCGCCGAGAGCCGCCTCACCTCCCGGTCCGGCGAGACCGAATAGAGGCCCATGGCGCCGACGCAGCTGATCAGATTGCCTGTTTTGTCAAAGGCCAGGCCGAGCGGAAAGCCGCCTATATGGGCAAAGACCTCCGAGCGTTTGTAGTCCGGCGCGAAGAAACGGACGATCTCGCCATGCCTCGTGCCGCAATAGAGATGGTCGTCGCGGTCGAGGATGACGTCTTCCGGCCCTTCCAGCTCGCCGAGCCCGATATGGTCGGCCTCAGATAGCCGGTTGTCGAGTTCGTAAGGGGTGCCCAAGCCCGGTGCGGCCGACTGCGTTGCGCCCATCTTCAAATAAACCGGTGCGACATAGACCTCGTCCAGAACCTTGTGGCGGTTCTTCAGCCAGCGAATGTCGATGGTGACGGCGACGGCCAGCATGATACCCAGCACCATCTGGTTGGTGCCGGTGCCATAGCCCAGCCGGATCAGCCCGTTGGTCATGGTCAGCACGATGATCGCGCCCATCAGCCCCTTGATCACCGAGCCGCGGCCGCCGCCCAAGCTGACGCCGCCGACGACCGCCGCTGTCAGTGCCATGACCTCGAGGTTGAGGCCTGTGCCCGGCCCTGCCCCGCTCAGCCGGCAGGCGATGAGGAAGCCGCCGAGCGAGGCGCAGAAGCCGGAGAACACATAGGTCATGAAGACGGTGCGGCGCACGCGGATGCCGGCATTGTGAGCCGATCGCCGCGACCCGCCCACCGCCTGCACATGCCAGCCGGGCCGCGAGCGCGTCAGCGCGACATGGGTAATGACGGCCAGGATTATCGCCGCCCACACCGCAACCGAGAGGCCCCAGAAGGTATCGTCGCCGATGAAGTCCAGCACATCCGATGTGGCATCGGAAAGCTGGACGTCGGCGGCATAGGTGGTGACCAATATGTCGAACAGCGCCCGCCCGAAGATGAAGGTGACCAGTGTCGTCAGGAAAGCGCGCAGCCTGAAATAGCCGATCAGATAGCCATTGATCGCGCCGAACAGCAGCCCGGTGGCGATCGAGGCGGCCAGCGCCAGCCATACCGATTGTTCGAGGATGAAAAAGACGAACACGGCGGAAAAGCAGGACAGCGCGAAGATCGAGCCGACCGAAAGGTCGATGCCGCCGCCAAGCATGACCACCGTCATGCCGGTGACGACCAGCGAGAACTCGCCGAGCTGGCGGGTCGATTCCTGCAGCGACATCGGCTTGAAGAAGCCGGGGATGATCGAACCGAACACGCCGAGCGTCGCCACCAGCGCCAGGAACGGAATGGCATTGTCGGTCCAGCGTTTGCTCAGTATCTCGCCGACGAGATGGTCGGGCACGAGATTGTAGCGCCAGGACTGGAGGCGTTCGCGAAAGGACATCGGTTGCTGCTGCCACTCAAGAGAGAAAGAGGCGGCCGAACCAGGTCCGGCCACCTCGTCGATGCTTGCAACGGACCCGCGGTTTACTTGGCCGCAGCTTGGGCTTGCAGTGCTTTCAAGTCCCAGCAGCTGTCCGGCTTGAGGTCGGCCTTGGTCGTCGCCTTCTCCAGCGTGTAGATGTAGGTGTGCGAGGTGCCGGCTGGCTGGCCACTCTGCAACAGGAACTTTATGACGGCGTTCATGTCACCCGACTGGCGGGCAAGGTCGGTCATCACCACCGCGCCATAGGTGCCGTCCTGCAGCTTGTCGCAGTCGGCGGTTTTCTCGCCGCCACCGGTGGTGACCAGGAACACCTTGCCCTCGAGCTTGGCATCGCGGATCGCAGCAGATGCGCCGGTCGCGTCGCCGTCCCAGAAATCGATAATGGCGCAGATGTCGGGGTTCTGCTGCAGCATCGTCGTCGTCACGTTGCGCGAGGTCGTCGCATCCCAGTTGGAGTCCGGCTTGGCCACGACCTTGAAGTCGGGGTTCTTGTCCAGCACCTTCATGATGCCGGCATACTGGTAGAGGCTCGACGAGTTGGCCTGGTCGCCCTGCACCAGCCCGATCTTCTTGGAAGAATTCGGCCCACAACCCTTGATCGCCGCTTCGGCTTCCAGCTGGCCGAGCCGATCCCAGTCGCTGCCGACAAAGGCATCGGCCGGGAAGTTCGCCGGATTGTCGACCAGCAGGACATAGGTGCCGGCAGCCTGCGCCTTCTTCATCAGCTTGGCATAGGAGTTGAGGTCCGGCGAATGGATGATCAGCACGTCCGGCCTGGTGTCCGACGAGATTGCGTCGGTGATCGCCTGCGCGCCGGCATCGACCACCCAGTTCGGGTCACGTGTCTCGAACACGCCGCCCCAGGCCTCGACCTCCGTCTTCAGGTAATGCGCCCAGCCCTGTGCCAGGTCGAAGCCCATCGCCATCGGCACCAGCATCACACGCTTGCCCTTCAGCGCTTGCGAATAGGCGCCCGGACCCGGATCTTCGGCGGCGAAGCTTGGCGCCACGAAGGCGGAGACGGCAAGCGCTGCCGCGGCGGCCATAAACGTCCTGATGATTTTCATGTCACATCCTCTGGTTTGGTCGTTGTCGTTCGCGGCCGGCCCCAACCGTTCGCGTCAGTCTAGATGTCGCCTTGCTGCGCGGTCTGCTCGTCGCGCGGATTGATGAACCCATCGACGATGATCGCCGCCAGCAGGATCGCGGCCTTGATCAGGTTCTGATAGAGCAGCGGAATGTCGATGATGGTCATCGCGTTGAGCAGGATGCCGATCAACGCGGCACCCACCAGCACGTTGCGCACCCCGCCCCGCCCGCCCGACAGACCGATGCCGCCGATCACCGCCACCAGCACGATGTCGTAGAGCAGCGTGGAATTGACGATGCGGGTGTTGATCGAATGCAGGCTGGCCGCAGTGAGCAAGCCGGCCACCAGCGAGACCAGGGCCGACAGCACGTAGCGCAGCACCAGCATCGGGCGCACTGGAATGCCGATATTGCGCGCGGCGACCGGGTTGTCGCCGGCGAAATAGACGTAGCGGCCCCATTTGGTGTAGCGCAGGAACAGGAAGAAGGCGAAAGCTAGCCCGGCGAAGACAAACACCTCGACCGGAATGTCGAGGAGGCGCAGCCCGCCCAGAAGCTCGACCCAATGGCCGGGCGGCACCGGCACGGCGTCCTGCGTGATCAGTTGTGAACGCACATAGCCGAAGACGAAGGACGCAGTCGCCAGCGTCACGAAGATCGCCGGAACCTCGGCGTAGGCGACCAGGATTCCGTTCAACAGCCCGATTGCGAGAACGCCGGCGAGCACATAGGCGAAGGCCAGCCCGTCGGATGTTCCCGAATTCAGCAGTTGCAGATACCAGGCGACCGACATCGCCATGATCGCCACCGCCGACAGGTCGATGCCTCTGCCTATTATGACGACCGCCATGCCGAGCGCCAATATGCCCAGCACCGAGACCGAGCGTACGATGGCAACGAGATTGTTCGAGTTGATAAACCCGGGCAGTCCGATCGCGGCGGCAATGAACAGCACAACCGCGATGGCAAAGACAATGCCCTCCTGGTTCAGGCTTCTCCAGTTCAGCCAGCCGGTCGCGTTCATTGCCCGCTTTCACCCGCGATGGCTACGCCCTGCTCCCTCTGCGGCCATCGGAACGAAAGCTAATCGGCTCAAGACCAATTCGTCAAATGAATCCGTGCATTGCAGGCCGGCTTGCGAGGAAATTCTGCGGTTGGACGCACCGATTGGCGAGGCTGGCGCAATGCCTGGAACTCAAGCACTTTTGCAATTGATCGCGCTGATCGAACCGCTGGCGAAGGTTCGCTTCAGGGCGAGCGGAGCAGGCAGAATTTATGTCCGCGCTCGCCGCGCAGGTCCTGCATCAAATCCGCAAAACATGGCCCGAGACCTCGGCGCCGGCGGCCTTCGGCAACGCCAGAAAGCGAAACGAGGCGACGAGCCCGATTGCGCCGATCACCAGGAAGGCAAGGCGGAAGTCGACGAGATCAAGCGCCGCCACGCCCCTGGCTATCTGCGACAGGTTGAGCAACGCCGCCGCGACCGCTACGCCGAACAGCATCGCCACCTGCTGCAGCATGCTGGACAACGTCGCCGCCGAGCTGCGCTGCTGTGAGGCCACATCGGCGAAAGCCAGCGTGTTGAGCGCGGTGAACTGCATCGAACGCGAAAGGCCGGCGATCAGCATCAGCATCACCACCAATGCTTGCGGCGTCTCCGGCGAAAGCGCCGCGCAGGCCACGATCGACAAAGAGGCGATCACCCCGTTGACGATCAGCACCGAACGGAAGCCGAAGCGCCTCAGCGTCGGCGTCGTCACCGCCTTCATGCCGAGATTACCGAGAAAATAGGCCAGGATCATCATGCCCGCATCGACCGGGCTCAGGCCGAAGCCGACCTGGAACAAAAGCGGCAGCAGAAATGGCGTGGCGTTGATGGCGATCCGGAAAATCGTGCCGGCCGACAGCGTCGAGATGGCAAAGGTCTGCACCTTGAAAGCTGTGAGATCGAGCAGAGGATGGTTGGCGCGTCGCAGATGCCGCACCGCAAGCCAGCCGACCAAAATGCCCGTGCCGAGCAGTGCCACGGTCGGCAACACACCCTCTTGCGGATGTGCGATGCGCTCGAGGCCGTAGAGCATCGCGGCGAGCCCCACCGAGGTCAGCAGGAAGCCGGGCCAGTCGAGCGGCTTGGCTCCGGCTTCGCGGTCGCCGGGAATGTAGCGGGCGACCAGCGCCAAACCAGCAAGCCCAAGCGGAATGTTGATGAAGAAATTCCAGTGCCAGGAGAGATAGGTGGTGATGAAGCCGCCAAGCACTGGCCCGACCACCGGCGCAAACAGCGCCGGCCAGGTGATCAGCGCCGTGGCGTTGAGAAGCTCGGATTTCGGCGCATTGCGCAGCACCAGGATGCGGCCGACCGGCGTCATCAGCGCGCTGCCCAGACCCTGCACCGCGCGCGCGGCAACGAACTCGGCCAGGTTCTGCGAGACGCCGCAAACGAGCGAGGCCAACGTAAACAGGGCAATCGCCACAAGGAAGATGTTGCGCGCGCCGAAACGGTCCGCGAGCCAGCCGGACAGCGGCACGAACACCGCCATGGTCAGCATATAGACGGTTATGCCGATACTCATCGCCACCGCCGGCACGCCGAAGGATTCTCCCATCTGCGGCAGCGAGGTCGAGATGATGGTCGAATCCAGAAGCTGCATGAAGAAGGCGACGGCGATGATCAGCGCCACCCGCCGGGCTTGCCGCGCCGCCGTCGCGGTTTCGGGCAAGGCTTCGTTTTCGGAAATGGCGGTCATGCGCAGAACTATCCGAAGGGAATTTTCACCCGCTCCATCGGCAACCGCACAATTGTCAGGCAAACCGATGACGCACCGGTTTCAACAGCATCTGGCCGGTGCCGTCCAGACATGGACCAACAAACTTTCGTGTAGCATCGCAGCCGGCTACGCGATGACCTGGCCCTGCCGCCGAACCGGCCTTTTACGATCCGCGATGGCGCTTCGCGCTGTTGCCGGCGTGTCTCATGCGGCTTCGATCTTTTCCAGGAACAGACCAAGCTGGTCCGGGTCCATGTGCACGACGTGCCTGTCTTCGGGATAGGCCAGGCTGTTCACATCGGCGACATATTCGGAAAAGGCGGCGATGCGTTCGGCCTGCAGGCGATCGTATTCGGCGGCGAAATTGCGATAGACCTTGGAATGGCGCGGCATGTGGCCACGGTTCTGGCCGAGGATGTCGTCGGCGAACAGGTATTGCGCATCGCAGCCGGTGCCCGCCCCCATCGACAACATGATCAGCGAAGTGCGTTCCGAAATCGCCTTGGCCACCTCGACCGGCACCACTTCGATCTCGGCGCCGATCGCACCGGCAGCCTCCAGTTGCTTCACCGCCTCGAACACCTGCATGGCGGTATCGGCGGTCTTGCCGACGGCCTTGAAGCCGCCGGTCCAGGTGGCACGTGACGGGATGAGGCCGACATGGCCGATCACCGGAATGGCGTCGTCGGCCATCCGCTTGATGGTGGCATAGCCGGCGCTGCAATAGACCGCATCGGCGCTGGCCTTGTAGAGCCGGAACGCCCAGCGGACGAAATCGTCGGCCGTGCCGATCTCGAAGAAATTCTCGCCCGGCATGGTGAACAGGCTGGGTGCCGCATCGCGGTATTGCGGATTGAGCACCAGCTCCGGCGGCACCGAGACGATGTCGACGCCGGCGCGTTCGGCGGCCTCGGCCTCGTCCATCGTCAGCACGCGCAGCATCGTCAGCTGCCGCTTGCCCTTCATGGCACGCAGGTCTGCGACGGTCGGTCTTTTCCGGCTCATGGATTATGGTCCCCTTTGCTACGTGACAGAAGGCCCGTCAGCCAATCTGGATCATCACCTTGCCAGCTTCGACCTTGACTGGATAGGTCGCGAGATTGACGCAGACGGGAGCGCCCTTGGCCTGGCCGGTCTTGTAATTGAAGCGGCCATTGTGCTTGGGGCATTCGATGATGTCGTCCATGACCAGCCCGTCGGCCAGATGCGCCTTCTCATGCGTGCAAAAACCGTCGGTGGCGAAGAATTCATCGTCCGGCGAACGGTAGATTGCGAAGGTGCGGCCGTCATGGTCGAAGCGGATGACATCTTCCTCTTCGACATCGTCCACGGCGCACGCTTCGACCCAATCGGCCATTTCTATCTCTCCCGAAATTCCTGCGGTGCCTACTCAGCCGCTGCCGACATGTTCACTTCGTGGAACTCGCCACGATAGGGCCGTGCCGTCGGTGGCAGTTCGCGCTTGAGGAAATAATCCTCGTATTTGAGCTGCCTGAGCAGGACCGGCCAGACCTCGCGATAGGCATGCCATATCGACGGGTTCGGCTCAGGCAAATCGTGCTTGATCAATTCATGCAGCCTGGGCAGCGCGTGATACGGCACCATCGGGAACATGTGGTGTTCGACGTGGTAGTTCATGTTCCAGTAGATGAACCGGCTGATCGGGTTCATGTACACGGTACGGGTGTTGAGCCGGTGGTCGACGACATTGTCGGCCAGGCCGATATGCTGCAGCAGGCCAGTCAGCACCATGTGCCAGGTGCCGTAGAGGCGCGGCACGCCGATGAGCACCACCGGTATCCACGACCGCATGAAAACGGCGAGCGCGATCGTCGCGATGTAGATGACGATATGCCAGCGCGCCGCGATGACGGCCTGGCGCTGTTCCATCTCGGGAACGTAGCTTTTCTCGTCGGGCGTCAGCTTGCCGAACGCCTGGCGTACCAGTGCCGGAAGCGAATAGCGGAAATCGAGGATGCCGGTGAAAGCCAGCGCGGCGCGCAACAGGTCCGGCGGTCGCATCACGGCGATCTCTGCGTCGCGGCCGACGATGATCGTGTCGGTGTGGTGGCGGGCATGGCTCCAGCGCCAGGTCACCGGGTTGCGCATCAGCATGAAGCTGGCGATCTGGTAGACGACATCGCTCATCCAGCGCGTGCGGAAGGCAGTGCCATGGCCGCATTCGTGCCAGCGCGAGTCGCTGGACGAGCCGTAGAGCACGCCGTAGACGAAGAAGAACGGCAAGCACCACCAGGTGCCCCAGAAATAGATGGCGCCGGCGGCGGAGCCGAGGATGGCGACGATCCAGATGATCGTGTCACGGATCGCCGGCGCGTCTGAGCGCTGCATCAACTCCTTGATCGCCTTGCGGGGGACATCCGTGTGGTACCACTCCGCCGAGGCCAGTCCCGTCTCGATCGCGATCCGCGTGCTTTCGCCGACCAGGCTGTAATCGCGCTTTACCGTGCCAGCCATTGTGACCTCCAATTCCTGATCGGCCGCGAGCCCTCCCCGCTCCGGCCGGAGCCAGCCTCCCAACTGGTGTCCCGTATCGTCCTCGCCCTTATCACGACCTGCCTCCAAGAACAGGAAAATGGCCCGACGGCCGCGGGTAGTCCTCTCGCGGTTGTCTGGCAATCGCCGCGATCCGGCTTTCGGCTGCGGCGATCTCGCCGGCGCCGTCGAGGACCCGGAACACTGCATCGTAGGGGCGACTCTCGCCGTGCTCCAGCCAGATCATCTCGCCGCGTTCGCGCGCGGCAAGATTTCCCAGCACATGATGCGTCGACGGCTCAATCCCAAGCGCGTACTGCCCAGCCTGGAAATTCTGCCATTGGTAGGCGCAGGGCAATTGGTCCTTGCGCGTGACCACCTCGAAGCCGAGGCCGAGCCTGTCGTTGACCACCGCCACCGGGACCTCCCCGGTGCTGCCAGCGCCGAGTTCGTGCTGCCAGACCTGTTCCTTGAATCCCAGTTGCGGCGCCGGCACCGTGCGGTAGCCGACCTTCTGCGCTTCATAGTGCTCGCCGGCATGCCCGGCCCAGACGACGTCGCGGATCGGCGCCAGGTAGCGCGAACCCTCGTCGAGCACCGGATGGCTGACATTGATGTGGTAGAAATACATATGCGGCGTCCGGTTGAAACCGTGATTGACGACACGGTCCGAAAGCCGGATCTCGTTGCCGCCGACATCGGCCTCGATCCGCCGCAGCAGGTACAGATCCTCGCCGAAGACGGTCGATTGCTGGACGATGCCTTCGGCCCACAACACGCAGCGGTCGCCGTCCCAGGTCTCGCCATAGCCGGTCAGCCGCGCCGGGATGGTGCTGATACGGCCATGCAGCGAGTGGCGCACCGTCTTCTTGGGCGGGTAGTTGTAGGTGTCGGCCGGTACCTCGTTCATGAACAATATATGGTCGAGGCCGCAGGTCAGCAGAAGGCCGGAAAACGACCGCGCCCAGGCCAGCCCCTCCTCGCCTTCATACTCGTGCAGGCCGGGATGGCGAAAGCCGCTCGGCGAATGCCAGCCGATCGCCTGGCCCCTGAAGTCGCAATCGGCGATATCGAGCGCCCGGTCGACCAGCGCGGTGAAGCGCAGGCCCGAGCCGGTGCGGAATTCGAGCATGCGGATGCCGCGCTCGATGCCGTCACCAAGCGTCATCAGCCTCACGCCGGCGAATTGCGACAGCATGCCCGAGCGTTCCGAGACCTGCCGGCGCGACAGCGTCTTGCCGTAAAGCTCTACCATGTGACGGCCAGTTCTTTCACTTTGCTCCCGTCCTTCACTTGGCTCTCGTCTCCTTGAGCAGGGCCGACATGTCGGCGCCGGTGATGATGCTTTCCACGGTCAGCAGATCGGTGTCGGCGACCGTCTGCTCGGCGACGATCTCGCCGCGGCGCATGACGATAATGCGGTCAGCGACCTGGAAGACGTGATGGATGTTGTGGGTGATCAAAAGCACCGAGTGACCGGCGTCGCGCACTTCCTTGACGAAGCGCAGCACGCCGTGCGTTTCCTCGACGCCGAGATTGTTGGTCGGCTCGTCGAGGATGATGACCTTGGCGGCGAACTGCATGGCGCGGGAAATGGCGATCGACTGGCGCTCGCCGCCCGACAGCGTGCTGACCAGCGCATCGGCGTCGAGCTTCTTCGAGATGCCGACGCGCTTCAAAAGTGCCGAGGCAGCATCGCGCAATTGGGCGAGATCGAGCGGCGCGAACACACCCAGCCATTTGAGGTTGACCGGCTCGCGGCCGAGGAAAAGATTGCGCGCGATGCTGAGGTCCGGTGCCAGCGAGGTGTCCTGGTGGATGGTCTCGATGCCGAGATCCATCGCATCTCGCGTCGAGCGGATGGAGACCTTCTGACCGCGCACATAGATGTCGCCGCGATCGACGGGAAAGACCCCGGAGATCGCTTTGATCAATGTCGATTTGCCGGCGCCGTTGTCGCCGAGCAAGGCCACCACTTCGCCCTCGTTGAGCGTGAAGGAGGCGCTCTTCAGGGCGCGGACGCTGCCGAAGGATTTTTGCAGGTTCTGCAGCCGAAGCACTTCCATGATCAGCTCCTGGCGGCGTTCTTCTGCAGCAAAGCGTGCAGGATGAGCATGGCAAGTATGATGACGCCGACGAAGATGTTGTAAGCGAGCCCAGGCACGCCGATCAGCACGATGCCGTTGCGGATGCTGCGCAGCATCAGCGCGCCGACGATGGTGCCTAAAATGGTGCCTCGCCCACCGGTCAGCGCGGTGCCGCCGACCACCACCATGGCGATCACTTCGAGCTCGTAGCCGGTGCCGGCCACCGGCGAGGCGGCAGAGATGCGGAAGGCGCTGATCATGCCGGCGAGACCGGCCAGCGCCGAGGTCAGGATGAACAGCCAGATCTTGACCGCATCGGCCGGCACGCCACGCGCCACAGCAGCGTTACGGTTCGAGCCGATAGCGCTGATCCAGTTGCCGAGCTTGGCGTAGCGCAGCACATAGATCGCCAGCAGCGACAGGCCGATGAACCACCACAGCGAGGTATAGAAACGGAACGTTCCGATACTAAAGCTGCCGGCCAGCAGCGTCACGAAGAAGCCCGGCTGGTCCCAGGATTTCAGCGGAAACCCTTGGGTGATGTAAAGCGCTGCCCCACGCACCACCAGCAGCATCGACAGCGTCACCAGGAAAGACGAGATGCCGATCTTGGTGACGATCAGCCCGTTGATCGCACCGATCGCTATGCAGAGCAGCAAGCCGGCCAGCAACGCCACGCCAATATCAACCCCGCCGTTCTGGACCAGCAGCATGACCACGACCGGCGCCAGCCCGAACACGGCGCCAACTGAAAGGTCGAACTCGCCCGCCGTCAGAAGCAGCGTCATGCCGAGCGCGATGATGCCGAGCTCGGGCAGAAACGCCATCATGTTGGAGATGTTGAGCGGCGACAGGAAGTTCGCGTCGGCGATCGCAAACACCGCCAGCAGGACGATCAGGATGACGAGCGACGAGAACTGCGGCGAGCGCATCAGGCTCGACCTGCGTTTGGCACGCGGCATTTCCTCTTCTGCGGCAATTGTCATGACAGCTTGGACCATATCTCAGGGTGACGCACGCCGCCTGCGCGGCGGGCGTCAATTTCAATCACTTGTTGTAGAGTTTCAGGATCGGTTCGACGCTCGAGGCGTCGTAGAGGCTGAACGTGTGGATGTCGTAGCCGATCGGTTCGCCAGCGGCGGCCAACCCGAGCAGCGCCACCGGCATGAAGCCCTGCGCCGACGGGAACTGCCAGGCAGCCGCGTTGACGAAACCGGCCTTGACGGACTCGGCCGTTTCCTTCGAATTGCCCCAGCCGACGACCGGAATCTTGCCGGCCGGCACGCCGGCGCCGTCGAACACCCGCTTGACGCTGGCCGCTACGGAATCGCCGAGCGCGATGATTGCCGGCGGGTTGTTGGCGACCATGTAGTCGGTCATCTTGGCGATGATGCCGGCCGGATCGGTGCCGCAATCGACCACGTCATATTTGATGCCGAGCGGATCGAAGACGCTGGCAATGCCTTCGGTCTCGAGCTGCTGGTAGCTGGCGCCCGGCACTTCGACCGGCAGGAACACCTTGTCGCCCTGCTTCACCATCTTGTGGTCGACCAGATATTTCGCCCAGATGACACCGGCTTCCTTGAGATCGGCGCCGACATAGGCTTGCCGGCCGGTTGCCGGATCGTCGGTATTGAAGAACACGATCGGGATGCCGGCCGCCTTCGCTGCCTTGACCTCCTCGGTCCACAGGCCGGGCTGCGCCGAGGTGGTGGCGATGCCGTCCGGCTTAGCGGCAAGGGCCGAATTGAAGGCCTCCTTCTGCGCCGCCATGTCGCCGCCGCTGAACGAGATCTTGCAGGTCACCTTGAGCTGGTCGCAGGCCTTGGTCGCGCCGGCATTCCAGTCGATCCAGAAGGCGTCCGACGGGCCGCCATGCGACAACAGGTAAAACGTCTTCTGAGCGTCCTGCGCCAGCGCCGGCGTACCCAGCGCCACACCGGCAAGAACCGTCGCCGCAGCCGCGATTTTCAACGCGAGTTTCAACATTTCTCTTCCTCCCTTGTTTCGTAACCGAGCCGCGCCATCACAGTCCGTTGGCGCGGAATTTTCCGTCGAGGAATTTCTTCGCGCGCGGCACGTCGTCTTCCGAAAGATGCTCGATGATGACCGGGATGTTCGGGTGCTTTTCGGCCAGCCGCTTGAGATAGAGGTCATAATTCAGCGAACCGAGGCCGGGCGCCGGCAGCTCGATCTCGCCGACGCCGCGGAAAGTGTGGCTCTCCAGCGCGTCCTCGTCGCCGATGTCTGCGTGCTTTTCCGACTTGTCGCCGCCGGAGCGCTTGACGTCCTTGGCGTGGGCTATCTTGATCTTGTCGGTCAGCGTGTCGAACACCTGGTTCAGGATCTGGTCCATCCTGTCGATGTTGTGGGTTTCGAAATAGTTGGTCGGGTCCATCAACAGGCCGAGGCCTGGGTGGTCGACCTGCGCGAACATCCTCACCGTCTCTTCGACCGAGCCGACGACATTGTTGACATAGGTTTCGAGGAGGAAGACCGCGCCATGGTCATAGGCGGTCTGGGCAAGGTCGGCGATGACCTTGCGGCATTCCTCAAAACCTTCCTCGGTCTTGTTCTTCGGATGATGCACCCAGTCGGACTCGGTGTTGTAGGTACCGGTTTCCGAGATCACGTAAGGGGCGCCGAAATGGCGTGCGTTGCGGATGATCTCCTTCAAATAGCCGACGCGCCTCTCGCGCTCGCCCATATCCGGATGGATGATGTTGGTGTAGCCCGACACGCAGCAGATCGGCAGATTCTCGTCGCGGAACGTATCGCGGACGGTCTTGGCCTTGTCCCTGGTGATCTGCCCGGCCGACAGATCTATGTCCTTGAAATGCAGGTCGAGCTGCACGGTGTTGAAATCGAGCGCACGGATCTTCTGCGCGGTTTCCTTGAGGCCATACGGGAAATAACCCGTGAAGATACCTGCCTGCATCATGGTGTGAAGTCCTCCCTGTAAGTGACTCAGTCAGTTGATATTTCGGAAAGCTTGACCGTCCGGCCCATGTCGATCGAGCGGTAGCCCGCTTCGACCAGCGCCATGGTCTTGACGTTGTCGGCGATCGAGAGCGCCGGCGGCTCGCCCATCTTAACCGCGTGCTGGAGCTGCTCCATGACGCCGATGAAGGCATGCGGGAACCACATCGTGTCCCAGCTGGGCGTCACCCATTCACCACCGGTGGTCTCGGTCGAGGCATAGGTCAGCGTCGACGCAGCGCCTGTCGGCCAGCCGATGGTGCCCTTGGCGACGCCCTTGGTGCCGTCGACGCGCCAGTTGATGTGCTGGTCGTCCTTGTAGCCCTCCTGGCGCGGACCGGACCAGACATCCTCCAGCGATACGGCAAGCACGCCGGACGGGAACTTGATCGTCGACACGGTGATGCCGTCCGAATGGTCGAAGCGGGTGCGCGGGTCCTTGCGGGTCAGGGTGGTGATCTCCAGGGGATCGCCGAACAGGAAGCGCAGTACGTCGAGATGGTGGACGCTCATATTGGCGAGCGTCAGGCGGTCATAGTCCTCGAGGAAGCTCTGCCAGTGCGGGATCGCATGCATGTCGATCTGGGCGAAGACAATGTCGCCGAGCGCGCCGCTGTCGATGATCTGCTTCAAGACGCGCATCGACTGGTCGTAGCGCATGTTCTGGTTGACCGAGAGGATCTTGCCTGCCTTGGCCGCCTCGTCGCGCAGCTTGATTGCCTCGTCGAGGGACAGCGCCAATGGCTTCTGCGCCAGGATAGCCTTGATATGCTCCTGCTTGAGCGCATGACGGATCAGCGCCGGCTGCTGGTCCGGCGGAAAGGCAAGGTCGATGATCTCGACGTTTTTGTCCTCGATAAGCTGTTCCGGCGTATCGTGGACGGTCGGGATGTCCCAGCGTTTGGCGACCTTCTCGGCGCTGGCCTTGGTCCGCGAGGCAATCGCCACCACGGGGAAACCGGCTTCCTTGTAGGCGGCAAGGTGACATTCGGCCATGATCATGCCGGCGCCGACGCAGCCGATCCTGTATTCCCTGGTGCGGACTTCAACGTCCGGCTCGAAGCCGTTGCTTGCCATATGTTCCTCCCGAAGCTCGTTTCTTGCAGCCACCGTCATCTTGCCAGCGCTCCCCCGCTTTGCCCGAAATAATGCACCCTGCCCGGCTCGCAGGATATCGCCACCATCGCGTCCGGCCTGATGTCCGGCTGGCCGCGTAACAGCGCCCGCAGACGCGCCTGCCCGGCGGCGAGCGTCACTACGGTGTAGCCGCCGAGCGGCTCGACCTCGAACACTCGCGCCGGGCGGCCCGCGCCCCCCTCCGACCAAGCCTTGACCTTGATGTCTTCCGGCCTGAGTCCAATTTCGACGGCATCGGCCGGCGCCGCCTTATCCGCGATGCGGATCGTGCCTTCCGCCGCCTCCACGCCTTCAGCGCCGTGCACCGACTTCAATATATTCATCATCGGCGAGCCGAGCAGCCGCGCCACATAGGTGCTGGCCGGCCGGTCATAGATCTCGGCAGGCGCGCCGATCTGCCTGATCTTGCCGCTCTCCAGTATGGCCATGCGGTCGGCGACCGACATCGCCTCTTCCTGGTCGTGCGTGACATAGATCAGCGTCTTGCCGAGCTCGCGCTGGATGCGCTTGAGCTCGACGCGCGTCTCCTCGCGCAGCCGGGCGTCGAGCGCCGAGATCGGATCATCCATTAGATACGCGACAGGATCACGCACCAGCGCACGGGCGATTGCCACACGCTGCCGCTCGCCGCCGGAAAGCTGCGCCGGCGGTTTGTGCAGGATATGTCCGATATGCAGCTTAGCCGCGACCTCGGCGACGCGTTTTTCGATCTCGGCTTCTGTCACCTTCCGCTCGACCAGCGGAAAGCGGATATTGTCGCGCGCGCTCATATGCGGAAACAGCGCCAGGTTCTGGAACACCATGGCGACATTGCGCTCCGCCGGCGACACTGCGTTGACCGGCCTGCCGCCGATCAGGATCTCGCCTGTGTCCGGGGTTTCCAGCCCGAGCACCAGACGGAGTATCGTCGACTTGCCCGACAGCGGCGGGCCAAAGAAACAGAAGAATTCGTTGTCGTCGACCGTGAACGAGGCGTCGTCGACGGCCAGCGTGCCACCATAGTGTTTCGTCACATTGCGGAAAACGATATCAGCCATCTCAACCTGCTCTCAACGCAAGGCCGGAAGCGGCGTCGAAGACGCGCACCGCCTCCGCCGCAGGCGCGACGACAGCTGTCTGCCCGATCGCCAGCCCGACATCATTGTCGAACACCGCCTTCACCGCAGTCTCGCCGTCGCCAAGGTGGATGATGGTGCGCGCGCCGATCCGCTCGACGAAACTCACCGGCATGGACAGGCCACGGCCGCCTTCAGCCAGCGTCACCTGCTCCGGTCGAAAGCCATAAAACACTTCGCCGCGCATCCGGCGTGCGGCATCGGCGATCTCGACCGGCAGCGGCGGCGTCGCCCCGAGTGGGCCGAGATCGACGACCAGGCCACGGTCGCTTTCCGCCGGCCTGCCCCTGAGCAGGTTCATGCCCGGCGCGCCGATGAAGCGGGCGACGAAGACATTGGCCGGATTGTTGTAGACCTCGAGTGGCGTGCCGACCTGCTGCAGCACGCCGTGATCCATCACCGCGATGCGGTCGGCCATCGTCATGGCTTCGAGCTGGTCGTGGGTGACGTAGACCATGGTCTGCCGGAACTGCCGCTGCAACTGCTTCAGTTCGGTCCGCATCACTGCCCGGAAGGCGGCGTCGACATTGGAAAGCGGCTCGTCGAGCAGGAAGATCGCCGGCTCCATGATCGCCGAACGGCCGATCGCGACCCGCTGCAATATGTTGACCGACAGCCTGTCCGCCCTGCGGTCGAGCAGCGGCGTCAGTTGCAGCATCTCGGCAATGGCGCCGACACGGCGGTCGATCTCGGCCTTTGGTGCGCCGCGCATTTTCGGCCCGTAGGCGAGGTTCTGCCGCACGCTCATATGAGTGAAGATCGCATAGTTCTGGAAGACGAAGCCGACGCCGCGCCGCCCCATCGGCACGCCGGCCATGTCGCGCTCGCCAAACAGGATCTTGCCGCTGGTCGGCTCTTCCATGCCGGCGATCATGTTCATCGTCGTCGACTTGCCGCAGCCCGACGGTCCGAGCAGCGCCATGAACTCGCCGTCGGCGATGGCCAGATCCATCGTCTTCAGCGCGGTGAAGTCGCCGAATTTCTTGACCAGGTTCTGCAGGTGGATGGTGCTCATGCCGCCACCTCGCGTACCCGGGCCATACGTTTCATGGCAAACACCGCGGCGATGGACAGCACGATCAATATGGCCAGCGCGATTGCCGCCACATAGCCCCAGATCAGGTCCTGGGTAGTGAGCTTGTAGATGTAGACGGAGATGGTTTCGGTAGCGACGCCGGGACCGCCGCCGGTCATGATGTAAAGCGTGTCGAAGATCTTGAAGTTCTCGATCACCCTGATCGCCAGAGCGATGATGATGATCGTTTTCATCTTCGGCAGCACGATGGTGACGAAGCGCTGCCACGGGTTGGCGCCGAGCAGCCTCGCCGCCTTGATCTGGTCCTCGGGCACGCCGACCAGACCGGCAAGCAGGATCAGGAACATCAGCGGCGTCCACTGCCAGATGTCGGCGATCATGACGGCGATGAGAGCCAGCGTCGGGTCCGACAGCCAGGCAATGGTGACGGGAACGCCTGACATCGCCGACAGGATGTCGTTGACCGGGCCGCCCGACTGAAACAGCATGAAGAACATGTAGCCGGCCACCGCCGGCACCACCATCATCGGCATCAAGAGGATTGAGTAGAAGATCCGCTTGCCGGGAAACTCGTCGGCAAACAGCGTCGCGAGCGCCAAGCCGAGCAGGAACTCCGCCGGCACGCAGACGATCATGACGATGGTCGTGCGCTTCAGCGCACTCCAGAAGCGCGCGTCCGCGGCAAGGTCGGTGTAATTGGCGAAGCTATTCCACATCGACCAGGCATTCCACCAGCCGGTGCCCGACAGCGGCGACCAGTCGGTGAGGCTGATATAGAGCTGCATCAGGAGCGGGAAGACGGCGATGAACAGCACCAGGATCTGCGCCGGCAGGGTCAACCGGAAGCCGAGCCGTGCGCCCTCGTCCGGCAACACCGATGCCGCCTTAGAGGCTTGCATGTCGCCCTCCGAAATCGTGGCTGTCACCGCGCTCATTGCTTGAGCGCCCCGAAGGTCAGCCCGCGCACTAGATGGCGCTGGATGGCGATCCCCATGATCACCGGCGGCACCGCGGCGATCAGGCCGAGAGCTGCCTTGGCGCCATAGAGCTGTCCGGTCATCGAGGAGGACAGCGAGGCCATGTAGACGGGGACCGTCACCCATTCGCGCGTCGTCAGAAGCAGCGCAATCAGATAGTCTGACCAGTTGAGGATGAAGACGAACAGCGCGGCACTGGCCAGCGGCGCGCGCATCATCGGCAGCGTGATGCGGGTGAAGACGCGCCATCGCGAACAGCCCTCGACCAGCGCCGCCTCCTCGATCTCGCGCGGCATGTCGTCGAAGAAGGTCTTCATCAGCCAGAAGGCGAAAGGCAGCGTGACGATGCCGTAGATCAACGACAGCCCCCACCAGCTGTCAGTGAAGTTGAGAAAGGCCCACATGATCATCACCGGGGTCATGACCGCCATCGGCGGAAACAGGCGAAGCTGGATCAGCGCCAGCGGCAGGTTCTGGCCCGAGCCGAAGCGCGACAGCCCGTAGGCCGCCGCGGTGCCCGCCGACATGGCGATTGCCGTGCCAAATGTGGCCGACAGCAGCGACGACAGGATCGGCTTCAAAGCCGTGCGGTCGAGCGCGACGATCAGATTGTTGGTCGATTCACCGAAGACGAAGCGGAAATTGCTGAGTGTCGGGTTCTTCGGCCACCAAGTCAGGTCGGCGCCGGTCGCCGACCATTCGGCGATCGGCTTGAACGCCATAGACACCATCCACAGGATCGGCACCAGCGTCACCGCCATCGCCGCAAAGATTGCGGCATAGCGGAATATCTCGAAAGGAACTGAACGCTTCATCTTGCGGCTTCGCTGGAGTCTTTCGTTGCCGAGGGGAAGAGCGACCGCTCCTCCCCTCCTTGGTAGGATCCTGGAAGGATCAGGCGATTGGATCGAGGACGGTGGGCCAGGCCTCCTTGTTGGTCTTGATGGCTTCGAGAAGCTTCTCCTCGCCGGTACGGCGGGCAATCTTCTTCCACTCGGCCTCGGTGTCGGCCATCGCCTGCTCGGCCGTCTTGGCCTTGGTCAGCGCGGCGACGAGGTTCTCGTCTAGCGCGTTGTGGAAGGCGGTGGCGCCGGGATAGTTGATGGTGGGCACGGTGCGGGCGACCGTCTCGCGCACCACGTCCATGTGGTAGGCATGATAGGTCTGGCGAACCAGCGGATCCGAGAAATCCGATAGCCGGAACGGATCGAAGTAGCCGCCCGGATTGGCGGTCATCCAGGCGTAGATGCGGCTTGAACCCAGCCACTGTAGGAACAGGTAGCAGGCCTCCGGGTTCTTGGCTTGCGAGGAAACCGACGCCGACAAATTGAGCCACAGCACCGACCGGCTGACCAGCTTGCCGTCGATCTCGCGGCCCGGTGGCAGCATCGAGCCGATCTTGCCGGTGACAGCTGAATCCTTGTTGCCGGCATTGTCGAGGAATTTCGGCAGATTGGAGAAGGCGCAGGTCATGGCCGCACCGCCCTTTGCGAAATTGCCGTACTGCTCCGGCCAGCCCCAGGAGATCGCATCCGGCGAATGATGCGAAAGCGAAGCAATGTACTCGTTGGTCGCCGCGATACCTTGCTCCGAATTGATCAGCGGCTTGCCGGTATCGTCGAACAGGAACTGATTGGGCGAAGCCATTGAGACATAACGCTGATACCAGTTGGTGTAGCCCCAACCCTGGTTGCGCAGATCGGTCGAGCCGAACAGGCCCTTGTCCGGGCGCTGGAAGAAGGCCGCGATCTCGTCATGCTGCTTCCAGGTCTTCGGCGCCGCCAGTTCATACCCGTATTTGTCGGAGAAGGCCTTCCTCTCGTTTGCGTCGCCGAACAGATCGGTACGGTAGACCCATGTCTGGAAGTCGCCATCCAGCGACACGCCATAGGTCGAGCCGCGATACTGGTTGAGCAGCGACACGCCCTTGGCACCATTGACGTAACCACGCTCGGGATCGTCCCATTCCGGCTTGTACTGCGCGACGAAGTCGTCGAGCTTGAGGATGCCGCCGGTTTCGGCGAGGTCGCCAAGACGGTTCCATTCGACCGCGTAGATGTCATACGCCCCACCCTTGGTGGAGATGTCCTGCATCGTTTTGGTGAATTCCTGGCCGTTGGGCACACCGACGATCTCAAGCGGAATGCCGGTTTCCTTCTCCCAGAGATCTTTGATCGACGGCGCGCCGGCCGGAAACGGCTGGGTCAGCTGGCCGATCGAGCCGTCGGACAGGCCAAGTACGATCTTGGCCGGCGCCTTGCCGGCGCCCTTCATCGCCTTGGCCGCCTCGATGGCGCGACCCTCGGGCGTGTCGGCGCCATATTGATAGCGCTCCGAGCCGTCGAAGCCCGTCGGGCCACCGATCATGCCGGGCGCCAGGGCATCGGCCGCATAGGCCCGGCTTGGGCGAATGAATTTCGGTGCAATACCTGCGGCGGCAACAAGGACCGCCGCCTTTCCACCGGATGCCAGCAAACGGCGCCGCGACACGCGGATCAAATTCGACATTGGAACTCCTCCCTCAGGGCCTTGTTCCTCCATGGCCCTTATGATGGATATTGACGGCACTATACGAAGGCTGTCAACATCATAAATAATCAAGACACCTCATAACATCTCATGGGAGGGGAAGGATGGCGTTTATCAAGGCTCTCACACTGAAGCCGGTGCTTGAATTTGAGGGAGCCCGGCTACCCACCTCCCCGCGTTGGTCCGCTTCGGCATTTTGGTGTAGCGCGGCAGCTTGCGCATCGGCCAAGGCTGGTTACATCATTTCCCATCAGAATCGCGGCTGGCGATGAAGCCGCCGCTTCGACAACGGACCCATGAAATGCGTGATCTCGATGCGCCCCTGGCACATTTTGGAATGAGGTGATCTACAGTGCGGTCCACCCTGACAGACATAGCCCGGGAAGCCGGCGTTTCCGCCGCCACGGTCGACCGTGTGCTCAACAACCGCGCCGGGGTCAGGGCGCGCACTCGCGAGGTCGTGCTTGAAACGGCACAGCGGCTTGGCTATATCGCTGAAAATTCGAATAATCCGAGCTCGCTCAACGCGCTGCGCGGTGAGGTCATACGGCTCGATTTCGCCCTGCCCGCCGGCACCAATTCCTTCATCAAGATGCTGCACCGCCAGATCGAGGCGCAGGCGCAGGCGCGGCCGGACCTCGACGTCCGCGTCGCCACCATCGAGGGCTTCAATCCGGACCGGCTCGCCCGTCTGCTGCAGGAACTGCACGGGCAGACGCAGGGCGTCGGTGTGATCGCGCTCGACCATCCAACGGTGCGCGAGGCGATCCGCTCGCTTTCTGCCAGCGGCGTCAAGGTCGTCACCATGGCTTCCGACATCCTGCATGTGCCGAGGGTCGCCTATATCGGCATCGACAACCGCGCCGCCGGCCGGCTCGCCGGCTACCTTCTCAACCGCTTCATGGGCGCCGGGCGTCCGGGCAAGGTCGCGCTGTTCGCCGGTTCGCTCTCCTACCGCGGCCACGAAGAGCGCGAGATGGGCTTCCGCCACATTCTGGCGGAAGAATCGCCCAATCTGCAGATCGTCGAGATGCGCGAAATGCTCGACGATCGGGAGAAAGCCTATTCGGAGGCTTCCGCCCTGCTGGACCGGCACCCGGACCTGGCCGCCATCTACAATGTCGGCGCCGGCAACACCGGCATCGCCCGCGCACTCAAGGAGCGCGGGCGCGCGCTGTCGACGGTCTTTCTCGGCCATGAGGTAACGGAAGGCACCAAGGAGCTTCTGCTCGACGGCACGCTCGACGCGGTCATCGACCAGAACCCGCGCGTCGAGGCCCGCGAGGCGCTCAACACCTTGACCCACGCGGTCAGGGGGTTGCCTTACGAACTGCACCAGCCACGGCTGCAAGTGATCTTCAGAGAGAGCATTCCGGAGATCTGAACGGAACCTTTAGGGATGAGAAGGGCCGCGCCGACTGGCGCAGCCCGCAACATCGTCAAGCAACTCTACTGGACGGCGGCGACTTCCGTATAAGCGCCGTCGACAAAGCTCTTGTCGACCCATTTGCCATAGTCGATCGACCCCTTCAGCAGCCCGGCGCCGGCCATGAACTTCTCCTCGCCCTTGAGCGCGGTGATCGCATCGTCGGTTAGCTTCGGGTCCTGGTAGAACAGGCCCTGGCTGTACGTCTTGCGCACGGATTTTTCCGACGACTTGGTTGCCTCGACGAAGGTCTTGATCGTCTCATCGGGGTGGGCGTCGGCCCAGCGCGAAATCTCGATGTCGACCTTCAGCAGCCGCTTGATCAGATCCGGGTATTTCGCCGCGAAGGCGCCGTTGACGGAGATGACGTTCGGCACGTTCCATTCCGGATGGGTGCCGGTGTCGTAGAGCACGCGGGCCTCGCCGGTGTCGACCAGCTTGGCCGCCGTCGAGTCGGTCTCGACGATGGCATCGATGTCACCGCGCAGCAGTGCCGGCCCTGACGCCTCGAAGGGCAGGTTCAGCCCTTCGACGTCGCTCGTCGTCAGGCCGACGCTGTTCAGTGCCTTGCTGAAATTCGAATGCCGTACGGTGCCGGTGAGATAGGCGACCTTCTTGCCCCTGAGATCCTGCAACGTCCTTAGTGGCGAGTCGGCCTTGACGATGATGGAGGAGCCGCCAGCCTTCACATAGCTCGACAGGCCGATCAGCTTGACGTCGGCCCCAGAGGCCGCGACGCGCAGCGCTGGATTGTTGCCGGTATAGGTGACCTCGATCGCCCCGGTCGCCAGCGCTGTCGTCGCCTCGGAACCGCCATTGAAGGTCACCAATTCGACCTTGATGCCGTCCTTGGCGAATTCCTTCTCCCACCAGCCGTCCTGCTGGGCGAGGATGAATTTGAGGTGCCCGGGCGCTGTGCTGCCGATCCGGATGACCTCGGGCTTGTCCTGCGCAAAGGCGGGGACGCCACCGAGCCCGACGATCACGGCGATGGCGCCCTGCAAGAGCAACCTGCGAATTGCATCGAACGGTATTCTGGACATCTGAAATTCCTTCCGATTGGGATGAATGGCTGGCTTATTAAATGAGAGAGCTCTCCGACTGGCCCTTCCAGGCAGTTGCCCAGCGCTCGAACCAGACGAGCAGGTAGTTGACGGCAAGGCCGATGACGGTGAGGGTCAGGATGCCGGCATACATATCGGCCGTTTCCATCATCAGTTGCGAGTTTTGGATGAGGAAGCCGAGGCCGGATTTGGCGGCCAGCATCTCGGCGCCGATCACCGCGAACAACGAGGATTTCACGCCGAGCCGCGCGCCGGCGACGATCGAGGGAATACTGGCCGGCAGGATGATTTTCCGGAACAGGTCGAAGTCGGACGTGCCCATCGAGCGCGCCGCCTTGATCAGCAGCGGATCGACCGACTTAACGCCGCTGATCGTGTTTACGAGGAGGAAAAACACCGAGGAATAGAAGGTGATCGCCACCTTCGATTCCTCACCGATACCGAGCAGAAGGATGAACACCGGCAGCAGCGCGAACTGCGAGGTGTTGCGCAGCGTCTGCACCAAAAGGTCGGAGACCTTCTCGAACAGCGAATAGCGCCCCATCAGCAGGCCGAGCGGGATGGCCACGACCACGCCAAGCGCGAAGCCTATGGCCGCGCGCTGCAGGCTGATGCCGATATGCTCGACCAGCACGCCCGAGGCGAGCATATTCCACCACGCGACCAGCACCTCACTCAGCGGCGGGAAGAAGATGCGGTTCAGCCAGCCGAGCCGCGGCGCGATTTCCCAGGCGAGGAAGAACAGACCGAGCAGCGGCAGGCCATAGATGAAGGTGCCGAAGCTTGCTCCTCGCCTGCGCCTGACGGCGGGTGTAGCGCTTCGGGCCTTGATTGCCGGAACCCTGGCGGCTACCACCGCCTCACCGGCTCCGGCAAACGGATGAACGCCGCCGGCGGGGCCGAACTTTTCGGTCAGATAGGCCATGCCAAAAACTCCCTCAGTGGCTGAACGCCGGCGACAGCGTCCAATCCTTCTGCGCCTTGTTGACTTCGTCGCGCAGCACGTCCCAGACACGGGCGCGGTGATTGTTGAAGGCAGCACTGGCGCGGATGTCGCCGTCGCGCGGCCGCGGCAGGTCGATGTCGATGATCTCCTTCACCGTGCCCGGACGCGCGGTCATCACCACCACCCGGTCGGCCAGGAAAATCGCCTCGTCTATCGAATGAGTGACGAAGATCACCGTCGTCTTGATCTTACCCCAGATCCTGAGCAGTTCGCCTTGCAGGATTTCGCGGGTCTGCTGGTCGAGGGCAGCGAACGGCTCGTCCATCAGCAGCACTTCGGGATTGCTGGCCAGCGCCCGTGCGATCGCCACGCGCTGCTGCATGCCGCCGGAAAGCTGGTTGGGGAAGCGGTCCTCGAAACCGGCAAGGCCGAACAGCGCCAGAAGATGGCGGGCCGTGGCGGTGCGTTCGGCTTTGGCGACGCCACGCACTTCCAGCGCATATTCGATGTTGGCCAGCGCCGTGCGCCAGGGAAACAGCGCATATTGCTGGAACACGTAGCCGGTCTTGGGGTCGGGTCGGGTAATCCGGCTGCCGTCGAGCTGGACGCCGCCGCTGGTCACCTGCGTCAGCCCGCCGATAATGTCGAGCAGCACCGACTTGCCCGACCCGCTCGGCCCGACCAGAGTGATGAACTCGCCCGTGCGGATGGCGAGATCGACGCCGTCTAGCACGGTAACGCGGTCGGTCGCCTCGCCGTCGACGGTGACGAACTGTCCCGGCTTGAGCTGAAAGGTCTTCCTGATGTCGTTGACGACGATGCGGTCCATGCCTGTCTCCGATCGCTTTATTGCGCCACGCGGATGCGGTGCGTCGGGTCGAACTCGGAGCCGCCGGCCTTGCCGCGCTGCCAGCCGAGCGCGCGGGCATAGCTGCCGAACAGATGGCGCGCTTCGACCTCCATCTCGCTGATGCCGGTCGGCCCTTCGGCGACCTCGGCCACATAGAGCGCGTCGGTCGGGCAGTAGATCTCGCAGAGGAAACAGGTCTGGCAGTCCTCTTGGCGGGCGATTATCGGCGCGCCGTCTGTCGCGTCGAAGACATTGGCCGGGCAGACCTTGACGCAGATGTCGCATTCGACGCAGCGCGTGGCCGAGACGATCTCGATCATGACGCCAGCTCCGCCAGCCGCTCGGGCGCCCCGGCGACGCGGAAATCATCGACGCCGGTGATGACCAGCCGGTGCGCGAAGGCCGGGTTCTTGCCCGGACGATCCGTGCGGCGATGCATGCCGCGGCTCTCGCTGCGATGCAGCGCAGCCGCCACCGACCAGCGCCCGGCAGCAGCGATAGACGCCGCCTCGCGGGTGCGTATCCGCTCCAGCCCCTCGCCTTGCAGATGGTCGCGCACGTCGCGCCAAACGCTCTGCAGCCGCTCGCCGCTTTTTTCGAGACCTGCACTGCTGCGGAAGAAATTCTTGTCCAACGGCACGACTTCCGCGCGCACCGTCTCGATGATCTCGTTGGTGTCGATATCGGCACGCGGCGAAGCCGCCGGCCGCAGGCCGGCTTGGCCGAGCGGCTGGACCTCGCTGCGGAACGCCTTGCCGGCGCGGCGCCTGGCATGGGTCGAAGCGCCTTTGCCGGCCCACCAGCCGCTGGCCAGCGCCCAGGACGAATTGACGGCGCCGCCGCCCGAAACCGCGCCGGTCATGATCTCGCGGCTGGCGGCGTCGCCGGCGGCGTAAAGACCAGGCACGCCGGTGGCGCAGTCGTCGGACACGATGTCAATGCCGCCAGTACCACGCACAGTGCCTTCGGCGCGCAGCGTGACGCGGAACAAATCGTTGAAGGGGTCGATACCGGCGCGGTCATAGGGCATGAAGCAGTTCGGCTGGCCTTGGCGCAGCCAGCCTTGCAGCGCGAGCTCGGCCTGGTCGAGCCGCGCATAGACCGGCCCCTCGATCAGCGCGCGCGCCACTTCCTCCTCGCGGTCGCCGATGCCGTTGCGCAGCGGCTCGCCGGTCGGGCCGAGGATCGGCGAACCGTCCTCGCGGTGGAACGACGCCCAGCGGAACGGCAGGCCCTTGTTCAGCGACGAGCCATGCGGTGCCAGCGTGTACTTGCCGGTGAACTCCATGCCCGACAGGCTGGCGCCGGCTTCCGCCGCCATCAGATAGCCGTCACCGGTCAGCCCGGTCGAGCCGAGGATGCGTTCGCGGAAGGCGCAGCCGCCGGTCGCCAGCACGATCGCCTTGGCATTGACCCGCCAGTCGCGCTCGACCTGGCGGCCGACGCCGGCAGCACCGACGACCGCATCGCCGTCCGACAGAAGTTCGAGCGCAGGATGATGGTCGAGCACGGTGACGCCGGCCAGAAGCACCCGGCGGCGCATGAAGCGCATATAGTCCGGCCCGCGCAGATTGGCGATGTAGAGCCGCCCGTCATCCTCGCTCGGAAACGGATAGCCCCATTCGGAAAGTTGCAGCAGGTTGCGGTAGGCGGTGTCGACGCAGCGCAGCATCCAGCGCTGGTCGGCGAGTTCGCCGGTACGCTGCCAGCGGCGCTCGACCACCGCATGCCTGTTGTCGCCCGGCGGCACGCACCAGGTGCCGGTATTCGACGGTGCGGTAGCGCCGCTGGTGCCGAGATAACCCTTGTCGGCCAGCACCACGCTCGCGCCGTTTTCAGCCGCCGCGACGGCCGCCCAGGCGGCTGACGGACCACCTCCCAGCACCAGCACATCGGCATTGAGGTGCAGCGTTTCGGGCGCGGCGCGGACGGCTGTGACAATCTTCGGCATGAGCACTCGCGGAAAGGGGAATTAGCAGCTGCGACGGGTCAGGCCGCCTTGGAGAACCACACCGGCTCATTGCCGGCGCTCCACTTGATATTGCAGCCGATCGACGGCACCTGCTCGGCGGCCGGCGCCTCGCCCTTCAGCACCGTGTCGACCGCGGCGCGCAGATCCACCCCCGTCACCGGCCTGCCGTTGCCCGGCCGGGCATCGTCGAACTGGCCGTGATAGGCCAGCCGCCGATCGGCGCCGAACAGGAAGAAATCGGGCGTGCAAGCCGCGCCATAGGCTTTCGCCGTCTGCTGCGAAGCGTCCTTGAGATAGGGGAAGGTATAGCCGAATTCTTCGGCCTGCTCGCCGATGCGGGCCAGCGTCTCCTCGGGATGTGCTTCATGGTTGTTGGCGTTGATCGCCACCACCTGCAGGCCCTTGTCGGCATAGTCCCTGGCGAAGTCGGCGAACGCCCCGCGGATCAGCACCACGAACGGGCAACGGTTGGAGATGAAGGCGACCAGCAACGCCGGCTTGGCATCGAGATCGGCAAGCTTGTGCAACACGCCTTGCGCGTCGGGCAACAGGAAATCGGCGGCCTTGGTTCCGAGGTCGATCGGGTTGGATTCGGTTTTCGGCATCGACGCGCTCCCTTTGTGCCTTGGTTCTCTCGCAGTCCAGCCGCAAACGTCAACGCGTTTGCAGTTAGTCTATGAATTTAGTAGAATTATAGGCTGAAGACGCCGTTCGCGGTCAAGCTGGCGGGATAGAATATCGTGCCAATGTTTGTGCCGGTCCGGCAACTTTGTTTGGCCGGAAAGCGCCTCTGAGAAAAGAGCGCGCCGGCCGGGTAAGGGCAATCGGCGTGGCCTTCGTCGAGATCGCCGACGATGGCGAACGGCAGGTCATCGACAACGCGACCGGTATTGAGCTGCACTGGCTGCCGAGAAATGGCATGCAGGCCGGCATCGACGACAGGCTGGCGCGCGCCATCCAGTCGGTCGCATGGCCGACCGGTTCGGCATTCGGCTGGTTCGCGGCCGAAGCAGCCGCCGCCAGGACGGTGCGCGAACACTGGCGCGGTACACTGGCGCTCGGCCGCAACGAGACACTGGCGGCAGCCGACTGGCGGCGGGGCGCGGCGGGACTGATGGCCGGCTAGAGCTTGCTCACCATCGCTTGCGCATCTTCGCCCAGACCGATTGCAATCCGGTCGCCGGAGACAATGCCTGACATGCCGCAGACGACCAGCGGCATGCTGATTTCGTAGAGGAATTCGGCAACGATGGCGCCGACGGCAAGGATCGGGTCCGGCCGCGCCAGGATAATGCCGGCCGGCGCCGTGCCTCTGCGGATCGCTTCGGCCAGAACCGAAGACGAGGACGACGACCCTCGCCCGCTCGGCATTATCAGGATCTTGCCAGCGATATTGCCGCCCAGGTCCGGATGCGAATGGTCGATGATGTCGCCCGTTTCGACGTCGATCCCGCCCCAGAAGCTGAGCGCCTGCGAAAGCACCAGCGCCGGGCCTTGTGCCGAGCCGGAAAGGTGGAATGTACCGGTTCTGGCCGGCGCCTTCATGGCGCGGCTCGCACGACGCGGCCGGCCGCAGCCGAGCGGACGCAGTCCTCCATGTCACCGAAGGCCACCGACACACCGATAATGCCAGGTGCGTAATGCGCCCATTTGCCCGAATTGGTCATCACCACGCCGTCGAGACGCTCGAGGATCGACGTGACATAGGTGCAAGTGTCGGTGACCGGAACGAGGCCGAAGGCTTCCATGCCGGCCAGTGCGCCTTCGTCCTGCAGCCGCGTCAGCGTCGCGCGCCCTGTGTTGACATAGATTGGGACGCCCTTGCCTGGACCGACTTCGCGCAGCAGCGGCAACAGGCGCATCCACTCGTCATAGGAGAAATGCGGCGTGCCTAACGACACGGCCGCCAAAGGCGCACCGTCAGCTACGCTCGACAACCTAGCCAGCGCATCGTCGAGGTCGGCACGCGTGATGCGGATTGTTTCCTCTGGCCCCATGCCATGAAACGCCTCTTCAAGCGTGTTCGCTTCCGGCGTGATACCAACCGCATGGAACAGCGCAACGGCCCCGGTCGTCGCGGCGGCGGCGCCTAGCGCTTTCAGCTGATCCTCATCGCGCGGTCTTGGCAGGCCCGAGATCACGGGGATGCGATCGCTGCTTGCTTGCCCGATGATAAGCCCGACGGCAACGAACAGGCTGTCGCTCGGTTCTGGGTCAGAACCGACCAGCTCGAACAGAACCTGGCCGCGCCGGTTTTCGCTCAAGTGCAGCCCCCAAGCCGGCGCGCGCCCGGTGATGGCGCAGCACAAATCGATGAAATCGCCATAGCGGTTGGTCCGCGCTCCGATCACCGAATTGGCAAAGACGATGGCGTTGGACTCACCCCAGGCGATCTGCTCGCCGAACCCTGGCCGGAACCGAGTCTGATAGGGTGCGCAGGTGAAGGTCGCCTGGCAGCCGAGTTCCAGATGGGCCTTCATTAGACGGCGCCCCGGTACTTCTTCGGCGGCCGGCATCTTCACCAATCCGGGATGGATCAGATCGAACGAGCCGACATTGAGCGTCGTCGGCACCCGAACGCGACCGCCGCCCTCGATCAGCCTTTCGACGAAATCGAGGCTGGCCTGGCCGTGATAGAGGCAGCCGTCGATATGGGCACCGGCAATATCCAACAATTTGTGCGCGCCGACCGCTTTCGAAAAGGCAACCAGGATCTTCATCGCAGCGGCCACGGCCGGACCCTGCTCGCCCTGCAGCATCGACTGGTCGCCCGCATTCAATTCAAGCGACATCGAGTATTCCGCTCACGCTTTGCCCGACCATGCTTTCCCCGATTGCGGACCGCCTGGCAAGACTGAAGGATTGGATCTGCTAGCTCGCGTCGATCAGCACCGTACTCTCCGACGACCAGCGCAGCACCACCTGTTGTCCTTCCGCCAGCTTTTCGATGCCGGTGTTCTGCACGATGACCTTGATTGTCTGGCCATCGCGATCGACAAAATACGTGCTGTTGTTGCCGGCGAAGATACGCTTGGAGACCCGCCCCGTGAGCATGTTGGCATGGGCTCGGTCCGGAACGCCGGCATTGGTGGCGATGCGGATCCGTTCGGGCCGCACGGCGCAGCTCGCCTTCATGCCGGCGACAAGCGTAGCCCCCGCGCCTGCGGCAATCCCTGTTCCGTCAGGCAGCCGGATGCCCGTACCAGTGGCGTTGCCGCGAAGGATGTTGGCGTCGCCCAGGAAGGTGGCGGCAAACTCACTCTTCGGCCGATCGTAGATCTCCTCGGGCGGACCTTCCTGCACCAGCTTGCCGTCGCGCAGAATGCCGATACGGTCGCTCATCGTCAGCGCTTCTTCTTGGTCGTGGGTGACGAAGATGGTGGTGATGCCGATCTCGCGCTGGATGCGCTTGAGCTCGATCTGCATGTCGACGCGCAGCGCCTTATCCAGCGCGCCGAGTGGCTCGTCGAGCAACAGCACGCGCGGGCGGATGACGATCGCGCGAGCGAGCGCCACCCGTTGGCGCTGGCCGCCGGACAGCTGGTGCGGCCGGCGGCCGCCGAGCCTGCTGAGCTGCACGAGGTCGAGTGCGCGCTGCACCTCGCTGGCAATCACCGCCTTGGGCTCGCCGCGCACCGACAAGCCGAAGGCGACATTGTCGGAGACGCTCATATTGGGAAACAGCGCGTAGTTCTGGAACACCATGCCGATGCGCCGCTTCTCCACCGGCACCCGCTCGACACTTTCGCCGCCTATGGAGATGCGGCCAGAGTCGGGAAAGTCGAAGCCGGCGATCTGGCGCAGCAGCGTGGTCTTGCCGCTGCCGGAAGGACCGAGCAGGGCGTAGAACCCGCCGTCGGGGAAATCGATCGAGACATCGTCCAGCGCCTTATGCGTGCCAAAACTGCGCGATACATTCGATACCTGCACGCCCGCCATTATTTCTCTCCGCCGAATTTGAAGAAACGCGCCGTCAGCAGCATCAGCGCCATCGACACGACAATGATGATCGTTGAGACAGCATTGATCTCGGGCGTGAAACCCTTGCGGATCGCGGCGTAGATTTCGACTGGCAGCGTCGTTTGGCCGGGCGTCGACAGAAAGTAGGAGACGACGAACTGGTCGAAGGACACGGCGAAGGCGAACAGCCCACCGGCAATGACGCCCGGCATGATCCAGGGCAGCGTGACGCGGTTCGTCACCTGCCATTGATTGGCGCCGAGCGAGCGCGCCGCCTCTTCCAACTCGGGCGCGAAGGTCTGCAGCCGGGCCGATACGACGACGATGACATAGGGCAGTGCAAGCGCGACGTGGCCGAGCAGGATGGCGAACAGGCCGCGCCCAATGCCGACGCCGAAGAAGAAGATCAACATCGCCGTGCCGGTGATCAGCCACGGAATGGCGATTGGCGGAAACAGCAGCACCTGCAGGAATTTCTTGCCGCGAAACTCATACCGGTAGAGCGCCAGTGACGCCGCCGAACCAAGCAAGACGCAGATGATGGTGGTGATGACTGCGATTTCGACGCTGTTCCAAGTGGCTGCGATAAGCTCGTCGTTCTGCCACAACGAGGCGTACCATTCCGTCGTCCATGCGAACGGCAGCTGGTAGAAGGGCGAAACGTTGAAAGACATCAGCGCCATGATGATGATGGGCACATAGAGGAAGGCGAGCAACAGCCAGATGTACAGTCGGCCGAGCCATTCGAGGACACGTGTCGTCGCCATCACGTAGCCCTACGCAGCACCGGCGAGGCAACCGCCAGGATGACGAGCACGACGGCCAACAGGATAAAGGAGAGCGCAGCACCCAGCGGCCAGTTGAACACAGCGACGAACTGGTCCTCGATGACAGTGCCATAAAAGGTGCCGGTACGGCCGCCGAGGATGCGCGGTTCCATGAACGAGCCAACGACCGGCACGAAGATGAGTGCTGCGCCCGCCACTAGGCCCGGCATCGACAGCGGAATGATGACCCGCTTCAGCACCTGCAGCCGCGAGGCGCCGAGCGAGCGCCCGGCCTCGATCAGCGAGTCATCGATGGCCTGCAGGGTCAGATAGCAGGTCAGCACCATGTAAGGCACGTAGGAGTGCACCAGCCCGATGATGACGGCCGGATAGGAATACATGAGATCAATGTTGATCTTGAATGGCAGCACGGCGTTGAGCGCGGTGTCGAGAATGCCCCCTTCACGCAGCACCATCGCCCAGGAGAAGATGCGCACCAGCCCGTTCGACCAGAACGGCAGGATGACAAGCAGGAAAATCGCCTCGCGGCTTCGCCCTTTCAGCACCTTGGCCAGCACATAAGCGGCGGGATAACCGATGACGATGCACCACAGCGTCACCTCGAGGCCGAGGCGCAGTGAGGCCACAAGCAATGTCAGGTAAAGGCTTTGTGAAAAGAAGGCGGCATAGTTTTCGAGCGTGAATGCCCACGGCTTTCCCGACAGCGGCAGGTCGGTCATGAAGGAAAAGAACACCATTGCAGAGAGCGGCAGGAAAATTGCAACCGTCAGCCAGAGATAGGCAGGCGCCAGCAGCGGCAGGGCCGATCTCAGCTCGTTGCGCGACGCGGCTGCAACCTGTACTGCCATGACAATCTCCTCCCAGGACGGGAAGGATCAGCCGACACGATGGTCGGCTGATCGCGGCTTTTGCTGTTACTTCACGTCGACCTTGAGCTGCTGCCAGAGCGACAGATAGGCTTCGCGCTGGGCGTCTGTGATCGGCGCCTGGAACTGGATGCGCTTGGCGACTGCCGGGTCACCCATCACCTTGCGGTTGAACGCATCCGAGGGAAGTGCTTCCACAGCCTTGGTGTTGGCGGATACGGGGGCTCCGACCTTGGTGACCCATTCGACATAGAACTTCGGGTCGATCATGTAGTTGATGAAGGCCTCGGCGCCGGCGACATTCTTGGATCCGACCGGAATGGAGAAGGCGTCGAGCCAGGCGACGGCGCCCTCCTGCGGGATCACGAGCGCGACCGGCAGCTTGAAATGGGTCTTGGCGCGGTCGGCCGAGCCGCTCCAATAGGTGCCGATGTCGATCTGGTTAGAGGCAGCCATCTGGTTCCAGTCGTTCTCCGAGCTCCAGAACGTCTTGATCTGCGGCATCAGCGAAGTGAGCTTCGCCTTGACCGCCTCCATATCCTTGATGTCGTTGATGTTCTGGCCGGTGGCAATGGCGCCGAACTGCACCGCCTCGACGGCATCATCACGGATGGTGACGCGGCCCTTGTGATCGGGATCCCACATTTCGGCGATGCTGGTCGGCGGCTTGTCGAAGGATTTTTCGTTGATGGCGAGCGCCGTCAGTCCCCAGACCCAAGGTACCCCATAGACCTTGCCGTCATGGACGAGCATCGGCGAACTCGCCTTGTCCTTGCTGATGTCGGCATAGTTCGGCAGCTTGGATGTGTCGATCGGCTGGATCAGCTTTTCCGCCATTGCCTGGTCGTTGAAGGCGGCGTTGATCATAACGACGTCGTAGAGGCCGGGATTGGTCCTGAGCTTGGTCAGCATTTCCTGTTCGGAATTGAAGAAGTCGTTGACGACCTTGTTGCCGGTCGCCTTCTCGAACGCCTCGACGGCCCACGGCTCGTCGGCGCCGTAGCCCTTCCAGTTGAGTACGTGCACCTCGTCGGCCTTGGCGGCAAATGCGAGTGCGGAGGTGAAGACGGCGGCCGCCGTCAGCAGGGCAGTCAAGTGGGGCATGCGCATGTTCGTTCCTCTCTGTGTTTGCCCGCTTCCCGGGCTTTGTCAGGCTGTCGGGCGTTTGGCCTCTTGCTTCCGGCCATGGAGGCCGATCGGCGGACCGCCGGCATGGCTTAGGAATGTCCGGATGTCGCAGTCGGTCGGCGCTGATGAACCACCGTGGCGGGTGACGGAAATGGCCGCCGCCGCATTGGCGTAGCGCGCTGCCTCAAAAGGCGGCATGCCGCGCGCCAGCGCGCTGACGAAGGCGCCGATATGGGTATCCCCGGCGCCGTTGGTGTCGATGGCATCGACCTGGAAGCCGGCAATCGTTTTCGCCGAGCCATCGGCCAGCCGCACGTGGCAGCCTTTCGCCCCGGCGCGAATGACGACGCCGACGGCCTTCGGGGAGTGGTCTCTTAGAAGCCGTGACGCGAGTGTCTCGACACCGCCCGGACCGGCAATCGCGGTCGCTTCCGTCGTGTTGCAGCTCAACCAGGTGGTGCGGGCGAGTATCCGCGACAGGATATGGCGAGGAATGTCGGTGATAACAGGTGTTGGGTCGAGGACAAGCGGTGTGTCGGCCGGAAGTGCCTCGATCCAGTCAACAATCGCGTCTCGGCTTCCCGGGTAGCTAAGCGTATAGCCGGAGGTGAACACCCAATCCCCCGGTGCGACCGAGACGGGCGCCATCATGTCAAGGCTCAGCACACTCTCCGCACCAGGCCATGAGACGAAGGTGCGCTCGGCATCGCTGCTGATCATGGCGACGCAATTGCCACTGTCCATAACCGACGATGGCGGCGTGAGTGTCTCGATTCCCTCAGTTGCTAAGGCCGTGCGCAGGAAGTCGCCATTGGGTCCGCTGCCGAGCTGGCCGCCGAACACCACCTTCATGCCGGTGCGGCTGGCTGCGACCATCATGTTGAAGCCGCCGCCGGCGACTTGTGCATAGCTCGACGCGGTCTTCTCCGTGCCCGGTGCCGGCAAGGCATCGATATGGTAGACATAGTCGACCACCGCGCTGCCGACATGGACGAGACGCCCCTTCATGCCGCCGCATCCTTGCCGGTGCTGGTCTTGTCCGCACGGCCCCTAGACGTCCGCGCCGCAACAAGGTCGGCGGCGAGCGCGCTAACCTCCGTCATGTCGATACCCTTGAGGTCTGCAATGCGGTTCTGAGGCAATCGGGAAAGGCCGGTGCAGGCACCGGCCATGCCGGCCGCGATGGCGCCGATCGTGTCGGTGTCGCCACCGAGATTGGCGCTGATGACTGCCGCCTGCCAGGGATCGCCACGGGCGACTTCCAGCACCGCGAATGCAGCCGGAACGGATTCCTGACTGGCGACACCGGTGCCGACCAGATCGGTGATCAGCCGGATCGCGTCCTTCGTCGCCTTGCCGCGTACGAGCTCCTGCGCCCACCCAATACGCGCGGCGATGTCACCGCCGGTCACCCAATTGCCGAGCGTCGCTCCTCGTCTCGCTGCCGCGATGGCGCTGTCGGAAGCGGCGCGCCAGTCACCGCCAGCGATGCCGCGACTGATGGCGGCAGCGACCGCTGCCGCCGAAGCGATTGCGATTGACGTGTTGTGCGTCGCCCTGCAAGTTTCGGCCACTTTGCCGACCAGTGCGTCAAGCGGCTCTGGCGGCATCATGATGCCGACTGGCGCGATGCGCATGGCTGCACCATTTGTGTCGCCGCTGCGTCCCGCTTCCTCGGCTGGCATACCGTTATTGATGGCGTCGATGGCGCGTTTGGTCGATGGTCCCAGCAGATCGTAGCTGCCGCGCGCCTTGACATCGCGTTCCCAGTCGAGCAGCGCGTTGACCCACCGCGCATGGTCGAACCGATTACCGGATTCGACCAGGATACGGCCAAGCAGAAGTGCCTGTTCTGTGTCGTCGGTGATCGTTCCGGCCGGGAGTCCCTTCGACACCGGATGGTCGGCGAAAGGAGCAATGAAGTCCTCGACATGACCGTAGAGTTCGGCAATCCGCGCCGGCGACAAAAGCTGCGTCGGCATTCCCAGCGCATCTCCCAGTGCCCCGCCCACAAGCGCTCCCATGGCCCGATCGGTTATGCTCCCGGTGTCGTCCGGCATCACTCAGAACCTCATATGCAGCGCAAAATGCGCCGGGTTGAGCAGGCTGGTCACATATTCGATCGGCCGGTCATCGGCGGCGCGGGTCAACCGACGACCGCGCAGGAACGGCGTGCCTTGCGGGCAGCCGAGGATTGCGGCGTCCTCTGGGTTGAGCATTTCGATGCCGACCCATTCCTCGCCATGGTCGGGAATGAGGCCGGCGCCGCGAAGCGTCTGGTGCAGGGAACCTTCGCGCAGGCCGCGCAACGGCACGTCCTCCAGTTCGGGTGACAATGGCAGGCGGCTGCGCTCGATTGAGATAGCGTGGCCGTCGCTGGCATTGGTTCGCACCCGATCGACAGCGATGAAAAACGGGTTTTCTATTCCAAGCAGTGCGGCAAGATCGGGGTCCTCGATCACCTCGAGCCGCAGTGTCCGCGTTTCGGCATTGGCGCCGGCGTTGGCGAGCGCCCGCGACCAGCCGATTGAGTCATCAACGGGCTTGCCATCGAAGGTGACGAAAGAGCCGATGCCGACCTTGGTGGTGATCAGCCCGCGGCTGGAAAGTTCCTCGAGGCCCTTGCGGACGGTGTTGCGGCTGACGGAGAAACGCTGGACGAGCTCGTTCTCGCTTTGCAGCCGGTCGCCGAAGCCGAGGACACCGGAGCGGATTTCCTGTTCGAGAACGGTGGCGATCTGTTCGGGCTTGCCCGTGCCGGGAGACGATGGAACCACGCGGCGGACCATAGGCATACCTGTTCATTGCACCTGTATAGTCCTGTGCAATGTATCTGCAAAGCCAGCTCTGTCAACCGACGGCGGAGGGGCCACACAGATAAACCAAGCTGCTTGATGATACCCTGTGGCCGTGAAGGCCATGCGAGGTGCGGCGGGCGAACGGGGTCGCTGGAGATGTCACTGTTCGCTGCTGGAAGACCCCTCGACTACCCCGTCACCATCTGCAGAATGGGGCAGAATGCCGAAGTCGCGCGACTTGGTCCCATGCGCCGCCGTCAGGAAACCATCGGCTGTGAGACCTCGCCTCAAAAGCTCACGTACCGCGGCCGACCGGCTCGGCATGCGCTTGTCGAAGCGCCAGTTCTCCAACGCCGCCAGTTCATCGACGGTCAGCATGATCTGCAATCGTTCCGGGCGTTCCAGTTCGGACATCTCGGCCTCCAGTCATACCAGCCTAAATGCAGCTGAGTTAGTATGTTCCTAATTTTCTGTAGAATTAGGTACGTGAGCAGAATACGTCAAGACCTTCAGATGTGTGAGTCATGCAGAAGTCCGATGAAGCGGATCAAGTATCAAATGGGCAATCAACAAAATACGCTAACTATTTGATATAAAATGGTTTTTTAAGGATTTCGCTTGCCAATCGCGAGCCTTGGGCGCATGGTAGAACCCAAGGGACAAACCGCTCCTGAAGGGAAGGTTTTCCATGCGCTACGGATTTTCGGTTCGCCTGCACGAAGACGTCAGTTCCCGAGTTCGAGCTACATTGCGGTCCGGGATTGCCATCAATCTGACTGCTGTCGCCGAAGCCGTGCGACTGCAGAACCTCGCCGAGAATGTTGCGCGCGAAGACATTGAATGGCTCGTCATGCAAGCCGCCCAACTCCAAGGCGCAGCTATCGAGTTCGACGGCTTCGCGGAAGCCGATCTGGCGGAGTTTGCATGCACTCAGCTGATGCAAAGCAGCCCCGTAGTGGGCGGGGATGCCGTGGAAGACAGAGCGGCCGCTCCGCCGGATCTTGGCCGTCAGACGCATTGAGGCGCAAGCTCTTTCGAGCCCCGCCATGCTCCGCCACGTGCTCGGCAAAAAAGCCCGCCGCCGCAATGGCGGGCTTTGGACTGCTGGAGGTTTGGTGGACGAAGGCCTCTCGGCCCGGTCCGACATTTCATCCGATGTATTCGCCTTAGCGGCGAGCGATCAGCAGGCACAATTGGCGCAGATCGCTGTCGTAAGTGCCTTCGCTGCCGAGCACGTCAACGCAGCGCTTCTTCATCCTGGCCAACTTGTCGCCCGACATGTCGGCAACGACCTGGGGCAAGCTGGGATTGTTGGGGTTGCTGGGATTGGACGGGCTGCTCGGATTGCTTCCACCACCGATCCCGACACCGGCGCCGACATTGATGCCACTGCCGACCCTGACCCCGGCGCCAGCGTTAACGCCGCTGCCTACCGCGGCGCCCGCCGCGATGCCACTGGAACCGCCGATCGTCGCGCCGGCACCGGCGTTGATGCCGCTTCTGGCCCCGACCGATGCGCCGGCGCCCGCGGCGATGCCGCTGGAACCGCCAATCGTTGCGCCGGCACCGGTGTTAATGCCGCCGCTGCCGCCCACCGAGGCACCGAGGCGTGCCTTGATGCCGCCGCTGCCGCCAACCGCTGCGCCGGCACCGGCGGTGATGCCGCCGCGATCGCCAACCGTCGCGCCGGCACCGGCGTTGATGCCGCCGTTGCCGCCGATGGACGTTCCAACGCCAACGGCAATTCCGTTCGCGGCATTTACCGGCATCGAGAGCATGAAAAGCACTGCGCTGCCTGCCACCGCACCGGTGATTGTTTTGATCTTGATGGTCATAACATCCTCCTTGCTGTAGTTGCGCTGAGCAGCCCGCGAACTCGCCGGTTGCATTACGCCCTAAGTGCAAGGAAGAAGATCGGTTTCTTTGCCGATCCAATTATTGGCCTCATGGTAAATGTTCAAAGAACAGCCGCGTGAAATTTGTAGTGAAATTTTCCGAAAGTTTTGCTTCGGGATGGCCTCTACCGGTTGAAGCGATGCGAGTGTAAGCTGATGGGCGCCGGGACAGAAGAACGTCGCGCAACCGTCGGCAGCTAAAATAAGGCGAATTCCTAATCTGCAAACAACAACATCAAACCGACCAACGCTAATAGAACAACGGGCCGAGAAGATCCGCGCTGCGCGGGTTTGCTTCACCGTGCTGCGTCATTTTTGCCGGAACCTTTCCATCACCCGTGTTGCTTTCTCTGTAGTCGCCACATGATGATAACCGAACGATGGAGATCAACATGCTTACGAAAATCCTGACAGCCTCCATACTTGCAGCCGGTCTGGCGACCGCAGCGATGGCCCAGAATGCCGGCTCGGACAACAATGCGCCTGGCAGCGAGAAGAGCATCGTCGTCCAGCCCAAGCCGAACGGTATTGACCCTGGCACGACCAGCAGCACGATGGGGACGACGGGTGCCATGAACTCCAATGCGGATGAAAACTGCCCTGCAACCCCGCAAGGAGCTCAACCCGATGCGTCCAACAAGCCTGCCGGGACGGTTTCACCGACTGTCAACGACAACAATTGCGGTAAGTAGTTAGCCGCACCAATCGGGCCTACCATCGCGCGTGGGCTTGCGGCGGCGGGACCGGTCAGGACTGGTTCTGCTGCCGATCACGGAACGACGTGCACGAGCGCCAAGACGATGGGCCCGACCAACCGCGAGATCTAGCGTTGGAATCAAATCCGCTCGAGTTCACGCTTTGCGTGGTCGCGCCTTGGGTTTGGTTCCGTCCTTGGCGGCCGGCGCCGGCTTAGGCTGACGTGCTTTCGGCTTCGGCCGGCTGGCGGTCTCTGTCGTGGCGATTTCTGCGTCGATTTCGGCGGTAGCCTGATCCCAATGCTGCTGATGCGCCCCGTCGGGCCTGCCTGCCTGTTCCCAGATCGCGTGTGCCCGCTGGCGAATCCGTTCCTGCCTGTCCGTCACTGTTGCCTCCGTCGGCTCGGTTCATGCGTAAGCAACTTTGTTCTAGCTGAAATTTCGACCGGCGTCTTGAGCGCTAGGCAACAGCGTCATTGAACCTCTCTGTCACACAGGACGGCGACGCCGAGAAGCGCCGCCTTCTTGATGATCAGCCCTTCAAGGTCGGCGTCCGAGCGCTCGGTTCCGGTGCGTTCGCGCAACAGTGCAATCGCCGCCTTCATCGACAGCAGGCCATCGCCTCGTTCAGCAAGCAGTTTGTCGACGGCGGCGGCCACGTTGACCGGCTCGACATGCGGCAGCATGGGAATGGCTCCTTTCCTTGTTTCGAAACGACAGAGCTCCATCCCGATCGCTCAGGATGGAGCTCTGATTGGTTATTAGACCGTGACCTTTCCCAATCCGGTTCGCGGTTTGGGAACGCCGATCACTCGATGACCTGCACGATCTTGCGAGTGCCTGGGTCGACGAGCACTGTGCGATTGCCGACGACGACGTATCTGTACTGCACGTCGGGAACATCGATCGGTTGCAGCTCGACCGTATCGGGCAACGTGGAACCGATATTGAGCTCCACCCCCAGAAGACTGATCGACGCCAACGGGTGCTTGTGGACGTATTCGCGGATGACCGTCTGCTGTTCGGGCGTGACAATCACCTGGTCCGCGGTGGCCACGCCGACGCCGGCGAGCAACACCAATCCCGCCGCGGCAGGAACAAGGTGGATTTTCATCGTCTACTCCTGTTGTTGCGGGCCTCGCCTTTATGGTTGCGACACGGCATTCCGGTCGAAGCGGCGAACCCTCTACGCAAACGCCCACGCCACCTTGTTGTTCCGTAAGTGGCGGCTAATCGAATGGCGGTGAAGTGCCGTGCGGTGCGGCGAATGGACTGCGGATGAGCTGCGGTGGCCCGCGTCGCAAGACGCGGGCCGATCGGTCTCCCGATCAGCAGCGATACCGGAGGGGGTGATATCGGCTGCGTCTAAAACAACATTTAGGACAAGCTAATGTTCCTAGGCCACTGCAACAAACCTGCCGGCTCGAACGGCGCGGCGTTACCGCCCCGTCGCAGCGCCATGGACAGCCCCTGTGGCAGCAAATGAAGCGGCTACTGCTTGGGCGGCTGTGGCGGCACCTCGCCGGGCTTGATCACCGGGGTCTTGCCGTCATTCGGCGGTGGCGCCGCCATGCCCTGATCGCCCGTTGGCGGCGGCTTCAGCACCCCACCGCATGGCTCGAGCATATCGGACAAATTGTTGCCGGCCGGCTTCTGCTGCTGGCTGTTCTTGTCCGGCGGCTCGACCTTGCAGCGGTCGAATTGCGACTGTTCGCCCGGCTGCGCGGACGCCGGCACCGCCAGTACCAGCGCGCCTAGCATGTACGGCAAGAAAATGAGCGGTCTCATGTCGAGCTCCTTTCGCGCTGACTTGTGAAGCCAGGCAGTCGCGATTGGTTCCGTCGTGCGGCAATGCGCCCGGACCGCAGTGGCCCCGGGAACGGGAACCGGCCGCCAGACTTATGAGTTCAACCACTGAGCCAATTCAGGGCCGCTGACATTATGGAGAACCAGCGATGGAACCGCGCAGGAAAGAACGAACCGACGACGAGACGGAGAGCCCGACCATCCAGCAACAGGACTGGGATGCCATCCGGAGCGGGAGAATTCTCCCAGACGGCGTGCCGCAAAACGGCGACATCCGTTACGACGTCGAGGAAGACGGCGAACTGCCCGAGGAGGACGACGATAACGCTTACCAGGAAAGCGACGAGGCCTTGCTTGACGATACCGATGAACGCGTCATTTCGCGCGATCTCGCACGCGAAGGTGGTCCTTTCGACGAGGAGTGAGCCACCGCCTTTCGCACTCTGCGTCGGCGGCCGGATGAAAGCCCCTGCTTTCAATTCGGGAGATCGAAGACCGGCTCCTGGCAGCGATAGACCAGACATTGACCGTCACGCGTCTTGATATAAGCGGCGCCCGGCACCTGCGGCCAGTCGCATTCGTTGCCGAATTGGCGGACGTATCGGTCGTAGGTGTTCTGTCCGGTGGTCAGCACCACCGAGCGATGCCTCTGGATCAGAAGCTGTGTCTGTTCGCACGTCATCGCGCGGCTGTCCGGCCGGGCATGGGCCGTCGCGGCAAACAGAAGCGCCCCGACTGTCAGGACTGCCGCTTGTGTCAGGACTCTGGCAAGCATGACCACCATCTCCCGTGAAGCCTAACGCGCATCTTGGTCTGGCAAGCGCCGGATCGAGCCGCCCTGTCGCGAAGTAAAGATCGTACAGAATGCGAGGAAAAATGCAAAAAAGCCCGCCGCCCCTTTCGGCGCGGCGGGCTCCAGCTGAACGTCACTATTTCGTCGGGCTTGGGCGGCTTACTCCTCCTTCACCGGCCCGAACCGGCGCACGATCATTTCGAAGACGATGTCCGATAAGGCCGATAGGCGGCAAGCTGGTTAGTGCGGCGCCTCCGGTCCAACTCCGCCAGCAGGCTGAGATATTCCTTCCTTGCCGCCCGGCTGTGCGAGGCCTTTTGCGGGGCCCGGTCTTTCGAGAAACGGCCGGAGGACGGCTTCGAGGCCGCGGATGCGCTGCCTGATTTCGTCATCGCTCAATGCATCCAGATTGTTGATGTTGACACTAAGATCCTTGGGCAGCACCGACAGCACGAGCTTCAGGTACTGGTCGGGCTTTTCGGCGCGCACCTCGGCGATGACGCCGGCGCCATGGGCGCGGAAATCGGCGCGGATCGCTTCGAGGAAGCCGTCGGCCAGCGTCTTCTTCGCCCGCTTGGTTCGGCCGGACTTGCCGGGTGCCTGATCGTGCGGCAGCGGATCGCCGGCGGAAGGAGCCTTGGCCATGCCCTACTCCGCCGTCCCGGCGGAGATCGCCGGCTTCTTGTTGCCTGGCCGCACGATGCGCCTGCGCGGCTTCGCCTTCTTGCCGGCGCGTGCCGACTTCGGCTTCCGCAGCTGGCTTGCCGGTTTCGCATCAGTCGCCGTGCCAGGCCTCATCGCACCGGCGTCAGGCAAGGCACTCAGCCTTGCCCTGAGAATTGCCGCCGCCTTGCCGTCGAGTGCTCCCAACGGGAAGCCGAAGCCGCCGACCGCATCGACGGTACCGCCACGCACCATGCCGATCCGCACGCCGGCGGCAACCTGCTCGAAGCGGCCATGGCGTGCATAGGGTGCGGCGCCGGCGAACTCGCCAATGGCGCTGACGACCTCTCGGCCGTCATCGTCGGTGATGATGGTGGCGTAACGGTTGGGCATGGGGGCTTCTCTGGGATGGGCGAGCGCGTTGCGGGATTCATGGTTGGTGATTTCGCGGTTCCGACGATCGTCAGGTCGCGTTCCTTCGCGCCCCTCTCTGTCCTGCCGACTTCACAGAAGGCAGCTCACGTAACGTTTGGGTCGAAAGGGAGCCTGAAACAAAAAACCCGCCTTGGCGGGCGGGTCGTTGGAGCCAATTAGCACCATACCCAGATTAGTACCATAGCTGCCGGCACAAAGCAAGAACAAAATGTGGCATCGGCGGAAAAGAATGCACTGACGACCTCGCACCTCGTCGGTGAACGGCGCGAAAAGGCGGGGCATTGCGTGAGACTTGCGTTGATGGGATGGTGGTTGCGCTTGAGGGGAACGCGTCATGGGCAATGTCACCAGTCACTACGGCAGCGACGGCATCGTCGATCGCATATTGGCCGCGATCCCGGACGCCGACCCGGCCGAAAAACTCGCGGCCGCGCAACTCTATCCATTCGATCAGCTCCATGGCCGCGAACTGATCGCCACGCGGGAGCATGCGGCCCGTCTTGCTCCTTCGCCGACAGATCGGATCCTGGATATCGGCAGTGGCATTGGCGGGCCGGCAAGGTTTCTGGCCTCGACCTATGGCTGCCAGGTCGACGGCATCGACCTGACACCGGCCTTTGTCGCCGCATCGAGCCGACTGACCGCACTCAGCGGATTGTCTGACAAGGTTAGCTTCCATCAAGCCGACGCGACGAAACTGCCTTTTGGCGACAGCACCTTCGATGCGGCGATCTGCTTCTATGTCGGCATGAACATCGAGAACAAGGCCGCGGTCATCGACGAGGCCCGGCGTGTGCTGAAACCGCGAGGCAGGCTGATCTGGACCGAAGCCGTGCTCGCGGGTGGCGAGCCATACTATCCCATGCCCTGGGCGGTTTCGCCGGCGACCAGTCACCTCGCCGATCGGGAAAAATTGAAAGCCCTGTTTGTCGATGCCGGATTCCGCATCGACGAGATCGTCGACGAAACCGGCGAACATGTTGAGCTGGCGCTGAAGAGAGCCAATTCCGGCATCGTGCCCTCGCCGGCCCAGCAGCAGGCAAATGAAGTCGTCATGGGCACGGAATTCCTGCAGCGCCGCCGTAACTACATCCGAAGCCTGAGTGACGGAAAGCTCGCCTCGCTCGCCGTGATCGTCTCCAAACCGGCCTGAAACAAAAACCCCGCCTCGGCGGGCGGGTCGTTGGAGCCAATTAGCACCATACCCAAATTAGTAGCATAGCTGCCGGCACAAAGCAAGAACAAAATTCACCTGAGACGCGAAAAAATGTGAGAATACCCTCGCCTAAGCCACCGCCGCCCGACCGGTCCTAGACCTGCCTGCCGCCCCACATTGGATCGCAACGCGCGCTGACGCGTTTGAACCCTAGCCAATGGGAGCAAAAGCCATGAACGTCGCCAATCTGCAACTCGAAGGCCTGCTGATGGCCATCGCATCGATCAATCAGGTCCTGGTCCGCAAGGGCGTGCTCTCCGTCGAGGAGATAGACATCGCATTGCGCAAGGCCGAAGCCAGCGAGACCAACGAGGAAAGGTCCGAAGGCATGTCGGCGTCAAGCCGCGACGCCGTCAACTTCCCGATCCGACTGCTGGAGTTGGCCAATCAATGTCAGCCGGAGACGGACATGCCGTCTTTCTCGAAACTGGCGCGCATGGTCGGTCAGATCAAGGAACCTTACAACGACCAGATGTGACGCGGCGATCATAACTGACGCAGCGATCGGAGTTGACACAGCGATAACGGCTGCCGTGCCGGGCTGGCGGCGACTGCTAGCGGCCCTGCAGGATCTTGATCAACTTGCTGCTGTCGGCCCCCGGCGAGGAAAGCCTGCGGTAGTCCGCGTAAGTCAGCCTGCCATTTGCAACGGCATTAAAGAGCCGGTTACAAAAAGCGCTGTCGTATTTTGCGACACTGACATTCATGATTGCTGCGTAAGTCTTTCTTTCGTTGAGCGGCGTGGACCTCTCGCGTGCAATGCATTCGTTGATCGCCACGCGCTTGGTGACAGGGCTGCCTTCAAGCGTGGCATGCATTGTGTTGAATTCGCCTTCGGTCAACGTGGTGCAGCCGGCAAGCAGTGACGCGCCGATCATGGCGGCAGCAAAACGCGTGGCGATGTTCATGAATTCCCCCTCAAGACCCGTGTCTTGCTTAGCCCGCCGAAAGTTGGAAGTACAGAGGGAATGCAGGCGCATCTACAAAAAGCATAAACCTCGAACGCTCGTACTTTAGCTCTCGCTTTTATTTCACTCGACCTGCGATGCCTTGAATGACGGTATCCGGCCGTTCTCGATCGTCACGACGATGCTGGTACGGATTGTGCTGCCGATCTGGCCCTGGTCGCGGTCATAGACCCGACCGCCATTGTCGCAGCCACCCTTCTGAGCGCCTTTACGAGAACGCCGGATCCGAGATTGGGGATCACCCCCTGCCAAGCTTCAGCGCCAGGACGCTGCCCGGCCCGTGCACGGCGGCAAACAGCAGCCCGGCCAGGAAGGTGAAGTGATCGACGAAGAAGCCGAACTCCGCCTGGTTGCCGGCCCAGTGCGACGGCCCGTGGAAGGCGAAGCCCAGGAACAGCACATAGGCGCCGGCGACGAGTGCTGCCCATGAGAAGAAGGCGCCAGTCAGGAAGCATAGAACGAGGACGACCTCGAGCAGGGCTGCACACCAGGCCAAGAACAGCGGGAATGGAAAGCCGGCCGCCGCGATATAGCCGGCGGTGGCGCCGATATCGATAAATTTGAAGATCACGGCCATCAGGAAGACGGCGGCAAAGATCAGGCGGGCGATAAGGATTGCCGCGGTCTGCCACGGCGACTGAACGGTTGATTGAGCGGTTTCCAAGGTCATGATGTCCTCCCAAGAGTTGCGATGGTTGTGCCCCAAGGACGCACCACCAGCCGCAAGCCCGACATCATCCGCCAAAAAGCCTGCGAGATACAAGCGCGGGGCGAGAAGGCCTTACAGGACCAGGGTTCCTCGCCCTCACGAAGTGGGGGAGAGGTGGCGCGGCGAAGCCGCGACGGAGAGGGGGCCTTCGCCTGCAAGGAGGAAAAGCCCCTCTCCGGCCGCTCCGCGGCCACCTCTCCCCCCGCTGCGCGCGGGGCGAGGAACCAGGTTCAGGACTACCCCACCTTGGCCCCCGGCTGGCTGATCGGCTCCCGTACCGTTCCATACTGGCTGCCCCAGCGGTCGGTCATCGCCCAGCGTATGTCCCAGAGTTCCGGGAAGAAGCGGTGGCGGGCGCCGGCCTCCAGCAATTCGACCGGCCGGCCCTTCAGCGATTTCGCGCCGAGGCCGATCGTGCGGTGAATGAGGTAGAGGTGGTTGGCGCGGAATTTCTGGAACAGCTCGTCGAACTCGACCAGCGCTTCGGCAACGACATAGCTGTCGCCGTGATCGTAGCCGGTATCGTAGACGTCCTCGACCGAGAGACCGCGGCCGTCGAGGTATGACGCCTTGAAGGCCCGCCACAGATCGGGCGGCAGCCGCAACAGCTGCTTGAAGCCCGGTGATTCCTGGCCGCTGCCATTGCCGAGCTGCAGCCGGATCTGCTGGTACTCCTTGGGCGACATGGTTTCGAGCAGGTCGAGCTGCGCCGTCATCAGCCGCATCAGCCGGTGCACGCGCCCCATCAGCGTGACGATGCGATACGTGTCCTGCCTTTCCAGGAAATCGACGACATCGACCAGCGTGTAGGCGATGAGCTTCATCCACAGCTCCTCGACCTGGTGCACGATCTGGAACTGCAGCTCGTCGGCATTGACCATCTCGGCCAGCGGCTTCTGGCAGGCGAGCAGCCTGTCGCATTTGAGGTAGACGCCATAGTCGCGCATCTCAGGCGTTTCGATGCGGGCATAGTAGTCCTGCTTGTCCATGGCCATGCTCCTTGCCGCGGCCCGTCCGGGCGCGGGCGCTGTTGGGTCCCGATCCCCTGAGTCTAATCGCTTTCTTGCCGAACATTGTCCCCTTCTGTTATTCGATTAGCGGTAAACGAAGGACGAAAATTGTCTCTTAAGCAGATTGGAAGAACGAATGATGCTGGATGCGGTCGATCGGAAGATCGTCGCGGCGCTCGAACGCGAGGCCCGCATCTCCTTTGCCGCGCTCGCCGATGAGGTCGGCTTGAGCAAGACGCCGTGCTGGAAGCGGGTCAAGGCGCTTGAGGACGCCGGCGTCATCCGCGGCTACTCGACCCGCATTGACCCGGCAAAGCTCGGCTTCGGCATCGAGGCCTTCATCCAGGTGTCGATCGATTTCGAGCTGTCGGACGCCTTCGAGGCGGCGGTCAAAAAGCATCCGCTGATCCGCCGCTGCCACGCCACGACAGGCGAGGCCGACTATCTGCTGCAGATCGTCACCGTCGACATGATGGCGCTCGACAGGATGCTGCGCGAGGAGCTCAGCCGGCTGCCCGGCGTGCGGCGCACCATCACCTCGATGGCGATGCGCGAGATCAAGGGCGGCATCTCGTTCGCCAATGCCGTCGGGCATACGCAGACCAAGCGATAGACCGGTCAGGCCCTGGTCATCAATTCGCGTCCCAGCCGCTTCGGTTGCTCGGCGCGCAGAACCACATTTGTCGTCACCGTGCCGTAATGGCCGATGCTGTCGACGATGCTTTCAAGATCGGGCGGTGACGGGACCACGACCTTGACCAGAAAACAGTCCTCGCCGGTCACCCGCAGCACCTCGACCACCTCCGGCAACTGGGCGAACTTCTTCAGGCAGGCCTGGATATGCTCATGCGTGGTGCGCAGGCGGATGACCGCCATGGTGCCGAGCCCGAGCGCTGCCGAATCGATCACCGCCTTGTAGCCGGTGATGACGCCGCGCTCCTCCAGCCGCGTCACCCGTTCCGAGGTGGCGGGCTGGGACAGGCCGACGCGGCGGCCAAGCTCGGAGATGCCAATACGGCCATCCTCCTGCATGATCTCGATGATCGCCAGATCGGTGGGGTCGAGCCTTGGCCGATAATCGCCGTTCCGCATGATCGCCTTTAATCCATCGGATTTCTTCGCCGCTTTCCGATGATCTCTCATTCCGCCGCCCGGGAGAAGACCTAGAATTGCGCGCGTTGCATCAGGAGAGAAGGGCTTCGCATGACTGACCTCATCATTGTGCCGGGCATCGGCGGATCCGGCAAAGCCCACTGGCAGACGCATTGGCAGCAGGCAAGGCCCGCGATGCGGCGGTTCAACCCGGCGAGTTGGGACGCGCCGGACTTCGACGACTGGGTGGCTGCGCTGGACACCGCTGTATGCCTGGCAAAGATACCACCGGTGCTCGTCGCCCATAGCCTCGGCTGTCTGCTGGTCGTACACTGGCAGCGGATCTCCCCCCGCGAGATCAGCGGCGCGTTGCTGGTCGCGGTTCCGGACCCTGCGTCGCCGGCTTTCCCGTCCTCCGCCCGGGCCTTCGCCGACGCACCGCAACAACGGCTTCGCTTTCCATCGCTGATTGTCGCCAGCACCAACGATCCCTATGGCTCGCTGGACTATGTCAGGGCGAAATCCGAGCGCTGGGGCAGCGATCTCCATATCGCCGGGCCGCTTGGCCACATCAATGGCGACAGCGGGCTCGGCGACTGGCCGGCGGGAATGGAGCTGCTGACGGCTTTTCTCGGGCAAACGCAGGCAATCGCCCGAGGCGCTGTGCTTCAGCCGTGACAGCACTGGAACGGCTACCGCGCCGCCGCCCTGATCTGGTTTGCGCCGCGGCGCCGCGCCTCAGTTCGATGCTGTGGCAGGCGTGCTGAGTTCGAGGAACGGCACTGTCGAACCCGGGATCATCGACTTCGGCAATTCGCCGTTCCATCTCTCCGCCTTGGTCAGTTCGACCAGCAGCGGATTGTTGGCGATTGCGGCGGCGCGAGCCTTGATGGCGCCCGCGGTCGCATCGCCTTCGACCCTGGTCTTGTAGGCGCTGGCCTCGGCTTCGGCCTTGACGCTGTCGGCGCGGCCCTTGGCCTGGGTGACGGCGATGTCGGCCTTGATCTTTTCCTGCTGCAGGTTCTGTTCCTGCTTCTGCACCTCGACCTGCGCCGTCATCCTGGCTTCGACCGCCTGCTCGTAGGCGTCGGAGAAGTCGATGTTCTCGACCTGCACGCTGTCGATCATCACCGGGCCGTCGGTTACCGCCGCAATGGCGTCGGCGACGTCCTTGTTGAACTTCGCCCGGTTCTGGATCACCGACACCGCGTCGTACTGGCCGAACACCGTCTTGATCTCCTGCGGTGCTTTCCTGGCGATGACACGGTCGGCCAGTGCCTCGATCGATCCATAATTGGTGTAGACGTTGCTGACCTCGGCTGCCGGCACGTGGAAGTTGACGGTGACGCGCATGTCGGCCGGCTGCTGGTCGCGCGAATAGGCCTGCATGGCCGGCAGGCCGCTGCAATCGTTCTGGTTCTCGCAGCCCCATTTGAGCACCTGCTGGCGCAGGCTGATCTTCTCGACGCGCTGCAACCACGGCAGCTTGAAATGCAGTCCGGGATCGACGACCGAACTCAGCGCTCCGTTGGTCAAGAGCACGCCGCGGTCGCCCTGGTCGATCGTGTACCAGGATCCAAACAGCGCAAAGACGCCGAGCGCCACGATGAGGAGTGCGATCAGGCCGGAACCGATCGACCCCGATGCCGTCCCCGGCTTGCCCTGCGGACGGCCTGAACTGCCTTGCGTTTCGGTCATTGCCCCACCCCAACCTGATTGCCCGTGCTGCTTTTGCCCACAATAGTGGCGGCATTGCAATCCTCTGGACATGGAAGGACCTTCGCGCCGGCCTGTCGGACCGGCGGGGTGGTTCAGGCTGGCTAGCGGATTTCCCCTGCAGCCGCAGCGCCGGGTTGGTAGGCGTTGCCTGGCGTCTGCTTCTGCCGTTCGGCATCGCTTTTGCGCTTCGGGCAATCCTCGTAGTCGTGGTCGCGCCCGCCGCAGTAGGAGCAGCATTTTGCCGGCGCGTCGGAGCGAAGCATCGTTGGCATGCACAAGCATGCACGAAACCCGACAGATTGCGAAGGCTTGCGCACCGGCAACGTCGTTTTTCGCCACGGAACCGCTGCCGCCGCATGAAAGTTATCTGCTCATTGCAACCGGAGCACAGGACATGGCCGACGACCCGAACCGCTACGAGACCGGAGCGAGGAAATATCCGGCAAAGACGAGCCCCGACGCGGCCGACGAATTCTCGCAGGATGCGGCCGGCAACAAGCCACCTCCCGGCGGCATGGGATTGACTAGGCCGGCTGACGATTTCGACGACAAGACCCGGCATTCGGAGGGCCAGAACCCGCCGCGCGCAGCGATCCGGCCAGACGACAAAGCTACGGTCAAGAAGCCCGGCAAGGACGCAAGACGATGAACGTCGCCAATCTCCAGTCGAAGGACTGATGATGGCGATCGCGGCCGTCAACAACGCGCTGGTCCACAAGGGCCTGTTATCGGTCGACGAGGTCGACATGGCGTTGCGCCGGGCCGAGGCGGCGATGACCAGCGACGAGCGTCTCTATGAAGACATGTCGCCGTCCAACCGCGACGCCGTCTGCTTTCCGCTCAGGCTGCTGCAGGCGGCCAACAATGCCCGGGGTGAAACCGGCGTGCCATCCTTTGGCGAACTGGCCAGGATGGTCGGCCGGACCAAGGAGCCCTATAACGACCAGATGTGATGGAGGACGCCATGGCCGACGACAAATCCAAGACCAAGCAGGATCGCAAACTGGTCTCCGGCGAAGAGCCTTACGAGGTCGCTGCCTTTGCCCGCAAATACGGCATACCGCAAAGCGAGGCCGCAACCATCATCAAGCGGTACGGCCCCTCGAGGAGGAAGCTCGACGCGCATATGGCGAGCCGCAACGCCTGATCCACGTTTGGCGGCCGCCGCCGTTCAGAAGCGTCCCTGCCCTGCCGCCTTGTCGAGAGTATCTGCACCGTCGGTCGTGCCCTGTCGGGTTCGCCCTGCAGGATTCAACGCCTGGTTTTGACAGCCGCGGAATACTCTCGCGGCGCAACAACTCATTTACCTCGACGCTGTACCAGTCCGGTGAGCAAAGCCGGGGGTCGGATGCAGGAACAATTATTGCGCTACGAATGTGTCATGGAGCCGAACGGCCGATGGATGGTGTGGGACATCGTTCACGATCTGCCGGCGCAATTTTCGGAAATCGCGCTGATCGGCCTGAGCCGTCGTGAAGCGGTTTCGCTCTGCCGGCTGCTCAACGAGACGAGCCGTTCCGAGACGCGGCAGAGCCGGGCCTCCTGAGAAGCGCGTGCGTCTCAGGCCTGCCCAGGCTCAGGGGATTTTTACATGCGATCGACAATATTCGGTCTGATCCTGTTGCTGCCGGCCGCCGCCCTGGCGGAGCCGATCGAGACCCAGAAGATCATCACGGCGGCGACCGGCGACTGGAACGGCGATGGCGCCGCCGATCTGGCGATGATCGTCCAGACCGAGCCCGGCCATCCCATGGACCTGCATTTGTTCCTCAGGGATCGCGACGGCAATTTTCTCAGACCTGCCGGGGTCGTGCATGAACAGATCTACGGCGAATGGAAGGATTACGACCGGCCGGGCCCCGCCACATCCGACACCGAGCCCGAACTCACCGCGCTCCCCAACGGCTCGATCAAGCTCTATATTCCGGCGATGGAGATCGGCAGCGAGCGGACCAACAAGACGCTGACGCTCGCCTGGCGCAACGGCACGTTCGTCGTCGCCGGTTTCGCCTACGAGTATTGGGATTACATGGACGACAATGTTGCCGGCGACTGCGACTACAATGTGCTGACCGGCAAGGGCAAAAGCAGCAAGAAGCTGGCAGACGGCACCACCAGGCAAGCGACCGTATCGGTCGAAGGTAAGGTCATCCCATTCGCGGAATGGACCCCAGGCACTGGCTTCAGCGCTTGCGGAGAGTGAGGGGTTTCGGTTGCCTCACTGCAGCGGCGGCTTCCACAGCAGGCTGTTGCGATCGGCGGACTTGACGCGCAGCCAGGTTTCGCGGCCATCGCGCAGCACCCGGAGCGGGATCTCGGCACCCGCCGGGCCGCTCTTCCAAAGCTTGCGATAAAAATCGGCAAGCCCGTCGACCGCCGTGTCGCGGACATCCGAGATGACGTCGCCTTGGCGAAGGCCCGCCTGGGCGGCCGGACCGCCCTCGGCAACGCTCATCACCACGACCTTGCCGTCGCTCTCGGCCGAGAAGGCGCCGAGCCAGGGCCGCGGCGGCCTGGCGACCTGCCCGCGGGTCAGCAGATCGTCGAGGATGGGCGGCAGAAGATCGATCGGCACCACCATGTTGATGTCGGCGACCTCGCCGTTGCGGCTCATCTGCAGGCGCAGCGAACCGATGCCCAGCAGCCTGCCATCCGCGCCGATCAGGCCGGCGCCGCCCCATGAGGGGTGAGCCGGCGCCGTGAAGATCGCCTCGTCGAGCAGATATTCCCAATAGCCGGCGAATTCCTGCTTGGTGACGATCCGCGCCCGCACGGAGCGGCCGACGCCGTCGGCGAGCACGACGGGATCACCGATCTTCGCCCTGGACGCATCGCCGAGCGCAATGGCGGGAAGCCCGAGCGGCGCCAGCGCCTGCACCAGGCCGAAGCCCGATTCCTGGTCGTAGGCGAGCGCATGGGCGGGAACCACGCGCCCGTCCTGGTCGGCCAGCCAGACCTCCTCGGCCTCGGTGATGAGATAGCCGATGGTGAGCACCAGCCCGTCGCCGCGGATGACCACGCCGCTGCCTTCGCGGCGGGTGCCCAGCGCGTCTGCCGTGAAGGCGTCCTCCGGCACGGTGGCTCGGACGGCCACGATGGATCGCAAAAGGGGTTCGATATTCATGCTTTGGTTCCTGGCGATGTTCGCAGGCTGATATGGGCTATAGGTATGGCGCAGGTGATCAGGCGCAAGAGGCGGCGCCGGCTTTAGCGTGGACCGGCGCCGCGCCGTTCGCGCCGGGGTTTTGCAACTGCGCCGGCAGCCCTATCTGTACCTACGGCTATCCGAAGCTGCCCTATGCAAAGTTCCTCCGCCATTACCCAAGTTGATACCTGATATCCTCCCCAATCCTCCCAACCCAATCTTTCCAAAGGCCTCCCAAATGAACGACTACACAACGGACCAATACACGCCGCCAAAAGTCTGGACCTGGAACAAGGCAAACGGCGGCGCTTTCGCCAGCATCAACCGGCCGATCGCCGGCCCGACGCATGACAAGGAGCTGCCGGTCGGCAAGCATCCGCTGCAGCTTTATTCGCTGGCGACACCGAACGGCGTCAAGGTGACGATCATGCTGGAGGAGCTTCTGGCGCTCGGCCACAGCGGCGCCGAATACGACGCCTGGCTTATCAGGATCAACGACGGCGACCAGTTCGGCAGCGGCTTCGTCGAGGTCAACCCCAACTCCAAGATCCCGGCCATGATGGACCGCAGCGGGAAAAAGCCTGTCCGCATCTTCGAATCCGGTTCGATCCTGCTCTATCTCGCCGAAAAATTCAGCGAATTCCTGCCGACAGAGCAGCCGGCTCGCGCCGAGACCCTGTCATGGCTGTTCTGGCAGATGGGCTCGGCGCCCTATCTCGGCGGCGGCTTCGGCCATTTCTACGTCTATGCGCCAACGAAGATCGAATATGCCATCGACCGCTTCGCCATGGAGACCAAGCGGCAGATGGACGTGCTCGACCGGCGCTTGGCCGAAAGCGAGTATCTCGGCGGCAGCGACTACACGATTGCCGACATTGCGGTGTGGCCCTGGTATGGCGGGCTGGCCAAGGGCCGCATGTACGAAGATTCCGGCGAGTTCCTGCAGGTTGAGCAGTACAAGAACGTGCAGCGCTGGGCCGACGCCATCGACGCGCGCCCGGCGGTCAAGCGCGGCCGCATGGTCAACCGCACCTTCGGCGAGCCTTCGATGCAGCTGCACGAGCGCCATGACGCCAGCGATTTCGAGACGAAGACGCAGGACAAGCTCGAGGCGGCCAAAAGCTAAGCCGACGACGCGCCGATCTCCCGCCTTGTAGGGGAGATCGGCAGCTTCGGCCGACTGCTCAGGCTCGCCTCCACCGCCGCCATCCGCAGCCGGTCGATATTGGCCAGGAATTTCTCGTCGAGCTTGTCGAGGTGCTTCCAGTACATGCCGTCCTCGAAGAAATAGCCGAGTTCCTTCTCCATCCTGTCGGCCTCCTCCGCCCGATCGAGCCGCAGCCGGGCAAGCATCTCCGCCTTCATTTCCGAAAGTTGCGAGGAAGAAAGCGCGCCGAGTTCGTCGAGCGTCAGCCGCGGGAAGATCAGCCGGCTGCTCGGCAGATCGGATAGATTGACGCACAGGCAGCCGCGCCGGAGCGCATGGATGAGCAGGCGGGCCGACTTCGCCTCGAGGTTGCGCAGCGTCACGTCGTTGCGCAAAGGGTCGGCCCGGCCGACGCCGTAAAAATGCGTGTTGCCGGGCTGATCGTAGATCATGTCGCAGCCAAGGAATGCCAGCACGTCCGGCTTCTGGCTGTGGATCGTCCAGTAGGCCGCCGTCATCGACATGGTGCCGCCGGCATAGACGAAGCCGCCAAAGCTGTTTTGCGCCGGCACGTAATGCGAGGCGCTGAATATCTGCGCCTGCTGCAGGGGATCGCCTTGCGGCATCCGCTCCGCCGGGAAATCGCCGGCATGGACGAGGAAATCCCAGTCGGGGCGCACGCGCCAGGCATTGTTGATGGCGACAATCTTGCCGAAGGCCTGCTTGGGCCAGGCCGCGCAGCGCACCACATCGGGCGCGCTGCCGATCAGCAAAATCATGTTTGGCGTTCCGTCGGTGGCCATCATCCCCTCTTCGACCGGCCGACGCGCACCTCGATGCCGCACGGTTGAACAGCTTTATAGCCCTCAACGCCCCATCGAAAACACCAGCCGGATTCACAGGCCGACCAGCAAAGGACCGTTGCCCGCCGATTGTAAACTGTCGCCTCAGGCACAATCGTACAAGCGGCAGCCAGGTTTTCCCGCTAGCCCAAAACCGACGATATGAGTTGGGCGATATATATTAGTTGACTAAACTAGCGGAACGTCCAATGCACATTCCCAGAACCGAACATGTCCTGTCTAGACCATGATATCTATATGGGACATTACTGCCTAAGCTGAACGCGACCTCGACGGTTCGGCGGCACAGCCCTCAGACGCCGCGGCTTTGCCGCCGCGTTTTTCGCCCCGGATCCGTAGATCAACCGGACGACGAATAGGAAATATCCAACTTGCATGACGATCAAGGTCAAGATCGTCCAGGCCAGCGTCTTCCAGATTGAACCCGTCGCAAAGTAAGCCGAGATCGCAACGATGGACGATGTGGTGGTCAGCCCCACCAGGAACTGTGGAAAGTTCATGACTTTTCTGCGCCGCCCCGGAACTCGCAACAGCCGGGACGAACTCCCCTAACCCATTACCCCGAACCAACGTTTTCACCATTTTAGCAATTGCGCAAGCACCAAATAGAGCAGCAGTTAACGCATGCTTCCGTGATTAAGGGCCGCATGTCACGTCATCAAGGTGGGCTGGCTTGGACGGCGGCTGCGCGTCCCCTCCTCCCCAACCAGCTCTCCATACTCCCTCACCGCCCCATCAAGCCCACGTATTCGCCACGTCTCCCCTTCCCGCGCCTCAAGATGGGACGGGCCGAGCGGCACTTTCCCTCCGCCGTCCGGCAGGTCCAGCACGTAGACGGGATTGCAGATGCCCGACAGGCGCGCCCGCAAGGCGCTGGCCAGCGCCTGGCCCTCGGCGATCGTGGTGCGCCGGTGCGCCATGCCGCGCGCGAGGTCGCCGTGGTGCAGGTAATAGGGTTTGACGCCGAGGCGGTACATCAGCTCCCGGCACAGTTCCTCCAGCACCTCGACCGTATCGTTCACGTCTTTCAGCAGAACGCTCTGGTTCATCAGCACGAAGCCGCCCTGCCTTAAAGTACGGCAGGCCCGCTCGGTCGCCTCAGTGATCTCCCGCGGATGGTTGAAATGGGTGACGACCGTGACCATCAGCCGACCCTGCAGGGCTTGAACCAGCCCGCCGGTGACGCGCGACGGCAGCGCGACGGGCACGCGGGTATGAATGCGCAACAGCCGCACATGCTGGATCGCCTCGACTCGGGCTCGGATTTCCGCCAGCGCTTTGTCCGGCAGGGACAGCGGATCGCCGCCGGTCAGGATCACCTCGCGGATTTCCGGACGGGACTCGATATAGGCGAAGGCCGGCTCCAGCGCCTCGCGCGAAAAACCCCGGCCGATCGACGTCAGCGACTCCTTACGAAAGCAGAACCGGCAATAGACCGCGCATTGATAGGTCGGGAACAGCAGAACCCGGTCGGCATGGCGATGCGTCAATCGCGGTACCGGACTGAAGGCGTGGTCGGCGATCGGATCGTCGAGTTCGCCCTCCTGCTCCCCCAGTTCATCGGGCGACGGGATGACCTGAAGCCGTATCGGATCGGCGGGGTCGTTCCAGTCGATCAGGTCGAGATAGGCCTTGGGAATGCGAACCTTGTGGCGCGTGGCCGCGGCTTCGGCCGCCGCGCGCTCGGCTGGCGACAGCGGCAGCGAATCCAGATCGCCTATATGCCGCACGCCCTCGCGAACATCGTCCTGCCATGCGGCATCCGCCTCGCGTGCGCGCTCGTCATCGGCTGTCATGCCGGCCGCATCAACCGCCATGCCGGCGTCGGGGATGTCGGGATGTGAGGTCATCGAGGCTCCTTGAAGTTCGGGCCGGGGTACAGCATTGGAGCCTGGACGTGAAGGCAATAAGCGGTGCTGGGCCGGTTGGAGTGCGCGGCCAGGAGCGGCGGCCGTCCACTGATCAGAAACCAACGTCCCGCATCGCTGACGCAAAACATTAGCTTGCTCTTATATTAGCTTGAGCGTATACACATAAACGGCCGGTAATCTACCCCCCACCGGTTAGGCTCGGCGCCAGTTCCCTCCCTACCCCTCAGGTCAACGACGCCGGGCCGCTCGGGGTCCGCCCGGTCGCCCGCGGTCGAGACCGGATCGTCGACCTCTTCGATGTCGATCATTCCCCCCTCCTCAACCAGTACCCAAAACACCAGCTGAACACATCGGCAATGCCCGCGCCTCTCGGCCTTCCCGTCGCCGGCCGCGGTCGCTAATCTCGGATCGCGAAAAGCTGGAGAAGCGGAAATGGCGAACGATTTGTCGCCAAGGCTTTTGGCGATCATCAATGCGCTGCCCCTGCGGCCGGGCATGCGAGTGCTGGAGATCGGCTGCGGACCGGGTGCTGCAGCGCGCGAGATGGCGCGCCGGATCGGCGGCGGGCACGTGCTGGCGATCGACCGCTCGGCCAAGGCCATTGCGCAGGCCGGGGCCGCTTCGCGCGCCGAGATTGCGGCAGGCCGGCTGAGCCTTCGCCAGATCGCCATCGAGGATTTCGAGTTGGAGGCCGACGAGAAGCACTTCGACATTGCCGTTGCGGTGCGCGTCGGCGCGCTGGACGGGCGTCATCCCGAAGCAGGAAAAATTGCCCTGCAACGGCTCAAGGCGGCGTTGACCGCGCAAGGCCGGCTGTTCATCGATGGCGGCGATCCGCTGCGCGAAATTGCGATACACGGCTGAGCAGAGCTCGATCGAACGCCACGCGCTTTAGGCGACGGGGAGTGGCAGAGCCGAATCTGTGTCTCAGCTCCGCAGCCCCGGCGCCTCCTGCCCGGTGCGCTCGACATATTCGGTATAGCCGCCGCCATAGGTTTGGATGCCCTCGGGCGTCAGTTCCAGCACCCGGTTCGACAGCGCCGCCAGGAAATGGCGGTCATGCGAGACGAACAGCATGGTCCCCTCGTACTGCGACAGTGCCGTGATCAGCATCTCCTTGGTGGCGATGTCGAGGTGGTTGGTCGGCTCGTCCAGCACCAGCAAATTGGGCGGGTCGAACAGCATCAGCGCCATCACCAGCCGCGCCTTCTCGCCGCCCGACAGCACGCGGCATTTCTTCTCGATCTCGTCGCCGGAAAAGCCGAAGCAGCCGGCCAGCGCCCTAAGCGGCGCCTGGCCGGCCTGCGGAAACGCATCTTCCAGTGTCTGGAACACGGTGCGCTCGCCCTCCAGCACTTCCATGGCGTGCTGGGCGAAATAGCCCATCTTGACGCTCGGGCCGCGCGCCACCGTGCCATTGTCCGGCTCGGAAGCGCCAGCCACCAGCTTAAGCAGCGTCGACTTGCCGGCGCCGTTGACGCCCATGATGCACCAGCGCTCGCGGCGGCGCACCTGAAAATCCAATCCCTCGTAGACCGAGCGGCTGCCATAGCCCTTGTGCACGTTCTTCAGCGTCACCACGTCCTCGCCGCAGCGCGGCGCCGGCTGGAAATCGAACGACACCTTCTGGCGGCGCTTGGGCGGCTCGACACGGTCGATCTTGTCCAGCTTTTTCACCCGACTCTGCACCTGGGCGGCATGCGAGGCACGTGCCTTGAAGCGCTCGATGAAGGCGATCTCCTTGGCCAGCATCGCCTGCTGGCGCTCGAACTGCGCCTGCTGCTGCCGGTCGGCAATCGCCCGCTGCTGCTGGTAGAATTCGTAGTTGCCGGAGTAGGCAGTCAGCGAGCCGCCGTCGATCTCGACGACCTTGTTGACGATGCGGTTCATGAACTCGCGGTCGTGCGAGGTCATCAGCAGCGCACCGTCATAATTCTTCAGGAACTGCTCCAGCCAGATCAGGCTTTCCAGGTCGAGATGGTTGCTCGGTTCGTCGAGCAGCATGGCGTCGGGCCGCATCAAAAGGATCCTGGCCAGCGCCACGCGCATCTTCCAGCCGCCGGACAGCTTGCCGACGTCGCCGTCCATCATCTCCTGGCTGAAGCCAAGGCCGTCCAGCACCTCGCGAGCACGCCCATCCAGCGCATAGCCGTCGAGTTCCTCGAAGCGGTGCTGCGCCTCGCCGTAGCGGGCGATGATCTCGTCCATCTCACCGGCGCGATCGGGGTCGCCCATGGCGTGCTCGAGCTTGCGCATCTCGGCCGCCACTTCGCTCACCGGCCCGGCGCCGTCCATCACTTCGGCAACGGCGCTGCGGCCTTCCATGTCGCCGACATCCTGGCTGAAATAACCGATGGTGACGCCGCGATCGACCGAGACCTGGCCCTCGTCAGGCTGCTCCTCGCCGTTGATCATGCGAAACAGCGTCGTCTTGCCGGCGCCGTTAGGCCCGACCAGCCCGACCTTCTCGCCCTTCTGCAAGGCGGCGGAGGCTTCAATGAAGACAATCTGCCGGCCGTTCTGCTTGCTGATGCTTTCGAGACGAATCATGGTTTCCCGGGAAAGGCCAAAGGAGAGGTCCCGCGCCAATACGCGATAGGCCGCGCTTGCGGAAGCCCGCAAGTGGCGAGGCGCCGCGCGCCAAATTGTCTGAACCCGCCAGTTTCTTCCCGGCTGGATCAGGCTTTGACGGCGTAGGGATGAGCCGGCGAATCAGCTATCGGTAAGGGCCTTTATCGTCGCCAGCTTGACCCCGGCGGCGGCAAATGCCGCATTGTGCCGGGCGATGATCTCCGCGGCGGTCTCGCTGGTGGTGTCGAGCGTGCTGTGAGCGTCGGAAATCACGGTGACGCCCAGGCCCGCTGCAAAGGCGCCCTTCACCGTGGCCGCCACGCAAAAATCGGTCTGCGCGCCGATCAGAACGACCTCGCCGGCGCCCTGCCCGACCACCCATTCTGCAAGCGCGGCATTGCTGAACGCGTCGCCGACACGCTTGGCGAAAGTCGGCTCGTCCTCGGCCTGGCCGAGCGCCGGCCACACCGGCCAGCCCGGCTCACCCGGCGCCAGAGGATCGCCCTGCGGGCCGTCATGCCTGATGAAGGCGATCTTGCGCCCGCTGCGCCGTGCCCATTCGATCAGCGCGCGGGTGCGGGCAACCATGCCATCGGCATCATGGATCGGCGGTTCGGCGACACCGTCGAACATGCCGGTCTGAAGATCGATCACGATGAGCGGCGCAGTGGCCGCGGGGCTGGTCCCTGACATGGGTGCGAACATAGCGTGGGTGGTAGGCGGGTCAAGGATACTCGGCGCCGACGCTGAAGCCACCGATCTCCCCCCTTGTGGGGGAGATGTCCGGCAGGACAGAGGGGGGCGTGAAGGATCGCGGCCCTTCGCAAAGTAGCCGGCGGCCCCCGGCGCACGATCACACCCGGCCCGATGTCCCATCCTCGCCAAAAATCCCGGTCACCCAGTCGATGAACACGCGTACCCGTGGCGCGAGCTGGCGGTTCTGCGGGTAGAGCGCCGACAGCGGTGTCGGTGACGGCGGGTAATCCGGCAGCACTTCGACAAGCGTGCCGCGTGCGAAATCCCCGGCGAAGCGGTAATGCGGCGCCTGCACAAGGCCGAAGCCGAGACGCGCCAGCTCCGCCATCGTGTCGGAGCCGTTGACCGTCACCCGGTTGGGCAGGCTGACATAGCGCAACGCGCCGCCAACGGTGAATTCGAGCGGCATGACCTCGCCGGTCCGCGACGAGCGGAAGCCGACCATAAGATGGCCTTCGAGATCGTCGGGGGTTGCCGGCATGCCGTGCTTTTCGAGATAGGCGGGGCTGGCGCTGGTGACTTCGAGTAATGTTGCCACCCGCCGCACGATCATGCCGCTGTCGGCCTGTTCGCCGGAACGCAGCACGCAGTCGATGCCCTCGCGCACCAGATCGACCAGCCGGTCGCCGTCGCCGATATGCAAGTCGATCCCGGGGTAGCGGTCGAGGAATTCGGAGAGCCGCGGCAGGATGAAATGGCGGGCCATGAAGCCGTGCACGTCGATCCTCAAAAGGCCCTGCGGCTGCGCCGATTGAAAGCCGGCCTCGGCATCCTCGACATCGGCAAGGATGGCGAGGCAGCGCTGGTAATAGGCTTGGCCGTCCAATGTCGGGGTGACATGGCGCGTGGTGCGTTCGAGCAGCCTCACCCCCAGCCGCGCCTCGAGGTCCTTGATCGCGTCGGTGGCAGTCGATCGCGACATCGAGAGATCGGCGGCCGCCGCGGTGAAGCTGCCGCGCTCGATCACGCGGGCAAGCAGGCGCATCCGGTCGAGACTGTCCATCGCCATTGTTCGCCATATCCGAATGGTGTTGGCAAGTGCCGATCGATTATCCCGCAAGATTTATCGCCTATTTTCAGCCGACAAGAATTGGAGAGCTGACATGACTACGCGGAATGGAAAGGTGGCGCTGGTAACCGGCGCCTCGAAGGGCATCGGCGCCGAAATTGCCAGAAGGCTGGCACGCGACGGCTTTTCGGTCGTCGTCAATTATGCCAGGGGCGCTGAAGCCGCCGAAGGCGTGGTGCGCGGGATCGAGGCGGCGGGCGGCACGGCGATCGCCGTCCAGGCCGATGTCGGCGATCCCAAGGGCGTGGCGCATCTGTTCGACGCAGCCGAGCAGGCCTTTGGCGGCCTCGACGTGCTGGTCAACAATGCCGGCATCATGAAGCTCGCGCCGATCGCGCAGATGGACGACGCCGGTTTCGAGCAGCAGATCGCGGTGAATCTCGGTGGCGTCTTCCGCGGCATGCGCGAGGGCGCAAGAAGGCTGCGCGACGGCGGCCGCATCATCAGCTTCTCGTCCAGCGTGGTCGGGCTCTACCAGCCGACCTACGGCGTTTACGCTGCCACCAAGGCCGGCGTCGAGGCCATGACGCATGTGCTGGCCAAGGAACTCGGGCCGCGCGGCATCACCGTCAATGTCGTGGCGCCGGGGCCGGTGGCAACCGAGCTGTTCCTCGGCGGCAAGTCCGAGGCACTGGTCGAGACGATCACCAGGATGATCCCGCTCGGGCGGCTCGGCCAGCCCGCCGACATCGCCGGCGTGGTGTCGTTCCTCGCCGGACCGGACAGCGGCTGGGTCAACGGCCAGGTGCTGCGCGCCAATGGCGGCACGGTCTGACTTTACCTCCAACAACCAACAGGAAATCGACATCATGCCGTTTGCAAATTTCAAGGTGCCTGAGCGCGCGCTGTCCGCCGGACAGAAGGAGGACCTCGTCCACAAGACCACAGCCCTGTTCGTCGAGATGTTCGGCGAAGGCGTGCGCCCCTACACGATGGTGCTGATCGAGGAGGTCGCCGATGGCGGCTACGGCCGCGCCGACGTGGCGTTCACGATCCCTGAGAGAAGGACGTGAAGCTGCCGATCTCCCCCCTTCTGGGACCGTCAAGGGAGAGATTGCAGCTTGGCGGTCGCGCGCTAGATCGCTGGCAGAGCTAACGCGAGGCCAGCGATGGACGATTGGAAGCTACCTTGGGACGGCGGTTGCCTGTGCGGCGGAATACGCTTTCGCATCAGCGCGCCGCCCTTGCTGACGACGGCGTGTCACTGCACCGGCTGCCAGAAGCTGAGCGCCAGCGCGTATTCCCTGACCATCGCCGTGCCCAGCGACGGTTTTGCCATAACGCAAGGCGAGCCGGTGGTCGGCGGCCTGCACGGCCCGCACCGGCAGCTCTATTGCCCGCACTGCAAGAACTGGATGTTCACGCGTCCGCATGGCCTGGACTTTTTCGTCAATGTTCGTGCGACCATGCTGGACGAACATCATTGGTATGCGCCTTTCGTCGAAGTCTTCACGTCGGAAAAGCTGCCCTGGGCTTCGACCGCCGCTACCCACAGTTTCGCTACGCAGCCCGACCTTGAGGGATACGCCCCTTTGATCGAAGCGTTCGCCCGCGAAGCGGCGCGGCCAACCTGACTGGTTGCCGCCCGGAAAGGCGGCGCCAGCTTTCATGCTTCACCGCAACTCCACCCAGACCGGCGCGTGATCGCTGGCGCCGGTCTCGCCGCGCACGTCGCGGTCGATGCCCGCCGCTACCAGCCGGCGCGACAGCTTCTTGCTGAGCAAGATATGGTCGAGCCGCAGGCCGGCGTCGCGCGGCCAGCGATTGCGGCGATAGTCCCAGAATGTGTAGAGCGTCTCCGTCGGATGCTTCTTACGCAGCGCGTCAAGCCAGCCCTGGTCGAGCAGCCGCTGGAACGATGCGCGGCTTTCCGGCTGGACCAGCGCGTTGTCGTCATAGGAGCGGGTCGGGTAGATGTCGCGCGGCTCGGGCACGATGTTGTAGTCGCCGGCCAGCACCACGGGCAGGCCGGTGTCGAGCAACTGCGCCGCATGCGCCTCCAGCCTTTCGTGCCAGGCCAGCTTGTACTGGAACTTCGGGCCGGGCTGCGGGTTGCCGTTCGGCGCGTAGAGCGAGGCGACGACGATGCCGTTGACCGCCGCTTCGATGTAGCGCGCCTGCTGGTCGCTATCGTCGCCGGGCAGCGCGTCGCGGGTCAGAACGGGCTCCGAGCCACGCGAAAGGATGGCGACGCCGTTCCAGGTCGGCTGCCCGACCCACACCGCGCCATAGCCGGCCGCCGCCAGCGCCGTTCGCGGAAACTGCGTCTGCCTGGCCTTAAGCTCCTGCAGGCAGGCGATGTCGGGTTTGGCGGCGGCCAGCCATGCGAGCAGGTTCGGCAGCCGGCCGTTGATGTTGTTGACGTTGAAGGTGGCGATCTTCATCGGCCTGCTTCAGCGCACGATGCGTTCGGTCCACGCCTTCACCGCATCAGCGAGCGTCTTCAGATGATCGGCGGTGGAGAAGCCGGAGATGTTTTTGCGCGGCTTCAGATCATGGTCGCCGTCTTCCAGCCAGAAGATCTCGATTGCGTCGGACAGAGCATAGGTCGCGACCTCGTCTTTGGTCCCGAACTCGTCGCGCGTGCCCTGGAAGATCAATGTCGGCGTCTTGAGATCGGCGAGGTGTTTTGTCCGAAGCTGCGTCGGTTTGTCCGGCGGATGGAAGGGATAGCCGAGACACAGCAGCCCTGAAATCTCGCCCTTCGAAAACATCTGGTCGGCGATCATCGAAGCGACGCGTCCGCCCATCGACTTGCCGCCGATGATGAGCGGACCCGTCACGCCCTTCGCCCGGAGGTCGGCGATCGCCTTGACGTATTCCGGGTTAACCGTCTCGGCGCGCGGCGGCGGCTTGCGGTGGCCGTAGCGGCGGGCCGCCATGTAGTGGAATTCAAAGCGCGCGACGCGGAAGCCGGCCGCGGCGAGCGCTTTTGCCGTGGCGGTCATCGAGGGCGAGTCCATAGGAGCGCCTGCGCCATGCGCCAGCAGGATAGTGATGGCAGCGGTGTCGGGACCGTCGAAGAGGAAGGTGGTCATAGGGTGGCCCACTTATGGAGGCCGCGTTCCGTCCCACCCCCCTCTGGCCTGCCGGCCATCTCCCCCGCAAGGGGGGGAGATTGGATGTCGCCATCGCTTTCGCCAATCACCAACGTTGGAAGGCGGGCGGTAAGGAGAAGCTGCCGATCTCCCCCCTTGCGGGGGAGATGTCCGGCAGGACAGAGGGGGGTGTTCAAGCGCAGGCATTGGATTACCTCACCCTGCCGACATCCGCGCCAGCTGCAAATCGACGAACTGGACGCCCTTGGCCGCCATACGCGCCCATTCGGAGCTGGCGTCGAGTTCAAGATAGCGCACCCAGCTCCGCCGCGCCTCGGCGAGATTGCCGGCGTCGAACTCCAGCCTCGCAAGGTTGAACACCGCATCGGCGTACTTCGCATCCAGCGCGATCGCCTTGAGCAAATGGCGGCGCGCCGAGGCTACCCGCCCCTCTTCGCTCATCAGCCCGGCGAGATTGAACCAGGCCTCGACGAACCCGGGATCGAGCTTTATCGCGCGGGCATAGTCGTGCGCCGCCTCCGCCGCGTGGCCGGCGGCGCGCAGGCAGTTGGCGCGGTTGAAGGCGGCGATGGCGTCGCTCGGGTCTATGGCCAGGCAGCGCTGGTAGAGTGCCGCGGCCTGCTCGTGGTCGTCAGCCTCTTCCGCCGCCTCGGCATCGGCAAACAGCTCTTCCAGCGTATCGTCATCCTGCGTTCCCAGATCGAACAGCAACTGGCCGTCGAGCTCGCTCTGGCCGCCTTCGAGATAGATGGCGTCGGCCCGCCCATGCAGCGAGCCGACGGCGAGCGACTTGGCGGTGAGCGAGGCGACCGGGCCGGAGCGGTGCACCGAGCGCGCAATCGCACCCCATGAGGCGCCGCCGGCAACCAGGCCGGCATATTTGCGGGCGAGGATCAGGTCGCGAAAGGAGTAAGGTTCGGCGTCGTGCTCGAAGGCATCGAACAGCGACAAACGGTCGAGATCCGCGCCGGTCAGCCGCGATTGGTCGACCAGCGACTGCCGCGACAGCGCCGAAGCCTCCGGCGCCTTCATCAGCCCGAGCAGGCGCAGGAAGCCGTTCTCACTGACCAGCTTGCGCCCGGCCGCGCGCTCGGTGACGACGCGGCGCTCAATCTCGGCATCATCGGCCTTGGCGAGGAACGTCCGCCCGAACACGACATGGGTGGTCCGTCTGGTGACTCCGCGCCGCAATTGGCCCTGCCGGCGCGCGACCTCGCGCGCCGCCATGCGAAGCGGAAACGCCGCGAGCGCGCCGATAGTGCCGAAGATCGTGCTAGTGGGCGCCGTCACCCTTTGCTCTTACCGACGGCCTGCAGCAGATTGGCCTTGAGCGGGTTTTCCTTGGCGCCGCCCTTGGCGGACTTTGCTTTGGCTGCCGGTTTCGCCGCCTCGTCGGCCTTGCTCTTCGACTTGGCCGGCGGTTTGGCCGATTGGGACAGGCTCGCCTTCAACGCATCCATCAGGTTGATGACATTGCCGCGCTCAGGCGCCGCCGCGATGATAGGCTTGTGGCCCTTGAGCTTCTCTCGGATCATCGTCATCAGCGCGATCTCGTAGCGGTCCTCGTAATTCTTTGGATCGAAGGTGGTTTCCTTCTGCTTGATCAGCGCTTCGGCCAACTGCAGCATTTCGGGATCGGGGTTTCCGGCCGGGATATTGCCGAAATATTCAGCCGTGCCACGCACTTCGTTCGGATTTCTCAAGGTGCAGACGAACATGCCGTTCTCGCGCGCGCCGATCGTCACCACGCGCTCGCGGCTGGACAGCACCAGGCGGGCGATCGCCAGCTTGCCGGATTTGCGCATCGCTTCGCGCAGCACGGCGAAGGTCTCCTCGGCCATTGCGCCGTCCGGCGCCAGGTAGTAGGGCGCATCCTGATAGATGACGTCGACCGAATGCTCGTCGACAAAGGCCTCGATGTTCATCGTATGATTGGATTCGATACGCACCGCATCGAGATCGGCGTCCTCGATGATGATGTATTGCTTGTCCTCGTATTCGTAGCCCTTGACCAGGTCCGAGCGCTCGACCAGCCCGAGTTCGGGGTCGACCGGTTTCATGTTGATGCGGTTGTGCGTCTTCTTGTGCAGCTGGTTGAAGCTGATGCGCTCGCTGGCGCTGGTCGCCGGATAGAGCCGGACCGGACAGCTGACCAGACTGAGCTTGAGGTAACCTTTCCAACTTGCCCTGGGCGCCATGAAATACTCCTACGCGGACTTGTGCTGTCGAACTGTTCGCAGCGTTCATTCGTCCGGAGGACGAACGGGGCTGCCGAAATCCTACATTGCCCCTTACAATACCGGCAAATTCCTAGCGAAATCTTCCTCCGCTGAGAGCCGCCTGCAGGCAAGAGGTCCGTGGCGAAGAATAATTCAAATTTTCCGGAGCGTCGATGGAGTCTGGGGCCGCGCCCGCAGGACTACCTCGCGGTGCCTATCACCGGCAAATCCCGGGCGAAATCTTCCATGTCGGCCCAGGGATCGCCCGACGTCGCCAGAAGGCCCGGCAGCGAGGAATAATTCAGATCCTGCGGAGCGTCGATGGATTCCAGATCGCTCCAGCTCACCGGCGTCGAGGCCGGCAAGTTGGTGCGGGCGCGCAACGAATAGGGAGCCGCCGAGGTGTGGCCGCGCGCATTGCGGTGATAATCGATGAAGATACGCCGCTTGCGGTTGTCCTTGCCCATGGTGGTGGTGAAAGTGTCGGGCGCGGTGGCGGCAAGATGCGTGGAGACGGCGCTGGTCGCCTGGTGCAGTTTCTTCCAGTTCTGCTTTTGTGTCACCGGCACGGTGATGTGGATGCCGTGCCCGCCGGAGGTCTTGGCGAACGGCACCAGCCCTAGCGCTTCCAGCTCGCCCTTAATGTGCACCGCCGCCTCAACCACCTCGCGCCAGGCGATCCCTTCGCCCGGGTCGAGGTCGAAGACGATCAGGTCCGGCTTGTCGAGCCGCGTGCGATGGGTGCCCCAGGTGTGGAACTCGACGACGCCGAACTGCGCCAGCGCCAGATAGCCCTTGGCGTCTTCCACCGAGAGATAGGATTTGGTCTCGCCCTCCGAATTGGTCGCCTCGAAGGTCGCCACCGAGGACGGCATGCCGGTGAAGGCATGGCGCTGGAAGAAACAGTCCTGCGGTCTGCCGGTCGGGCAGCGCACCAGCGACACCGGCCGGCCAAGGATATGCGGCAGCATGAAATCGCCGACCAGCGCGTAATAGACGGCGATATCGAGCTTGGTCGGGCCGGTCTTGCCGAACAGCCGCCGCGTCGGGTTGGTCACCCAGATTGTGGCGAGGTCGGCCTCGGCGATCAGCCGCTTGCGCTTGGCCGAAACCGGCGTCGACAGCCCGACGTCACGCAGGCCGCGGAACACGGCATGACGCAGCGCATTGTCGGTGGTCCGGTTGGCGTAGTGGATATGCGCCGAAAGCAGCGGCCGCACCCAGTTCATCTCGCGCATGATTTCGCGGGGAACCCCTTCGGGCGCGGATGCACCGGCCCGCAATGGCTCCAGCCGCGCCAGCAATTCGCCTGCTGTCGCGGCATCGAAGCCGGTGCCGACCTTGCCGCGATAATGCAGTTCGCCGTCTTCGAATTCACCGAGGCCGAGTGCTGCCAACCCCTCTGCCGCATCGGAGACGGTGTAGCCGGCGATGACGAAGTCGCCGGTCTGGAGCGCCTTGGTCTTGGTCCAGGTCTTGGTGCGGCCGCTCTGGTAGACCGCCGTGGCGCGCTTGGAGACGACACCCTCGAGCCCCATCTCGGATGCCTGGTCATAGAGCGCCTGGCCGTCGCCTTCGACATGATCGCTGAGCTGGATGGCCGAATTGGCACCGAGACCGGACAGCAATTGCGAAAGCAGCGCCTTGCGCCGGCGGAGCGGCGCTTGTCTCAGGTCCCAGCCGTCGAGATACAGAAGATCGAAGGCGTAGAAATGGAGCTTGTTGCCGGCGCCTTCGGCCAGCGCGTCCTGCAAAAGGGCAAAGCGGCTGATGCCCTTGGCGTCGAGCGCGACGACCTCGCCATCGATGATCGCCTCGCGGCACGGCAGCCTGGCGAATGCAAGCGGAAGGTCGCCATAGCGCTTCGTCCAGTCGAGGCCGGCGCGGGTGATCAGCCTGACTGCGCCGTTAGCGAGATGCGCCATGGTGCGGTAGCCGTCGAATTTGATCTCGTGCAGCCAGACTTCGCCCGTTCGGGCCGCGGGGTCATCTCCGCCCGGCGGCTTCGGAACCTGCGTAGCCAGCTGCGGCTCGATCCGGGGAGGCGGCGGCGTCTTGACGGCGCCCGGCAAAGCGCCGGGTTTCAGCACCACCGGCCTGGCAGGTTTGGCGGCAGGCTTCGGCGCTGCCACCAGTTCCTCGATGAGGCGTCCGGATTTGACGCTTTCCGGGCGGGCTTCCAGTATGTCGAGCGTGGTGTCGGCGGCGAGATCACGCTCCTTGAACAGCAGCCAGTTCTTCTTGCCCTCATCCTCGCCGGGCTTCGGTTTCAGCCGCGTCAGCATCCAGCCGCCATTCAGCTTTTCGCCGGCCAGCCGGAACTTGAAGGAGCCGGTGCGCAGGCTCTTCTCGACATCGTCCATCGGCGCCCAGACGCCGGTATCCCAGACGATCATCGGCCCGCCGCCATATTCGCCTTCGGGAATGACACCTTCGAAGTCGATATATTCGAGCGGATGGTCCTCGGTCTCGACCGCCAGCCTTTTGTCGGCCGGGTTCAGCGACGGGCCGCGCGGCACCGCCCAGCTCTTCAGCACGTCGCCGACCTGCAGGCGCAGATCGTAGTGATCGGCGGTGGCGTGATGCTTGTGGACGACGAAACGATTGCCCTCACCGGCAACCAGACCGCCGGCCGGTTCCGGCGTCCTCGTGAACTCGCGCTTGGCGCGATAGGCCTTGAGCTTTGGTGGGGCGGTCATGGACTAGGCGCGGGTGGTGGGCAAAAGCAACGAGCGCAGCATCAAAATCCCATCGCAGCGGCGCTCCAATGTAACGGCATGGATCCCAGGGTCTCCGCGACGTCGCTTCGCTCCTGCACCGCCCTGGGATGACGAAGGATGGGAGGTCACGCCGCTCAATCGTCGGTGGCCGGCGTCAATTCGAGTTCGGCCGGCGACAGGCCCTGCTGCAGCTGGCTGAGCCGGAATTCGTCGACCCAATAGGCCTCGCCATCGACCAGCACGCGCGCGCTGTAGCTGCCGGCCGAAAAACGTTGCGCGGTGATGTAGACCTTGTGGCGGTCGAGCGCCTTGCGCACCGCGGCGCGCTTGGATTTTTGGCTGGTAGCGGAACTGGCCATGCAATTTGCTCATACACGCAGAGCCGCAAGACAAGACGGCCAGCTCAAGGATGGCTGAGACGGGGTGTCGTGTCAATTTCGGCGAGCGAGCGTCCCACGACCGCCGGCGCATAGTGCCCGACGTCCATATATCAGGACGTGACACTTCCCCGGACTGGATGAAGCATCCCTCGAATGGATGAAGCTAAAAGCTCGAATTTACTCGAATGGATGAAGCTAAAAGCTCGAATTTATGCGTAGGCTCGTGGTGCACGTCTTCCAATTGGCGTCGCGGGATAGCAAGCCCCCGACCGAGGTCGCTCTTTTGACGAACGGAAAACGGACAGACATTGGCCTCAAAGCTGCGGTTCCACCTGCAAGCGGCGCCGAGTTGCTGAAATCCAGGGGCTGGTTTCGTGTCAACTGGCAAAAAATACTCTTGGCTAGTATGTTGATCGTCGGCGCGACAATTACGCTCTCGACTGCGTCCGCAGTTGAGATCGAAAAGCTGCGGCAACAGGCGACCGCCGATCACACGGAGCTGGTGAGCGAAGCCGCCCAGGCGGCTTCGACGGATGCCGCCCCGCTCGATCGCCAGCTGGCCGAGCTCGCGGCTGAGATCGAAAAGCTGCGGCAGGACGCGACGATCGACCGCGCGACCATGGCGCAACTGCGGACGCAGGTGAGCGAAGCCGCCCGGGCGCCGCCACCGGATGCGGCTACGCTCGATCGCCAGCTGACCGAACTTTTGGGTCAGATCGAAAAATTGCAGCAGGTGGCGGCGGGCGACAGCACGAACCTCCCCCAGTTGGTCGAAAAGCTGCGGCAGGACGCGACCGCCGACCGCGCGGCAGTGGCGCAGCTGCGGACGCAGGTAAGAGAAGCCGCCCGGGCACCGCCACCGGATGCGGTTACGCTCGACCGCCAGCGGACTGAACTCGCGGCCGAGATCGAAAAGTTGCGGCAGGGGGCGACCGCCGACCGCGCGGAGCTGGCGCAGCTGCGGATGCAGGTGAGCGAAGCCGCCCGAGCGCCTCCGCCGGATGCGCTCGACCGCCAGCGGACCGAGCTCGCGGCCGAGATCGAAAAGCTGCGGCAGGACGCGACCGCCGACCGCGCGGAGCTGGCGCAGCTGCGGACGCAGGTAAGCGAAGCCGCCCGGGCGCCTCCGCCGGATGCGCTCGATCGCCAGCGGACCGAGCTCGTG